>CAWDCQ010000080.1:0-10037 GCA_963800775.1 uncultured Methanomassiliicoccales archaeon | reverse complement strand
CGAGGACCTGAAGAAGTTCACACGTGCCCACCCTGATCATTCACGGGGACGATGACCAGATCGTGCCGATCGGCGACTCGGCTATGCTGTCCTCCAAGATCATAAAGGGGGCAAAACTGAAGATATATCCCGGGGCTCCGCACGGGCTTTGCTCGACCCTCAAGGACAAGGTCAACGAGGACCTGCTGGCGTTCATCAAGGAGTGATGACTGGGCACAGGCCCAGCAACGCTTTCAGAGCAAGGAACGAACCGCCTGGAGAGTGGCAGCAGACCAGGCATCCGCGCAATAGCAGCAACTGATCTAGTCAGGACATCCGATCGATTGAAAAATAAATAATGGAAAAGGTTTGCGGTCTTGTTCCCGCACCGTCACTGTTCCTTGCGGCGCCTCTTCCGGACCACCACTATGACGAGGACCAGACCACCAGTCCGCTCAGCAGACCCGCCACGATGAATGGCAACCAGTTGGTTTCGGGCGACCGGGCTCATGGCGACGTTGATGGACCCATGTCCTTGTTCTGGTCCATGCCTACGGTCGCATCCACATGGTCGTATCGGCGTAGCCATCGCGGCTGACGGTGATGGTGTAATCACCCGGGGCCAGGCCATCGAACTCGAAATTCCCGTTCGCGTCAGTGGTCGTGGTCATGCCATTGCTCAGCCGCAGATGCGCGTTGGCCATGGGCACTCCGTTCGCGTCCATCATCACGCCCTTCAGTTCACCCTGGTAACCGATGGTGGTGAAGGTCCAGGACTTCGAGACCGGGTTCCCAGCCTTGTCCGTTCCGGAAACAGTCACGGTGTACTGGACCAGGTGCGACAACGCATCGGTCGGGTCGAAAATGACCGTGTTGTTGCTCCGGTCATCGTTCCGGCCACACCCTCGACGCTCAGGACCAGCGAGGTCCGGTTCATCGCCTCCGAGAACGTCACCGTTACATTGCTTCCGATCGAGACGTTGAGACCGTCCGGGCTGTACGACAGGATCACCGGCCTCACCGAATCGACGGAGAAGGTCACCGATGCCGGTGACGCTGTTGCCAGCTCCGTCAGTGGCCCGAACCTGCAAGGCATGCTCGCCTTCGGCCAAGGGAGGACAGGGTGGCGCCCAGGGCGGCGCTCGCTACGGACCATGCACCAGAGTCCAGCCGGTAGCTGAACTCGCATCCGGAGGTTGCGTCGCTGCCAGACGAGCGGCCTCGATCTCGTTGACGTTGTAGGTCGAGGAGCTTGGCGAGGATATGACCAGCGCCGGCGCCGTCACATCGACGGTGAAGTTCACGCTGGTCTGGGCGATGTCCCGGCCCCGTCGCATGACCGTACGTCGACCCGGTAGACACCGTCTGCCAGGCCGGCGAGGTAGCAGGCACAGACGCGGAGGTCTGCTGGTTCGAGCTGCCCCCGTTTACCCTGACCATGTAGTGGGTGACACCGGTGATCTCGTCAGAACTGGACCAGGTGACGGTCACATCGTTGCCGGCGGTATGGTTGAAGTAGCTACCCTCCGCCGGGGAAGTGATGGTCAGCGTGGGCGCGCTGGCGTCCACGGTGAAGTTCACGCTGGTCTGGACCGTGTTTCCGGCCTTGTCCATCGCCCTCACCAGGAAGGTGTGGTTTCCGTCGGTCAGGCCGGTCAGTACGACGTTACTGAGCTGCCCCATCTCCGACCAAGAGAGACCATCCAGCGAATACTGGTATCCGGCGATGCCGGAGCCGCTGTCGCTGCCCGTCCAGGATGCTTCCATCGAGGTAACGTTGTAGATACTCTCGGTCGGGGCGTCTATGGTCAGTGTCGGTGCCGTCATATCGACGGTCATGTTGACGGTGCTCTGACCCACGTTCCCAAAGTGGTCGAAAGCACGCACCTCTATCTGGTAGGTGCCTTCCGGCATGTCGGGGAAGGACAGGAAGGACGCCGTCTGTGCGCCCATGCACTCTCCGTTGATGAAGACCGAATAGTGGTCGATACCGAAGGGCTCATCCACACCGGACCAGGTTATGTTGACGTCGTTCCCGGTGGTGAGGTTGTATGCCTTACCTTCGACCGGAGATGTGATCGTCAGCACTGGTGCTGTGGCGTCGAGATAGAATCCAACGGGCGACGCCAATCCCACATTTCCCGCCCTGTCGATCGCTCTGACAAAGAACCCGTGCACGCCATCGGTCAGGCCGGTCAGTGTTACGGACTGGCCAGTGCTTATCTGGGACCATGGTGCAACGTCCAGCTTGTACTGGTAACCGGCGATGCCTGACCCCGAGTCATTCCCGTTCCAAACGAATTCGTAGGACGACTGGTTGATGTCGGCCTCCGCGATTGGGGCGGTTATATGCACATTAGGTCGCGTAACGTCCACGTAGAAGGTCACCGAGGCCGAGGCCTCGTTGCTCGCCTGGTCAAATGCATTGACGGTGAACGTGTGCGTCCCTTCGGTCAGTTGGGTCAGTTCGAACGACGTCCCGAGGGCGCCGGAAACGGGCTGGCCATCCAGATCGTACTGGTAACTGACGATGCTGGTCGAGGCGTCATGCGCTGTCCAGTTGACATTGACGTTGGCGGTGTTCAGGTAGGCCCCCTGCGAAGGGGAAGTGATCGATATCACCGGAGCGGTCGAGTCGAATACGAACTGGACCTGGGTCTGGCCCATGAGCCCGGCCATATCATATGCCCGGACCGTGAGCGTGTGGTTCCCGTCCGCAACGTTCGAGAACACGAGATCGGATGCGTGCCCGACCGCTGCCCAGTTGCCGTCATCCAGGCGCACATCGATGTGCGAGATGCCGGTCTGGTTGTCCCATGCGTTCCAGTAAGCATGGACCGTTCCCTCATAGGTGCCGTCGAAGATCATTCCATCCAGCGGGTAGGTTATCTGCACTGCTGGGGCTTGAGTGTCGACGGTAATCCCCACCGAGGCGGAGTTGTAGTTGCTGGCGTTATCGTAGGCCAAGACCTCCAGGAGGTTATAGCCAGGCGACAGGCCGGTGATCTCCATCGAATGGGCTGATGTCCCCTCGTAGAAGATGCCGTTGACGTACACCTGGAACGAGTCGATCCCAGATCCTGAGTCTTGGGCCGTCCATACCAGGTTGCAGCTGCTCCCTCCCACATAGGATTGGTCGGATGGCGAGCTTATGCTCACTGTCGGGGCCACGGTGTCAACGGTGAAGCTCACCGATGAACTGGTGCCCACGTTTCCCACCGAGTCGATGGCGTAGAACTCCACGGTGTAATTGCCGTCTGCCATCGGAAGGTTCATCGAACCTTGGTACGCGGTGACGTTGACCGGTTCGGAACCGTTGATGACCATCCACACCGAACTGACATCGGTGTCGGCGTCAGCTGCGGTCCATCCAAAGTGGACGACACCGCTGTCGTCCGCATTGGACATGAAGCCGTTGGTCGGCGAAAAGAGGACCACTGCTGGTCCGGTGTTGTCCAGGTAGAAATCCACCTGCTCTGTCACCGAGTTTCCGGCGACGTCGTAAGCGGTGACGTACACCGTGTTCCAGCCGGACTGAGCGTCGGTGAACGAATGATTGGTGGCAAGCCCGACGTTCATCGGGTCGCCCTCGTTCAGGCTGACCTCGTAGTGGTCTATGCCCGACTCGTAGTCGTTCCCGACCCACGAGACGTTCGCATGACCGACATAATCATCCTCTATGGGCGAGACGATCTGAAGTTCGGGCGGTATGCTGTCCGGGATCCGGACGTTCACCGATGCGCTGGTCATGCCCACGAATCCGTTATCGTCCACCCTGACCGAGTAAGTGTAGTTGCCGTACGGGACGATGGCAAGGTCTTGGTACCATCCGCCGCTGGCGGGGAACACCTCGTTGCCGTCGGTGGAGTTCCGGAACAGATCGGACCCGTTGGAGTTGATCAGCGAGTAGTTGGTCGTCCATCCAAGATAGACGTAGCCGCTCTCAGGATCCACATACGTTATGCATGGGATCGCGACCAGATAGGCCAGCGGCGCGCGGTCGGTGACGTTGGCACCGGCGATGTGGTATGGCATGTCGACGATGCTGTCATGGTTCGCGTCCGGGTTCAGCCAGTCGCTCCAGTAGTTACCCAGTTCGGTGTCCAGGTTAATGCTCCAGGAGTTGGTGTTGGAACCGCTCTGGCTACTGCCCTTCTTTTCCGGAGCGATTGGGCCGGATTTACCGGCCACCAGGTTGATGTGCTCGGTCATGGTGGCCACGTTCCCGTGGGAATCGGTGGCCACTATCTCGATCTGGTGCCATCCGGCGGCAAGTTCGTACGTGTCGAAGCTGTACGATTCTCCGTACCATTCACCATACGAATATGACCACGAGCTCTTCGCGACGCTGCTGCCGTCGATAAGGAGATCGCAGCCGGTTACCGCGTAATCGCCCTCGCAGACCCACCAGTCAAAGTAGTCCCCGGTCAGGCTCGCGGTACGGCCGTCGCTGGGCTCCCACTCATCGAAGGTCGGGCCATCGTAGCTGTAATCGACCGTGACGTTCACGAACTTGAACGCCTGGTTACCGCTGTTGTCGGTGGAGCATATCTCGAAGATATGGTTTCCCTCGCTCATTTCGGTGTATTCGGCATAGCCTTCCCAGGTACTTCCATAGTCCTGTTCCCAGTAATCGGGCTGCATGAACGGGCCTCCGTCAACGCTTATGCGGCTGGAAGCCATGCCGGAGCCGTCGTCGTAAACCTCCCAATCGAGGTCCACTTCGTTGTCCGCGGTTATGTAACCGTCGTAAGGATCGCAACTGTCGTAAACTGGCGGGTCACGGTCGGCGTACACGAAACCATCGTCATAGGCCTGGACGTGCTCTGAGGAGTAGATCGCTCCGGCCCCATTGTTGTCGATGAACCGGTTCAGGTCGATGGTACACCCATATGACAGGTTAGACAGGAGTCCGTAGGAAACGCTGTCAGTGATCAGATTATTGGTGACCGGCACCCCGATGCTCGACATCAGGGATATGCCGATGTGGCCCGAGCCTGATATGGTGTTCCCGTCGATACCGGCCGACTCATCTCCCCCGGCAGGGGCGGTCTTCGCCTCGCTGGATGATCTGGAGCCCTCTACCATGATGCCGTCAAAGGCGCCTTGGACCAGGTTATCGTTGATATCTGCATCTTGTGAGCCGTTCACCAGAATGCCTGTCTGCCCGCCGAAGACCGTGTTGCGGCTGACCTCACATTCATCCGTCGCTATGATGCCTATGTCCACGGTGCAGTTCCCTACCGTGTTCTCAGAGATCCTGGTCCCGGACCCCGAATCGGTCACGTAGCCCTGGGAAAAGACCGCTGAGGACAATATCCCGGTGCCATTGCAATCGTTGACGATGTTGCTATCGATGCTGGAACCATAGTCCGCGTAGCAACCGATCCCGACACCGCAGCCGGCGACGATGTTGTCAGAGACCAGTCCGTAGCAGTTCATGGCGTACACGCCATAATCGCAATCGGTGAAATTGTTCGTCTGGACCGTCAGCGTGGCGCTTTCAAGATAAACACCGTGGACAGAGGTGTTGAACACATTGTTCTCGACCTCATCGTTGCTGTTCGAACCGTAGTAACCAGAGTTCGAGCAGTTGGCGAACTGATTGTCATGGATGTAATTGTTGTTGGAATAGCTCGCTATCCCGTTGACACAACCAATCAGTTCGTTCGCGCTAATCTCATTGCTACTTCCATCCAGTCTGATACCGGTCCCGCAAACCAGGAACTGGTTGTTGATCGGGTAGGTATTCGTGGAATCGTCCACTTCGAATCCAACCTTGTCATTCAAGAAATGGTTGGACTGGATAGAAACAGAATAACAGTTCTGGGCCCTGAACGCATTGGGGGTATCGTTGCCGAACATGCATCCTGTCACGTTAAAGTTGTCACAGTACCCAGTGATCAGCGCCGATGTCTGATTGCTGAGTTCTACATCACCAACGACGAAACCGTTCAGATCGCCATAGATCAGCTCGCCGGCATCGGAAGGGGCATGGACGCCGACTAACGATGTCCCGTTATAGGACGAATAGTAGTACACCGGCATTCCGTTGACCGTGTTGTTGATCGGTATGTCCTGGTAGATGAACGTGGCAGCGCTGCCCTCCATATCGATGGAGCAGCGGGTCAGTACGTTGGCGTAAAGCGTGTTGTTCTGCGTACCGGTCAGCATTATGCCGTCCGCCAGGCATGATCTAAGGGTGTTCCCGAACACGTCGAAAGATGCCCAGCCGTCGATCTGGATTCCAGTACCGTTCATGCAGACGACGTTCTGGCCGATGTAACCGTGTACCAATGCATACTGGTCGTCGCCTTGGACGTATATGCCTATCCCGGAACCGGAGATGTTGTTGCCGGTAACGATGGTGTTCCCCGCGGTCTCGATGTCTATGCCGATCTCGGAGATCCCCGCCATGTGATTCCCGTCAATGAGGCTGCCAGTGCTGTAGCTTTCCACATAGACCCCTTTGCCGCAATCGACCAGGTCATTTCCCGTTATCTCTTGGTTGTTATTGTACGAATGGACAAAGAAAGCGGTCTCTGTGTTTTCCACAATGTTGCCGATGATGTGCACACTGTCGCATTGAACGTCCACCGCCTCCACGCAATGATCGAACGTGTTGTATTGGATCACGCAGCCGCTGCCGGAATTCTCCGGGACCACACGGACGTACAATTGGTGATGGTGTTGTTGTCCAGCAGAATGTCATGGCTACTGAAGACGTCCACGCCGTCCGTAGCCCCGTCGATCGTGTTCCCGAACGCGTGGATGTTGCCGCTGGCTTGGAGCTGCAGGCCGTAATCCGAGCCTGCGATCTGGTTGCAATGGAAGTCGAGGCTGCCACTGTCGCAATCGTAAACGTAGATGGCACAGGAGCAGTCGATGAAGGTATTGTTCTCGCTCACAGTGGTGTCAACATCATAGTAGTAGTGGAGGCCGTCCTCCGCCCCAGAGATGGTGTTGTTGTCAACCAAGGACGACGTCACCGTCTGCAGATAGATGCCGTAAGAACATTCGGGCCCGCTGACCTGGTTGTTGGTAACGGTCAGGGAATGGGAGTCCTCGCACCGGATGCCTATGTCACTTGCTGTGATGTTGTTCTCCTGAACGACTATGTCGTGCGAGTCGTAGAGATATATCCCATTCGAGGTTCCGCTGATGTTGTTCTTCAGCACCGATAGGTCATAGGACAGCTCGGAGTAGACGCCATCTTCCATAATGGCGAACCGGTCGTTCTGCACGACGCAGTCGTTGCTAGCATAGAACCGGAGGCCGTAATCGGTGTTGTTATCGAACCGGCACCCGTCCACGGCGACTCCCTGGGAGAACCCGATTACGAGGCCGATGTCCTGCTCGCTCAGGTTCAGATCATCGACTGAAACGTTGGTGCAGCCGCCCAGGATGACCTCGCCCGCATTGAGAGGGACGACGATGCCACTGCCAGTGTAGTAATACACCGGCCTTCCGTTGACCGTGTTGTTGGTGGGAATGTCCATGGATGAATAGTAGACTGAGTTGTCCCCCCACAGGTCGACCGATGAACTGGTTAGAACGTTGGAATACAACCAGCAATTATCCGACGAGTCCAGAACGATGCCGTCGTTCGCACACGCTCCGATGACATTTTCCTGGTACCTTGACCTGGTTGCACGCGCTCAACCTCATTCCAAGGTTGTAGCAATCGGTCAGATTGTTCAGCAGTATCTGGCTTGAATCAACGCCAGACATGTAGATACCATTATTGAAGTCTGTGAGGGTGTTGTTCTGTATCATCTCGTTGGACCCATCAACGATGGACATGCCAATCTGGTCCATACCCGAGAGAGTGTTGTCCTTTATCAGCAATCCCGAACTGAAGAGGGCCACTATGCCGAAGTTCTGCTTGGTCAGGTTCAGATCGTGAATTTGCAGGCCAGTCGTATTGGTCAGGATCACTTCTCCTGCGTTGAGAGGCACCGACGTGCCGGTGGCGTCCATGTCCTTGTAGAAATAGACCGGGCCGCCGTTCACCGTGTTGTTGGTAGGGATATCATAGGGTGACAGACCTATGCTGCCCGTATAGGGGGTAAAGATGGAGTCGTGGATCAGCGTGTTGTTGTATATCTGCAGGTGCACGTTCGGTGAGCCGGAAAGTTCGATGGCGGCATATCCACAATCGGATATCCTATTTCCGAGGACCATCTCATCATGAACGCCATCTAGCCGGATGCCTTCGACCGAGGTCATTATGGTGTTGTTGTAGATCAGGTCGTTCCCGCCAGCACTGATGAAGATGCAATTGTTGCTACCGGAGAAGTTATTCCCGCAAATCACCGCACAGGGAGAATTGAGCAGATAGATCCCCATCCAAGAATTTTCTAGGATGTTGTCCAGGTAAGAGTTGTTCGTGCAGTCGAGCGAATTGATGTCGTTGTACGACGCGTCATGGAAGACATTACCCTGCACCAGGTTACTGTCGGAGGACCGGATGTCAAGCCCATAGTCGTACATGCTCGACCAGGTATTGTTGAGGAATTGGTTGTGGTCCGAGAACTGTACCTGGGTTGACCTGCAACCGAAGGAGTTGTTCTCGACCGTGCAGTTCGAAGAGTGCACCATCTTCATGCTGAATGAATCGGTGTAGTCAGAGGGTATACTGCTGTCCCGCAGGATGGTGTGGTTACAATTCTCCAGATCGACGCAGACATCGGTTGCGTAATTGCTGGATGTATGCACCGATCTAATCGTTACGTTCGAGGAATCAATCGCCTTGATGCTTACATAGTCATTCGACAGGTAACAGTTATCGATCGTAGCGTTCTGGACATTGGAGAGCAGTATGCCAGCGCCTATGTTGTCGGGCGAAGCATACTTTCCTTCCGAGAACGTGCCGTTGGAGAGGACGAAGTGCTCGGTAGTGTCCTCAATGAACACCACGGTTCCGTAAGCGTAGTAACCAAACGTGATCTGGATATTGTCCAGTAGGAATGGGTTATCGGCAGAACCGTTACCTGGGAATCCGTACTGAGCGGCGAAGGCCTCCAGGTCGGCGTCCGACGTTATGATTATTGGACCGGCCAATGTCAGCGCAGACGACGATGGCGGTGTCACCTGAACTGGTCTATCGTTCGAAGGGGCAGGAGGGGCCGTAGAGGTAATGTTCGTGGCCTGTACCGAATCCCCCTGGGATGCCGCGGCCGCCCCAATGACACTGGCAGCCGGTCCGAATATGGATGCCAGCAGAACGAACATTATCGCAAAGGAAAGGACCTTCATAGTGGTTGTACGACGTCTAGAGTGCATGCAGAATCCTCGTGATCGGATGTTGCGTTTACCGAACTATTCCGTATATAGCTCGGGCATCTCTGGTTGTCAAATTTGATAATGAGAACACTTCGTGCTGGCTCCATATTCTGTTATCTGCTAATATGAATCCTGATTGGGACCGCTGTCGGGAAATGAAGGCCCAAAGCGAAATGGACGGCCATCGGCCTCCAAAACTTATTTCATTGGAACGCATGAATATCGATTGAAACAAGAGCGACAGACATCGTCGCATCCGATATCCCGGTGAACCAGTTGATCCCCATCGAAGTTTCCGATCTGAAAAAATACTACGACCAGATAAAAGCAGTGGATGGCATCTCCTTTCATGTCAATGAGGGAGAGGTCTTCGGGCTTCTGGGTCCGAACGGGGCGGGCAAGACCACCACCATCGAGATCCTGGAAGGTCTGAGAAGAAAGGATGGCGGAAAGGCCGACGTCCTTGGCCTGGACCCCTGGGATAATGGATACAAGCTGCATCTGAAGATAGGCGTCATCCCCCAGGAGTTCACCTTCTTCGAGAAGATCACCCCGAGGGAGGCGATCCTTTACTATGCCAAACTCTTCGATATCGAGGTGGACCCGGACGCGATCCTCAAAGAGGTCATCTTGGAGGAATCCGCGGATGTCCTTTTCGAGAACCTGTCCGGTGGCCAGAAACGGAAGACCGGATTGGCCCTTTCATTGGTGAACTCGCCGGACCTGCTGTTCCTGGACGAACCGACGACCGGGCTCGACCCGAACGCCAGGAG
>CAWDCQ010000079.1:0-9013 GCA_963800775.1 uncultured Methanomassiliicoccales archaeon | reverse complement strand
GCCGGTCTGGTTGATGGTCTGTATCTAGCCCCAACCGATTATCAGCAAGGTGAAAGTTATCGCATCATGTTTATCCATGTGCCTGCCGCCTGGATGTCTTTGTTTATATACGTGTTACTGGCGGTGATGGGCGGTATTGCCTTAGTGTGGCGAATGAAACTGGCTGAAGTCATGCTGGTTGCCAGTGCGCCGATTGGCGCAGGATTTACCTTTATCGCTTTGGTGACAGGTTCCTTGTGGGGCAAACCTATGTGGGGAACCTGGTGGGTATGGGACGCCAGATTGACCTTTGAATTAATTTTGCTGTTTCAATACCTGGGTATCATCAGTTTATATAACGCCATTGAAGATAAACGCTCCGCAGCCCGCGCGGTTGCCATTCTGGCGTTGGTGGGCGTCGTCAACGTGCCGATTATTCATTATTCCGTAGAATGGTGGAGCACTTTGCATCAAGGCCCGACTGTCACCAAAATGGATAAACCTTCCATCCACATTTCCATGCTGATTCCACTATTATTGATGGCCGTAGCTTTTAAAGTTTATTACACGAGTTTGACCTAGATGCCGCCTATAACGGCGGTCAGGCCATAGAGAAGTTGAAAACGAGGAGATACGACATCGTGATCCTCGATTACAAGCTGCCCGACATCAACGGGATCGACCTGCTCAAAAAGGTCAGACCGCTCGGCCTGAACATCCCCATCGTCTTCGTTTCGGCCATGGACGATGCCGACCTCAGCTTCGAGGCCATGAAGGAAGGGGCATGTGATTACATCGTCAAGACCTTCCAGTACTACAGCAAATTGCGCGACAGGATCCTGCAGAACCTGGAAACCTGCAAAGTTATTTGATGGCGCTATCTTATCGTTCCTTCGATCGAGGGAAGTGAATGGTCGTCGTTCTAGGGATATTGGGAAGCCCACGGCGGCATGGCAACACCGCGATCTTGTTGGAAGCGTTCCTCTCCAAGGGGCGAAAGGGGGATATGGGCGCCGAAGACGATACTGCTCGACGCCGCCGCACTGGACATCTCCGGCTGCAGCTCCTGCAACGCATGCCAGGACACCGGGACATGCGTCATGGATGACGATATGGCAAGGGTCTATGATTCCATCCGGCCAGCGGACGTCGTGGTCCTGGCCACGCCGCTTTACTTCTCCGGAATGAGCAGTGAGGCGAAGGCGACGATCGATCGCTGCCAATGCCTCTGGCAGAATGCCAGGCGGGAAAGGGTCTGACGGATAAATGGGGCTATCTGCTGTGCGTCGGGGCCATGGATAATGCCAACTTCCGGAACGTGATATCGGAGGTGAGATCGTTCTACAAGGGCGTGGGCATCGCCTACGCGGGTGAGATCACCGTAGCGGGCGTGGAATCAGAAAATGACATCCTTTTACGCACCGATGACCTGGCCCTGGCCCATCGGATGGGCGGTACGGCGGTAGTGGACCACCTTACCTGAGGCATCCATTGATCCGGTCCAGGCGTTTGATGCTGGCCCTTATCCAGGTGAACACTATCCACGCCAGCAGGAAGCTGAGCATTAGCCCGATCAGAGAGACGAAGCCCACGTCCGGGGCGAAGTTGCCGATGATCGCGAACAGGTTGAAGGAAGCGTGCAGCACCACCGCGCCCAGGTAGTACAGCGCCCAGGATTGGGGTGACCGGCCATCTTGTGGAACTTCGACAGGGCTATGCCGTACCCGGTGATGGCGGTCGCCGAGGCATGGAGCAGGGTGGAGTCAGGGCCCGGCTTATGGCGACGATCAGGAACACCTCCGCACCCTGTACCAGCCCCGTCCCATTGTACAGGATGTTCTCCACGGCGGCAAATCCCAGGCCGGCGGCCGCTCCGTACACCAGGCCGTCCTCGATCTCGTTCAGCCTCGGTTTGAGGGCCAGGACCGCCCATGATTTAGCGAACTCCTCGACGATGGGGGCGATGAAGACGGCCAAGATCAAAAGCTGAAAATTCTGATCGTTGGGTTGGATGCCCCAAAATCCGCGGCTGAGCACGCTGCCCGGACT
Source organism: uncultured Methanomassiliicoccales archaeon (assembly GCA_963800775.1). Taxonomy (GTDB): domain Archaea; phylum Thermoplasmatota; class Thermoplasmata; order Methanomassiliicoccales; family UBA472; genus DASXVU01. The sequence goes on along the minus strand of CAWDCQ010000079.1, from coordinate 6,985 downwards.
GTATAGTGTATTGACTAGCACCGCCTCGATGACATAGGCCGCCCCCAAAGAGACGGTGGCGGCGAAACTGAACGCGACCAGCACGGAGCTCATAGACTCCCTCCGGCACACTTCCGCGTTCCTTATCCAGACCAGATAGATGATCGGAGGGATGATCGAAACCATCACGATCAGGACCAACCCAACAAAATCGACCATTGTGAATCTCGAGGAGACCATTTGAGCCCTGACTTTATTAATGTTCCTCGGGCCCTTGGAAAGTTCAATCCTTCGTCTGTTGGTCGACCGGCCTCTTCCTGTCCTTGCTAAAGGCGCGTCCGAGCACCGCTATGCCCGTCGCTCCCAGGATCGCGAAGAGCAATGCCCAAGTATCCCCGGTCAATGAGTTGTCGAAATTAGTGACCATAGAAAGGGGCACGTGGATGTTCCCATAGAAGACCATGAACCACCAGGCAGCGACGACCGAGACCACCAGGTTGAGCTGCAATACCTTCAAGGAGCTCTTTTCGTGGATCACCAGCCCCCAGGACCCCGCGAGAGCGCCCCAGACGAAAAGTGCCAGGCCGGCGTCGGCGGGGAATCCCCAGTACGCCGCGAACGGGATCATGGCCATCTGGACGACGGCAACGGCTATGGCAAGGTTCCCGATCGGCTTCCAGTCCCATCCCTTGACCGCCACCACCGCGGTGCCGATGAAGAGCAGGCCGTTCAATATGCCCGAGAAGGCCATGATGAGGAACTGGTTGGAACCCGGGTTCGCTATGAGCCAGAAGGCAAAAAGGAAGAGGCTGATGCCGGCCACAAGAGAACCCATCGCGCCTATGGGCTGTTCCGGCACCTGGTCCTCCGGTGTGGTCTTCTTGCTCCACCAGGCGGGGGCTACCTGGGTGCCGCTGCAGAAGAAGATCCAATGGCACAGCCCGTAGACCAGGCCTATCATTGCGAAGGCTATGCCGTTAAATCCCATCGTGATCTCCTCTCTGCTCCTGCTGGGTGCGAAATATGACCACTCAACCTGATTTTGCCTACATAATCCTAACGTCGACCGGTCCGGTCTCCGATGGTCTTTTCCTCTCGGTTTCGACGGTTTCGGGGTGCGCCGGACCGCTGACCATGGCCCTAATGTCCTGCACTCCGAGCCGCGGCATCGAACTCAGATGGAATTGCTGTTGGACGTGCCCGTAGGGGCATTGACCCGGGCCGGGTTCAGGGCGATCGTCGCGGCCGCACTCCCTTCGGGGGATTCGATGATGTCGGCTATTACCGGTGTGAACGGGTCCACCAGCGCCCCGGAGACCCCCATCTTTTCAAGGGATCCGAAGTCCTTCTCCGTAATGCCGCCGCCCACGTGGAGCGAGATGCTGTGACCCAGCGCTTCGGTCACTAGTTCTTCCGAGTAGCCGGAACGGGTTCCCAGGCGGGGCAGGTCGATAATGGCCATCTCCTCGAACCCTATCTTCTTGAGGGCCTCGATCGCCTCTCCCATGTCTCTCGGTCCGGCCCCTGGCCTCTCCCATACCACTCCATTGTCCAAGTACAGGCAGGGTATGCACTTGTCGGAAAGCTCGAACAGCTCCGAGAACATCTCCAGGTGGCGGCAGCATAGGCTTCCGGCCACGGCGTATGAGACGCCCATCGCGAAGGCGTCAAAGAGGTCGTCCTCGTTCCTCATGCCGATCTCCAGCCATACGTTGTACTTTCTTTTGAGGAGCTGCCTCAGGACCTCGAAGTTAGGACGTGCATCTATGATCCCGGCCAGGTCCATCATCATGACCTCGGAGGCATTGTAGCGTTGTCCAGAGACCGCTTTCCAGTACTTGCTGAACTTGGCCCCGTACTCGGTCCGGACCAGCTTTTTTCCGTCCCACCTGACGCTGACCACTTCGGCCACGTTCCCCAGCGGCATATCGATACCGGCCAAAGAAAGCAAGGGCCGGGTGTCTACCGGAACGATCGGGATGTGCTTGAACGATGTGGATGGTTGGGATGGGTCCATGGTATCTTCCTTGAACTCTCTCAATTCCGCCTGGGTGGTGAAATCGAGGGGGATGGCCTTTCTCCCGCAGGTGCGGCATATGTAGCTGCCGTCCTTGTTGTCGACGCCCGCCATCGGGCCGCCGAAGATCACTCCGGGCTCGATATCCCTGCTTCCGCAGTATGGGCAGGCGCTGATGCGTTTGCTGGTCATCTCGTTGCTACGAGCATACATGCATGGCGATTAATACTTTCCATGGGACGTTCGGTCCAGTGGTCCGGATGAACCCGCCGGAGCAGTTTGGGGCCGGGCGGGCCAGGTGGTCCTCGCAACGGATATGTATGGGGTCCGCTGTATTTCGTGCGTGAGCAAGGTAGCGATTATCGGTGGGTCGGGACTGCTAGGCCAGTATCTGGTCGGAGAGGAGGTGGCCCGAGGTCATGAGGTGGTCTCCACTTACCATGGGGGAAGGGCTTGCCCCGGCTCCAGGGCGGTCCCCCTGGATATCACCGACCAGGAGGCTGTGGATTCGTTCATCCGGACCGAATCGCCCGACCGGGTCCTGCTCTCCGCCGCCATGACCGATGTGGAGGAGTGCGAAAGGAAACCCCAGATGGCCTTTTCGATAAACGCGGAAGGGGCCATGAACGTGGCGGCCGCATGCAAAAAGAGCGGGGCCGCGTTGCTCTACGTATCCACGGATTACGTGTTCAACGGGCTCAAGGGAACCAAGTACTACGAGTTCGAGACCCCCGATCCCCTGAGCATCTATTCGAAGACCAAGCTGGAAGGGGAACGCGTCACTCTCGATTCCTCGAAAAAGAATGCGGTTTGTCGGGTAGCCGTCCTGTACGGATGGAACCGTATCTCCCCCAAGGAGAATTTCGCCACCTGGGTCATCCGTTCGGCCCGGGCGGGCAAGGAGATCAGCCTGTTCGAGGACCAGTTTGTCACCGCCACCTACGCGCCCCACTGCGCAAAGGTGCTGTGCGAGGTGTCCGAAAGAGGCCTGAAGGGAGTGTTCCATGCCAGCGGGCCCGATTGCCTCAGCCGGTACAAGATGGGCACAATCATCGCCGAGGTCTTCGACCTGGACCGATCGCTTTTCAAACCCTCGCCGATTGCGGAGGCGAAGTTTATGGCCAAAAGGGCGGAGAATTCCTGCCTCAACACTGAGAACATCGAGGCTCAGTTGGACATGTCCATGATGTCGTTCCGGGCTGGGATCGAGGACATGAAGGCCACTGAGAAGGTCCTGTGAGCACCGATGACCCCGGGGCGATCGTACATCCTGCCATAGGTCCGACCGATGTTTCGTATTTTCTGCCCAAATACCTGAACAAGATTAATATTCGGGCCTCCATCAATACGTGTCGACTTGCGGAGGAGATATTTTGGATCAGGAAGTTAACCAGAAGATAGGGGTATTCGTTTGCCGCTGCGGCGGGGATATCGATAACAATATCGATACCGGTTCGATATCAAAGTCGGTACGATCGGAAGCTGGCGTCGTTCATGCCAGCGTACACGATTTCCTCTGTTCTAAGGCATCAAGGGAGATGATAAGCAAGACCATCAGGGACGAAGGTCTGGACCGGGTGGTGGTGTCGGCCTGCTCGCCCCGTCTATACCTGCAGGAATTCCAGCAGGCGGTCGTGGATGGAGGTCTGGACAAGTGCATGCTCGAGATGTCCAGCATCCGCGAGCAATGCTCCTGGATCCACTGGGGGAACAAAGAGCTTCAGACCCAGAAGGCAGAGGACATGACCTTCATGGCGGTGGCCAAACTTCGCAATCAATTTCCATCGGAAAAGGGAAATGTGGCGATAGTCAACAAGGTCCGATGCACTGGTTGCGGCGTTTGCGAGGCGGTCTGCAACATGAACGCCATCAAGGTGGCGGAGGACTCGGACGCCGCCGGAAAAAGAAAGGCGACCGTGAACCCTAAGGCTTGCGAAGGCTGCGGGGCCTGCGTTTCCGCCTGCCCACCGCTGCCATGGACCAGACCTGCTTCTCCAACGCGCAGGTCGTGGCCGAGATCGAGACCGCCCTGCGCAACTCGCGCCAGGAAAGCAACTTCCCTAACATCCTGGTCTTCTCATGCCATCACTGTTCCTATGCGGCAGCCGACGCCTCCGGACTGAAGCGGCTGGGGAACGACGTGCATTTCCGTGCCATACGGGTGATGTGCTCGGCCAGGGTCGACCCGGAATGGGTACTAAAGGCGTTGTCCAGCGGGGCTGACGGGGTACTGATACTGGCCGGTTCGCCCGGGCGGTGCCATTACGAGGTGGGCAACCTGCGCACACGCAAGCGGATGACGCTCCTGAAGATCGTACTTGACCAGCTTGGTTTCGACGAGGACCGGTTCCTAATAGAGTTCGTCGACGAGGAGCAGCCAGAGAAATATCGGAGCACTATCGAGGACTATATCGAGAAGATAAAGGAGCTGGGTCCCAACCCGATAGTTCCTTCGCAGAGGCCGGAGCAGAAACGGCTGGAGATACGGCGCTGAGGCTCCGGTAGGTGTCCGTTCATCAAGGCATGGAAGAAAAAGGAGAGGGGCGTTCCCTCTCCTCGAAAATGTTTGTTATTTTCCAGGTCCAGCGGCGATTGGTGCGCCGCCTTCCTCTGTCTTCTCGCGGAGATCGTTCTTCCCAAGCCACCTCACACCTCGTCCATTCCCTTGATCCTGTTCGATTCGCTCAGGTGCTTGGCGGGGAACACTGGCAGGATCGTGCGTCCGAACGATTCGTTAAGGACGAGTGCGATTCCAGTGTACATGGCCGCAAACCCGACCACCAGTCCTTCCAATCCAGCGATGTGGGTGATGTCGGCGTTTCCGGTCATGTCTCCCAGCCCCAGCAGCAGGAACAGCAAGGCCAGTGATGCGAAGACGAACATCGTGGCAACGTTGGTCCTCAATGTTCCGAAGAACATCAGGGCGGTGAATATGCCCCACATGAACAGGTATGATGCCATTGCTGAGGAATCGTTGCCTGTCGTTATCCCGATCGCCGGTAGGATTATCAGCGCCGCGAGGCTGAGCCAGAAGAACCCGAACGAGGTGAATGCCAGGGTTCCGAAGGTGTTGCCGTTCTTCCATTCCATCACTCCGGCTAGGACCTGCGCCAGCCCGCCATAGAATATACCCATGGCCAGTATCATACTGCCGAGGCCGAACAGTCCTGCATTGTGCAGATTCAGTAGGACCGTCGTCATTCCGAAGCCCATCAGCCCAAGCGGGGCTGGATTTGCGATCAATGCCTTGTTTATCGTTGGCTCACTCATCGTTCTCACGCTCCTGCTCTTCCTCCGATTCCGTTCCCATGCCCGTTGCCTGGATGGACCTGGCAAATAAATCGGATAAGGAGTGCCCATTTCTCCTTTCCCGGCCAGGTCCTGGTCCTTGTCCTTTGGTGGCGGATAGGTGCCGCATGAATCGATGGTAGGTTTGGGTTCTATATAAAAATATAGTAGTAACAATACGATTAGTGTAGCTAATTTGTTGTATACGTACGATAATCGTATTGATTATCTAAAATATGGCAAAATGACAACAATGAACGTAGCTGAGAAACGTCGCATGTCGATACCATTTCCATTGGAAAAGTTTTGTAGCATTGATATTTTACCGTGAGTAATTGTGCACCAGCGAATATTTATGAATAGCTGTTATTGATGGTCAAAATACGACGTTTGACGTAAACCGAAATTCGTGACAGAATTGAAGAGCCCTTGATATTGCATTTGCCCCGATCGATATGCCAGTCAGAAAAAGCGACGCATGCCCCATGATCGTTGTTTTTATCATTCCCGGCCAATTGGTCACAGTTTCCGTGGAATGATGGGCCGTTCTCGAAAAATGAAGTGTCAGGGAGCTTTTGGGTGCCTTCTGTTAAAGCGTTCTATGGCCTCCCGGACAGTGCCTTCCTCGTCCGCCACCACTTTGATGTTCTGGGAGGACAGCTTCTTGATGCCGTGCGGGCCGATGAAGCCGGTTATGACAACGTCCGCCCCCAACTTGACCAGGTTCTCCGCCGTCTGGATCCCGTATCCGACGTCGGTGTCCTGCAGTATGTTGTCGTGCACGGTGAAGGCCATCGTTTCCGGGTCAACGCAGATGAAAAGCGGGGAGTGGCCGAACTCCTCTTCGACCTCGGCATCCAGGCTTCCCTCCGATACTGTGACGCAAATCTTCATGAGATCACTTCTTCCGTTTCTGCTCGATTTCCTGCGCCGCCATCACCAATTTGTCGACTATCCCCTCGAAAGCTTTGCTGGCAGGTGATTCGCGGTTGGAGAGCACGATCGGTTTTCCGTCATCGCCGCTATCGACCACTGTCGGGTCGATCGGCACCCGGCCAAGGAACGGTGCGCCCATCTCGGCCGCGGCCTTCTCACCTCCGCCCTTCTTGAACAGGTCGATCTCCGTTCCGCAGTGCGGGCGAATGAGCCCGCTCATGTTCTCCACGATCCCCAGGACCGGCAGCTTTAGGGCCCTGGCGAACGTCACGGATTTTCTAGAATCGAGCAGGGCCACATCCTGAGGTGTCGTAACGATCACGGCCCCGTCAGCATGAGGCATGAGCTGAGCGATGGTCAGTGGTTCGTCCCCGGTACCAGGCGGAAGGTCGACTACCAGGAAATCGATGTTTCCCCACTTGACGTCGCCGACGAATTGCCTGATGGCCCCCATTTTCATGGGCCCTCTCCAAACGATGGGAGTGTCTCGGTCGCCCAGAAGGAACGCCGTGGACATGACCTTCAGGTGAGGGGTGACCGTGACCGGGTAGAGCCCATCCTGGTCTCCCTGTATCTGAGCGTCCTCGATGTCCAGCATCTTCGGGATGTTCGGGCCGTGGATGTCTGCGTCCAGGATGCCTACTTGATAGCCCCTCATGGCCAACGACATGGCGATGTTCAAGTCACCGTGGACTTGCCGACGCCCCCCTTGCCGCTCATGACGATGATCTGGTGCTTTATCTTGGCCAAGCTCTTCATGACCTT
>CAWDCQ010000078.1:0-11098 GCA_963800775.1 uncultured Methanomassiliicoccales archaeon | reverse complement strand
CAACAACATCCTGAAAGACAACATAGGCCAGGGCGTCACGGTGGCCGCATCGGACAACAATCGCATCTTCGGCAATGAGTTCATCGGCAACCGGGGAACCGACTCCAAGTGGAACCCGCAGCATAAGCAGGCGTACGACGACGGAGTGAATAACCAATGGAACACCGCGTCGACCGGCAATTATTGGAGCGACTGGACTTCTCCGGACGCGAACAATGACAGTATAGTTGATCTGCCGTACGCGATCGGCGGAAACGCCTCGAGCATGGACAACTATCCGCTTGTCCTGCCGCCGAACGGCACCCCAGTGACCCCGACCATTCCAAGCGTCCCGACTGGCCTTACGGCCATCGCTGGCAACGGACAGGTGAGTCTCTCTTGGTACATACCAAACAGCAACGGCGGAGCAACGATCGACTACTACATCGTCTACAAGAACGGAGCCGATGTGCAGCACGTCTCTGGTACGTCGTACACGGTCACTGGCCTTGCCAACGGACAGTCCTATTCGTTCATGGTCGCGGCACACAACTCTGTCGGGACCGGAGCCCCGACATCAGCTGTTAGCAGGACCCCGACCACAGGCAACACCGTTCCAGGGGTTCCGACCGGTCTTGCCGCTATCGCAGGCAACGCCCAGCTGTCTCTCTCATGGACCGCCCCGGCCATTAACGGGAATGCAACGATCGATTACTACATCGTCTATCAGAACGGGGACGACGTCGCATATCCCGCCACAAACTCAACAACGATCACAGGCTTGACAAACGGGCAATCATACACGTTCAGTGTGGCAGCGCACAACTTGGTCGGCCTCTCATCGATGTCCAGTTCCATCACCTCGAAACCATACACCACTCCCGGGGCTCCCGCATCATTCCAGGTGGCCGCTGGAGATGCCCAGGTTTCATTGTCATGGTCTGCACCGGCCAACAACGGTGGGGCGGCCGTCGACTATTATGTCGTGTACCAGAATGGGGTCGATGTAAAACATCCAGCCGGTACATCAACGACCATCACAGGGCTGGCGAACGGACAGTTGTACAGCTTCAGTATGGCCGCCACAACGCCGCTGGTAACGGATCGATGTCATCGGTCATCTATGCAACACCGAGCGCATCTCTGACCGTTCCGGGCATCCCGACCGGCCTGACTGCGACACCGGGCGATTCCCAGGTGGCGTTGTCTTGGACCGCACCTACCAGCAACGGAGGGGCGGCCATCGACTACTATCTTGTTTACGTCAACGGAGCTGTCGACCCAGGCCACTACCCTACCACATCGGCGACCATGACCGGAATGATCAATGGGCAGTCGTATTCCTTCACCGTGGCTGCGCACAGCTCTGCGGGCATTGGTCTGCAATCGACCGCAGTTACTGCTGTTCCATCCTCGGTGAAGACCGTTCCTGGCGCTCCCACGAGTGTCGTTGCCACTCCAGGCAATGGCAAGGTATCCTTAGCATGGACCGCACCCAGCAACAACGGGGGTGTGGCCATCGACTACTATCTGGTCTATATGAACGGAGCTGCCAGGTCGGACCATTACTCGGCCGCATCAGCAATAATAACCGGATTGACAAATGGCCAAGTTTACAGCTTTGCCGTGGTAGCGCACAACTCAGTGGGCGCAAGTTTGAGTTCGTCGTCGATTTCTGCCTCGCCGAGCACGTTGAAAACCGTTCCAGTCGCCCCACTTGAGCTGAACGCGACCCCGGGAAACAACCAGATCATTCTATCATGGATGTCCCCGAGCAACGACGGAGGAGCGACGATCGACTACTTCATAGTCTATCAGGACGGGGCTGACGTCGCCCACCCCACGACAACATCGAGCACCATCACCGGTCTGTCGAACGTACAGCAGTACAGCTTCACTGTGGCGGCACACAATTCGGTAGGCATCGGGGCACAATCGACGCCGGTCCTATCCACCCCCAGTTCAGGCGTTTCACCGCCTGGAACACCGACCGATCTGACCGCGACGGCTGGGGCAGGGACAGTGAAGTTGTCATGGGTGGCACCGTCAGGTTCTACGATCGACTATTACATCGTCTATCAGAACGGGGTGCCTGTGGACAACACCTCTGCCACGTCGGCGACCATCAGCGGGTTGACGAACGGGCAGAACTATTCCTTCGCAGTGGCAGCGCACAATTCCGGCGGGGTGGATCCCTGTCCGCGGTCCAGGCAATTTCACCCGGCGCGGCAAGCCCCAACAATGGTGCATCGCTCCTCTCCATAAATGAGAACCTGATCATTTACGTCGGGATATTCGCGTTGATCATGGTCTCGATAATTGCACTGTTGTTCGTCATGAAGGGGAGGGGCAAGAAGTAATCCGGCACTTCTTCCCATCGATTGGACTGGTCAGGCATAGATCGGGAATGAAACCTCATGCCCTCTGGAATGCTTTTCAGAGGGTGTTCCTTTTTTTAAAGGTCAAGCAAACACGCATTATCTATGGACTTGGGAGCATGGCCCACAATTCAACCCGTGCAGCGCTTATTCCATCGTCACAGTTCAATGCTCGCCACGGTCCGATCTAACCTTCCACAATGGCTGGAGATGTCTGATCGGTTCAGGGGGGCCTCGATGGGAGGTCATTCCAAAAGATATGGATTTTAGCCCGCCGTCAGGCGGGTCGAGATAATCTATCAGAATACGTTTACGAGTTATCGGCCGCCGATATCCTCAATTTCGTGATCTCATAGTACCCGGACAGAAGGAGAAGGGCACCAGCGGTAACAAAACCAAACAATCCCAAGCTCCCCAGCAGGCCGTATCCACTTCCTCCGGTGGTCCAGTAGTTTCCATATTGGTCGTAACCGGAACTGCTTATCGTGGAGAAACCCTTTGCCGCAAAGATCAATCCAATGACGATGAGGCCAGCGCCCATCGTCTTCTTGATCCTGGCCTTATAGAGGCGGATCCTTGAATCATCAGCGCTATCGGGCCTAGCGGAATAATACTGAGAGTAGGACGTATTCAGTCCGAGGGAAATTCCACATGAGCTGCAACATGCTGGATCATCGTAATTATCGACTCCACATTCTGGACATTTCATACTAAACCCAAAGATACTAAGATTGTCGATATTTAACGTCTAATCTTTAAATATTCATTTTTGATAATTGTCCACTGTCAGATCTCGTCGGGTAATTGATAACAATGATCCAGTAGTTTACAAATTGAAGATTCCCGTCTCCTGGATAAACTTAATGGAGGCGGATCGAAGCGCTGGATCTTTCGTTCCATCCCTTCAACCGGATTATTGTAACAATCGTTACCATTAAGTATGGATATTACTTCAATGAATACATTCCTCATCGAGGTACAGGGGCAGGGGATATGAAGATAGCAGGTAAAGCACTCTTGATTCTCGTTTCATTTTCATTGTTGACGTCGATGTTCGTAGCAGTCGGACCAATAGGAGAGGCGCAGGCCGCCGCGCCTACGTATGCATTACATTCTCCCATACACATAGACAGTAATAGCGATTTCCTGACTCTCAAATCCAGTGGCGGTTGCACTGGCTCAGGGACCGTAACTGACCCTTACGTCATAAATGGGTTCGAAATAGTCGGCAGCCGCGGTATTGCCACGTCATGCATCTATATCGGCAACAGCACCTCGTACCTGGTCATCAGCAACTGTTACCTGCACGGGGCCAATTACAGCATTCAACTTAGACTATCGAGCAAGGTGACGGTTATCAACAACAACTGCACCGACACTGGCGCAGACTACGGCATATACTTCAACCAGGCCAGCAACGACTACGCCGCCAACAACATCTGCATCAACAGGGCGCATGGCATCTTCATGCTCACCTCGACCGATAACACGGTCTTCAACAACTCCTGCAGGGCGACCGCGGCCTGCGGCATCATGCTTAAAAGCTCCTCGAATGGGAACACCCTATCAAACAACACCTGCTATTCCAGCGGCGACAACGGCATCTATCTGGTATATTCATGCGACAATAATCTCATAACGAACAACACCCTGCGAAACAACATGGGTCAAGGTGTAACGTTGGCCGCGTCGGACGACAACCGCATCTTCGGCAACGAGTTCATCGGCAACAACGGGACCGACACCAAGTGGAACCCGCAGCACCGCCAGGCGTACGACGACGGAGTGAACAACCAGTGGAACACTCCTACCTACGGTAACTACTGGAGCAACCTGACGGCCCCGGACGCCAACGGGGACGGCATAGTAGATGTTCCATACGCTATCGGTGGAAACGCAACGTCGATGGACCACTATCCGCTTGTCCTCACGTTGAACATAACCTCTCCCTCGAACACTAACGTCAGCGGGGCGAGCGTTGTGCTATCTGGAAAGGACTCGGCCTATGTAGCCGCCAGGGCCAACTGGGTCAATGAGGCCACCGGAATGTCTGGTCAGGTCACCGGCGCCGGTTCATGGACCGCATCGATTGACCTCGTGGCAGGAAGCAACCACATCGTGGTCACGCTCACCGACGGCCGCAGCCTGACGGTCAAGGACAACGTTACCATAATGGCAAGCAACGTGCTCCCGAACGTGAACATCACGTCCCCAATGAACGGCTCTAACTACACCACTGGATCGGTCACCCTGCAATGGACCACCCATAACGGCGGGTCCGGCATCGCCAAGACCGAGGTCTCCACCGACGGGACGAACTGGACCACAGTAACCGGGAACAGCCAGGCCCTGTCCCTGGCCGATGGTACATACACCGTGAGCGTCAGGATAACCACCAACGCCGGCGATGTCAATCAGACCTCGGTCACGTTCATGGTCGACTCCACCAAGCCGGTGGTCGTCATTGATTCGCCGGACAACGGCTCTTATGTCGCCCCCAACGCGGTAACGGTGCAGTGGACCGCCACGGACGCTACCTCGGGCGTCGCCAAGACCGAGATCAGCACCGACGGCTCTGCCTGGACCACAGTCACCGGCAACAATGACACCCTAGATCTCGCCTTGGGTTCTCACACCGTGAAGGTCAGGGCGACCGACAAGTTAGGCAACATGAACGAGACCTCGGTGACCTTCATCATCGACAAGGCGGCACCGAGCATAATCTCCAAGTCGCCGAGCGGTAGCGGCATCCTCAGGAACGCGACCGTCACCGTCCAGTTCAGTGAACTGATGAACGAGACGGCGACCACCATCGTGGTCAACGGGATCAGCGGAACGACGTCCTGGAATGGCAACAACGCCACCTTCACCCCGTCCTCGGCCCTGGCGTACAACACTGCCTATTCGGTCACGGTAAGCGGCAACGATGCCAAAGGCAAGGTGTTCACCAGTGCCAAGTGGACGTTCACCACGCTGAAGGATGCGGGATCATCTCCAGCACGCTCAACGATGCCAGCGGCAACGCGATTGCCAACGCCACGGTCACGCTGAGCAACGGAATGACCACCACCACCGACGCGAACGGTCACTTCGAGTTCGACAATGTGGCGTCCGGGTCGTATACCATGACGGTCAGCAAGGCCGGTTATCAGACGCTCGAGCAGAACGTGACGGCGGACGCCGGAAAGACCAACGAGCTCAGCACCGTGAGCATGACCGCCAGTGCCGCTAGTGCCAGCAGTACCGATTACACACTGCCCATCGCAGCGGGTCTTATCGTCATCGTGGTCCTGCTCATCGCCTTCGTAGCGGTCAAGAGGCGGAAGAAGTAAGAGCTCATCAAGAAGGCCTAAACCCCTTCCCTTTTCCTTTTCTTTTCAGCTATTATTTCTCAGATATCGCTTTCTAACAAGGCATTGCTCTCATCCCACGGCTGGGGAGGAAAGAGATATCGCCGTTGCCGCTTCGGTTTTCTGTCAATGTTCAGGGGATGCTCTTCCGGGTCGGAAAGGGAGGTCGAGCAACAAGCTTTTATCTTATGTGGTGCGTGATAATTTTACTCAAACGGACGCGGTAATTTCTTCAGCGGTCTTGTTTCCCTAACGTCTTAATCCAACCCGTCGGAGGATCAACAATGGCAAGTGCATGGAGTATGAAGTCCCTAGGAAAATCGGAGCGGATAATGGCGGTCCTGTTGGTGGTGGGGATCGTTATCGGCTTTCTGCTGACCCCGCTGGGGTTCGAGACCCGCAGCAGTGAACTTCGGACGGTGGCGTTCGCGGGATTTTTCATTGTCGTGGGGTTGCTGCTCCCGATAGCCGGGCTGATCCTCCTGTTCCGGATGCCTCGGTTAGCAGCCGTTTTGGCGATGATCGAGCGCAACTTTCATGTTCCTTACCGCACCGGCCGACCAGGCGACGTTCTTCTTCACCGTTGCCCCGCCGGCAGCCGTCACTGCAGGGGAGTTCATACTCATCCTGGTGGGAATCGGATATATGATCTACGGAATCCGGATCTATGACAAGGATCAGTCCAGAAAAAGGGCAATTTGAAGAGGTTCTAGAGAGATCGATCAAGTCCCCACGCTGGTCAATAATCGGGACGGCTATTGACCTCAGACGGCGGGGATGGGAATCCTACAAAAATAGGAAAAGGAAAGGGGTTTGTGCGGCTCTATGCGAACACCGTGTCTTCAGCTTTCTTCTCCTGTAGAGCACGACATCAATGATGAGGATGGCCGCAAGCGCCACCAATATGATCGCAATCAGCCCGGTGCCGTCCGAGCTCGGCGCCGCGCCGGTTTCAGATGCCGCCAAGTTCATGCTGCCTAGGTCTCTGGTTACGTTCGCGCCTACCGACACGCCCTTGGTCATCGTCACAAACCCTCCCGGATCACAGTGACGTTGTACGAACCGATCTTAACGTTCCTGAAGAGGAAGTGCCCGTACGCATCGCTCGTCGTCGCGAGGCCGCAGCTCAATGTCACAGCGGCATTGCCGATCACGGCGTCGTTCACGTCGACCAGAGTGCCCGATACGTCCCCGACCTGGGTCGTGTTGGACGCCTAGGTCTTGGTGACGTAATTACCGCAGAGGTCGTGTCCAATCACAGTTACGCGGTGGCTCCTCTCCAGGCGCCGGCGGAATAATGGTTGGCATATAATCATATGGGCTGGACCCGACCCCGAATCATCATTTCTCCCTCCACCTGGATTTGGATATGCCGATCCATAAGAACACCGCAGTCAGGCTGATCAGCACCGCCCAATCGATGATCAGTTCGTCTGTTGACGAGGCCAATGTGCCGCTCAGGTTCTGCGCTATCTGGGCAGCGTACGTCGTCGGAGAAAGATATGCCAGGTACCGATAAGGCATCGGGATGTAAGTTATCGGGTAGTAGACCGGGGCCAGAGTGGAGAAGAGCGTCGTCAGCAGTCGTGTATAAGCGAAGCTCTGCACAATGTCCGAGGAGATCGTGGCTAACGCGAAGCCGAGAGAAACTGAGGTTATGAAGACGAAGATCAGTATGACCACAATACCGATTAGCTGGAATATCGTGACGGGGACGAAGAAATAGAACAGTGTGGACAGGATCAGGATAGGCGGCAGGGTAATAAATCAGCTCGGAGATGGCGATGCCCAAGACATACGTTGAAGCGCTGGTGGGCGAGCTGACCACCATGTCCTGCAGCTTGAAATCATTCTTGAGGTGCGACAGGTCCCCCTGCAGCGATGTGCCGCTGGAGAACATGGTCATGATCAGACCGCCGATGATGGCCGGAATCAGCAGCGTCCCTTTGCTGACGAACCATATCAGCGTGAGGAACGAGAGCGGGGCTAGGATGGTGTTCAGCAGCACCACCGGGTAATTCTTCATCTCGTAGATGGCGTTCACCATGATGGAGGCGAGTAGCTGGCGTGACGTTTGTTTAATCATTCTGCACCTCATTCCCGTTCAGAGTGGCCCCACCAACCGCATCGGAGAAGATGTCGTCCAGGTTGATCGGGTTCAGGGAGAACTGGGCCTTCCTTTCGATCAGTATTCGCGATAATCTTAGCGCCTCCTCCTGGGTGGTCATGATCTGCACCTGGCCGTCCTTTCGGACCAGCACCTTGCCTTCGACCTGGGGCAGGTCCACGCCCTTCTGGACCTTGACGCTGTACTGGTGTTTTATCTTCGTCCGGAGTTCGTCCATGCTCCCCAAAGCTAGTAGCTTGCCATCGTCCAGTATCCCGATCCGGTCGGCCACCATCTCCGCCTCCTCCAGGTAGTGGGTGGTGAGGAAGATGAACCGGTCCTTGCTGAGGTCTATCATCAGGTTCCACAGCTCCTGCCTTGATATGGGGTCCAGCCCGGTGCTCGGTTCGTCGAGGAAGATGAACTGCGCATCGGAGGCGATGACCATCGCCGCCAGCACCTTGCGCTTCATGCCGCCGGATAGTCTCCGGTTCAGTCGGTCGGCCACCTCGCTCAGTCCTACTTGCGCCAGGGCCTCCTCGGCCTTTATGCGCGATTCCCTATAGCTAACCCCCCTCCAAAGAAGATATGAGGAGATGCTCTGCAACGGCGTCATCCAATGTACCGCTCTACCTTCCTGCGGGACGACCGCCATCCTTTCCCGCAGCCTCTTCGCATCCTCCATGATGTCTAAGCCATCGATCGTGGCCCTGCCGGACGTTGGCTCCAGCAGGGTGGACAGTATTCGGGTGAGCGTCGTCTTACCGGCCCCATTACGACCGATCAGGGCGAATATCCCGCTGGCCGGGATAGTGAAATTCACCGATGACAATGCTTGTTTTCCGTTATCGAAGACCTTGCCGATGTCGGCGCAAACAATCTCGCCCGAGTGTGCCATGTCCATCCGACCTATTCAATACTAGATCTCAGGGCGAACCGCCTGGGGATTTGCTTTGCCAATCAATATGGGGAGGGTGTGTTTGACCTGTTCGAACGTATCGAAAAGTCGCTCGAGATCCTCCTCGCTGAGATGAGAGAGGTCCTCGACCATCCTGTTCTTTATATTCTCTTTTCGCCCAGCCAAGAATGTTCTCCCCTGCGTTGTAAGGGCGACCCTCAATACCCTGCGGTCAGAGGGGTCCGGCAATCTCTCAACGTAACCCTCCTTTACCATTTTGTCAACGAGCTTGGTGAGGTTTTGCTTAGAGTAGTAGAGAGCATCGGCAATGGCGGACATGGACATGGGTCCTTGCTTCTTGACGACCTTCAGAACTGCGGCCATCGGCGAGTAAGTGCTGGTCCCCTTAACATCGGACCTAAGCATCCATCTGTGCAGCTTCGGTATTGTCTGGGACATATCCTCCGCTATGACGCGGATCCTTTCATCGTGGTTCATATCTGTATCGACCTCCGAACAATTCCCAAATGGAAGCTCTCTATTTATTAGTATCTGTACTATCTTATGGTATTATCTCCTAGGGTATATTCAACTTAGTTACTAATCGCCAGCATTAAATATGGTAGGTCTTATCCTACGAATTCATGACTGAGCTTAGCCTCGATAGGAACACGACCGCCCTGGTGGTCGTCGATCTGCAGAAGGGCATCGCAAGTTTCCCAAAGTTAGCGCCAAGATCTTCCCAGGAGGTCATCGCCAACGCCTCCAAGCTCGCCGGCGCGTTTCGAGCGCATGGTATGCCGATTTTCCTTGTGCGCGTTGTGGTCACGCCAGAGATCGCATTCAGGCCCATCGCTGATGGGAGCAGGTCGAAGCATCCGGGACCGATGCCCTCTGATTGGTCTGATATAGTACCTGAGCTCGGACAAGTGCCATCGGACATAGTCATCACAAAGCATCAGACAGGGGCGTTCTACGGTACCGATTTGGAACTCCAGCTAAGGAGAAGAAGGATCGAGACCATCGTCCTATGCGGAATAGCGACAGACGCCGGCGTGGAGAGTACCGCCCGTTTCGCAAACGATTATGGATTCCAGCAGGTGTTCGCCGAGGACGCTATGACATCCAGGTCCGAGGAGAGGCACAAGGGAGCCTTGGCATTCTTCCACCGCGCGGGCAGGGTAAGGTCTACTGATGAGATTGTCAAGGCCATAGAGTGATCCGACAATTTCGATCTGGGGGGAAGAACGGTAAACTTTTCTATATGTCTAATAAGATTATAGGCTCCGTTCCAACTGGGACAGTCCTTGCTTGGCCCTCTAGATGTAATGCTCGGCCACCTTCAGATGCTTCCTTCCGAGGGCCGGACCAACGGATTGAACCTTGTATGCCAGTTTCCGGATCTCCTCCGGCCATAGAACACCTCCCCGGTCGCCATAATGGTCCATTCCCAGTCCTTGTCCACGAGATCGACCACCCTATCGACCTCGTCATCGAGGAACACCTCACCGATCTCTTAATGAAGCTCTCAGGTAGTGGTGTTTTTCTCACCGTCGACTTATCGCCGATGCAAGCATAATCAGACTTAATGACCTGACAGATGAGAGGGACCCTAGTGAGAAGATCGGGTCAATGAATGTGTTGACCTATTCAGGCACTACTGAAAGTAGTCGCCATGGTCCGCTGCATAAGTTTCATGCTCACTCCCTGCGTCAATGAGGTGTTAAGTGCAGGCTGGGTAGTGATCTTCTACGCCCGCTATGTCTCTTTTCTGGGAGTCATCCCAACAAGGATTCCATTAGAGATAAGGACGGCTCAAGAAAAAGGGATAGGACAAAACTAGAGGGAGGACATTTGATTCTGTATACAACCTATGTGAGAAGAGTTGCAATTCGAACCCTAAGGTCGATTTAGCGATCAGTCCACCAGGGACATTTGGTCCAGATATATTCCCCCTGCTTACTAGTGCGGGGGTAGCCCTCGCCACTTGAGATAGCCAGTGTTTCAAAATCGACCTCTTGCGAAGATATCCAGATAGGATAAAATTTTTAGTTACGTATATAAATAAATGTACTGGATAGGAAGAATGATGGGTCTGCCCGAACTCAACAAAGAGATAGAGCCAGATGAGCCCCACTTTTACTCGGAATCAAATGAAATATTCACAAATTCGAAGGCTGAAACCCTTTCGATCTTTCTCAAGAGTTCAACGGTCAATCAATGCGAACCCTACAAGTGAAGTGCTCCCTGATTCACTTAGTGGTGGACTGGGAGAACTTTGCCTATCGCTTAGCCAGATGGGTAGATATATCTTTTCATTGATCGGCATCTGAACGCACTCCGCGATCGTAGCGAGGTTTGAGTCCCGAAGGTCTTGCCCAGTAAG
>CAWDCQ010000077.1:0-28592 GCA_963800775.1 uncultured Methanomassiliicoccales archaeon | reverse complement strand
TTCCGGTCTGTTCTGGTTCCTGGACCGGCTCTATCGTGCTGACCTCGCTTCGGGCTCGGGATGGTTCGCGTTCCTTCTCGGACGCGATCACCGGAATTATCTCTTCAGTCTGAGTGCAGTTTCCAGCGTCTGAACTTCCTCAGGAGCCTCGACCTTCGTCCGGACCGGGGCGATCTCTTCCGGCCCCGATTCTGGTGCTTGTACCGGCTCGCTCTCACGGGCCTCGGCCTCGGGTTCCGATGGCACACGATCCTCGTCGGATGCGATGGCCGGGCCTTCCGCCTCGACGGGCGCTTCCGTTGTCTGAACCTCTTCCGGGGCCTGGGCCTCCATCTGGACCGGAACGAGCTCTTCAGTTTCCGGTTCCGGGATGGTCGTCTCAACCGGCTGTGGTTCTGGCGCCTCTTCCGAACCGGTCACCGGGACCTCTGCCTCAATGGCGGATGGCGCCTTTTCGGATTCTGAGGCCGGTTCGACCGCCTCGCCGGAGGATGTTTCCAGTGCCTCCACTTCCGGGGCGGTCATCTCGGCCTCGACCGGGGCTTCTTCCTGCTCCGGTTCCTGGACCGTCAGCTCGTTCCCGGCCATTTCCGGAAGTTCCTCTGGCTGGGTCTCGGGCAGGCCCTCGGGGGCCGGTTCGGCGACCTCAGTCCCGACCGGCTCAGGCTCAGGGTTTACTGGAGCGAGGCTGGCGAGTATCTCGTCCCTCTGGTCGACCGCCTCGGTCAGCTCACTGTCCAGCGATGCGGCCTTTTCGAACGACCGGACCGCTTCCTCCAGCATCCCCGCGGTCTTTTGCGACATGCCCAGGGAGAACCAGATATCTGCCCTTTCCCGGTCGATCTGCAGTGCCTCCGTCCAGGCCTCGATGGCCTCGTTGACCAGGCCCATTCCGGAGTAGGTAAGCGCCCGGTTCACCACTGGATCGATGTAGTTCCGGTTGAGGAATGAGGCCCGGTCGAAGGATTCGAGCGCTTCTTTGTGGCGCCCCATGGCCTTGAGCACGATGCCGCGGTTATTGAACGCCATAGGGTCCTTCGGGAAGTAATCGCACATGTCCTCGTAGACCTTGAGCGCCCAGTCGTAACGGCGCAGCTGGAAAAGCGTCGCCCCCTTGTTGAGCAGGGCCGCTTCCATGCGCGGCTGGATCTTGAGCGCGGTATCGTACGCCTTCAGCTCTTTCTCGAAGTCGCCCAGCTGGTTGTACGCCAGGCCCATCAGGTACCAGGTGGTGGCATCCCCGGGCCGGAGTTCGCTGGCCCGCTTGCAGGCCACCAGGGCATCCTCGAAGCGCCCCATGGCCAAGAAGACGTTGGCTTTGCGGATCCATACGATGTCGTTGTTAGGTTTGATGTCCAGTGCCCGGTCGTAATTGTAGATCGCATCCCGGTACCGTCGCTGCTTGAAATGCTCCTCGGCCAGGTTGTAGAACGAGTCGAACTGGGCACCGGAGGGCAGGTAACGGTTCCGGTCCTTCTCCAGGATGCTGCGGTCCAGCTCGACCATCATCTTGCCCGCCAGGTCGTACTTGCGCAGGAGCGTGAGCAGCTTGGGCTTGTCGGCGTAGGATATGCCCTGCTCCTCGGCGAACTTCTTTTCCTCCTGGTCGAGGTCGCATGTGACCACCAGCACCGGGGTGGCGTCCCGCTTGTCCGCCATGTCCTTGAGCACCTTCATCGATTCAATGGAGGCGTTGTCGAAGAGGCGGGAGGCGACGACGAAGTATTTCCCGTCCTCGCTGACGCCCTCGAAGAAGACCGCGTCCTCGGAGGCGTCCATCCTGGTGATCTTCACGCCGATGCCACCCAGCAGCTCCGATATCAGTGATTTGAATCCTTCGAAATCGAGATCGTTTATGGCGTGCATGATGCGCTCGTCCATTCGGCTGTCCAGTAGGTCGCTCAGGTCGGTCATTTCCGCGCCCCCATGGAGGCCAGCAGGCGTTTGGCCAGCGGGCTCCGTAGATTTTCCGGGATGGTGTTGAGGGCATCCCTGGCGGTCCCCAGCTGGCCCGTCTCCAGCAGGACGATGGCCCCTTGCAGGACGAACGGTGCGTTGTCCTCGTCGATCGGCAGCGAGAGCAGGCCCTCCAATCTGTCGATGGCCATATCCGATTCGCCCATCCAGTGGTCCAGCAGGGCCGAGTTGCCCCGGGAAATCCGGTCCAAGCTTGGGGAATTTCTCGAACGGGAATAGAACTTCCTGGCCAGGGAGGCATGCTTTTCCATCAGCCCGTGCAGGTCCGTGGGGTCCACGGTCAGATGCCTGGCCCTTGAGGCGGATAGCGCGTACAGGTTGCCGATCCTGAGACAGGCCCTGGCCCAGAACTCGGTATCGTACTCCAGCGATTCGGAGTTCCAGATTATGGAAGAGATGAGCTCGCGTTTCGGTATCCTCTCGAAACCGGTCAGGTGCAACGTCACGCCCATTCCGTCCAGGTACATGTCTATGTAAGATGGCGTGCGGGACTGGTCCCGATCGGCGAGCATGTTGCGGAACGTGAGGGCGGGCTCTGTGCCCTTGAGAACTCTATCTTGGGCGACACCACCGGCGCGATCATCATCGCGGCGCTGCGCTGAGGCACGAGACGCTGGTCGGCGTTGGGGTCCATCAACCTTGGGACGAGCGATACGGGTTCCCCCAATCTCCCGAAACACTTACCACACAACAGCGACCCAGGCCGGGTCGGAGAACCGCACACTACGCATCCCATGAAACCACCTCTGAGTGAATGCGCGCGTGGGCATTTAGGATTATCCCTCAACCGACGTGCTGGTAGAACGGTTCCGATAGGTCTTTGCAGCGGAATCCGTCACCGAAGGCGCTTCCTCATGTACGGCCCGTGATGCGCATAGCCCAGGGTGGAATAGTATCGCCGCACGCCCACACCGCTGGTGACCCGGAGGCCCGCATACCCCTGCTCCATGGCCTTCTGCTCCGCCAATGCCAGCAGTTCCTTGCCGAACCCCCGGTGCTGCACATTCCCGTCCTGACCGATCTTGGCCATCAGACCGAACACCTTGAGTTCCCGCACCATTGCGTCCGCACCGTCACCGCGCCTCATTCTCACAAAACCCACCAATCCGTCTTTTTCTGGAAGCTCGAGCGATATGAAGTCCTCCATGCCTCCCCAGGCCCGTAAGACTCGCTCCGGAGCTCGACCTCTTGCCTGTCGAAAGTTGTTATCCCTTTGAGACCGACCTCCCGGCAACGGATGCATTGGCAATTCACGCCCTTCTCCTTCAGCCGGGATTCCGCCAGCTCCCGCAGGTGGCCTTTGTCCACGCCGGCCTCTATCAACGGCACCGGGATGTCCCTCTGGATCGCTCTGGACCCGGGCCCATCTTGGCACCACACGGAGCATCTCGGAGATGGTCTCGGTGGCCCCTTCCGTCCCCATGGGCCGTATTCGCCTTGAGCCACATGTCGTACAGCTTGGTCCCCTTGACAACGAGCGTCGGATATATCTTGACCATGTCGGGGCGGAATCGCTCGTCTTCGAACATCGTCCGGAACGAACCCGAGTCCTTCTCCATGCTCGATCCGGGCAAGCCCGGCATGATGTGATAGCAGACCTTGATGCCACCGTTCTTCGCCTACTTGGTGGCATTCGATGACCGCTTCCACCCCGTGCCCCCGGTTGACCGATGAGAGTATGCCATCATCCAGTATCTGAACGCCGAACTCGACACGGGTGGTTCCGAGCCGAGAGCACGTCGTCGCAGATCTCCGCGGTGAAATGGTCCGGCCGGGTTTCCACGGTCATTCCGATGCACCGATGCTCGGACGTCTCGTTCCTGGCCTGCGCCTCCTTCAGCGTTTCCGGAGATCTCCTCATTCATCCCGTCGAAGCAGCGCCTGACGAACTCCTCCTGATAGGGGCGATCCGCGCGACGTGAACGTGCCACCCATGATGATCAGGTCCACTTTCTCCGTTCCGTGGCCGATGGTCTTCAGCTGCTCCATGCGGCCGCGGACCTGTCGCTCCGGATCGAACCCGTAGTTCGCCCCTCGCAACGCGGCTGGTTCCTTGCCGGTATATGATTGCGGGGAGTTGTTGTCCACCCCGCCAGGACAGAATATGCATTTACCGTGCGGGCAGGGGCGGGGGAGGTCATCACCGCCACCACCGCCACCCCGCTGAGCGTGCGCACTGGCTTTCGCCTCAGGATGTTGACCACAAATGGATACTCTTCCTCGGAAGCGAACGCTAGCGTCTCCGAGTTCCGGGGAACTCCCGGCAGAGCGTACCGGCGACACAGCTCGACCTTGGCCCGCTGCAACGCATCCTTGTCGGCGATTTTCCGTCCAGGATCATCCGCAGAAGCTTCTGGTGATATTCGGCTGGCTTCGCCCATGAGGAGATTCTCTCCCGTCTCAGCTGTAGAAGATCGAGTCGGGTTCCTTCTTCAGGCGGTCCTCCTCGTGCTTATAGTTCATTACATCGATGATCAACACTGACATGGCCGGAATGATGCGAAGGGTGCCGTCCAGCTTCTGGTCCTCCGAATGGAGCTTAAGGCAAAGACCCGAGTCCTGGCCGAACTGGACATAGCCCATGAACTCTCCGATGGAGACGACCTGCTCGTCCTTCCCGCCTCTGCTGATGATGCGATACTTGCTGTTTTGTCAATTTGCTTGGATACTTCTCATCTTCCATAGTGTCACTCCTTATTGGCGAGATCTTGCATGTGGTCCACCGTCTGGCGGTAGTTCTTCATCGCCATCTCCACGTTGGCCTCGGTAAACGACCAGGCCTTTGATAGGTCCCCGTAGCGGACCCGGTAGCCCTTCTTCTTGCCGCTGTCCCTCTCCGTGTCCACTTCCTCGAGGATGTCCATCGACTTGAGCTTGTTCAGGTGACGGTAGATCGTGGGTTTTGTGGTTTTCAATTCGACCGCCATCTCCTCCACCAGCCAGATCCTTTTCATATTGCGCAGGAAGCAATCAGTGAACATCTTGTATGGGACACTTTCCTGGACATTGGATACATCCGTCTTCGGGTCGTAGCCCTTCGGTAGGTATCCGATCTGCTGCAGGAACTGCAGAGCTACCTCGTCCAGGTTCGCTGAGCGGGGTCAGCGGGGTATTGCTGACGATGTTAAGCTCGAACATGTCAATCGGGCCGATGATTGTCATTAAGCTTATGAATATTATTGTAAAGACCTCGTCTATCTTTTATTATCTAGTTCCGTTCGTCCTGCACCGCGACGGAGACCATAACGAACCTGTCATTGACCGTTCTATAATTCCTAATTGTGATAATAGTGCTTAAGATTGTACAAAGAGGATATGTTTTCCCTCTATGGGAGGAAGTAATTTATATTGTACCGGTTTTGATGTAGGGTAAGGTATTCTCATGGTCAAAAAAACAACTGCAATAATAGCAGTGGTCGTAGCGTTGGTCGCGGTGATCGCGGTCATCGGGGCAGCGCTGATGACCAACAATACAACTCAGTCAGATAGCAAAGTGATCTACTGGCAAGCGGTGGCACCCGTGAATCAGGAGGCCGCCATAGCCAATGGAACCATAGCTGCCGGGGTTAGCTGGGAACCATACAGCGATGAGGCAGTCGATGCCGGTGTCGCTCATGTGTTGAACTGGTCCAGCGCCGTATGGCCAGATCATCCATGCTGTGTCCTAGTGACGTCCACAAGCTTTGCTCAGCAAAATCCAGCAGCAGTAGAGGCTGTGATCGCGGCCGATATCAAAGCGAACGAGTGGATCCTCGATGCGGAAGCACACCCGAACAGCGCCAACTACACCTTGCTGTTGAATATCGGCGCCAAGTTCAGCGGAGTGTCGACCGGTGTCATCAACAGCTCTCTGGCACAAGTCAGCTACGACACCCAGGTGACCAGCGCGGATAAGAACTGGTTCGTCAACTTCACCAACGACTTCCAGTCTCTGAACCAGTTCACGGTCAACCTGACCACGAAGGGATACGCCAACCCCACCGACTATGTCAACCAACTGGTCAACGAGTCGTACTACGCTGCGGCCCTTCAAGTACAGCCGGTTGATCACATAATGTACAATGTCAGCATCGGTTACCTGGTCGGTGACACGCATCAGCTTGCTCGGCTAGTCGCATCGAATGCTACAGTTGGCGGCGGGTCAGCCTGTTCCAGCAATACGGCGTTCAAGTTTCCAGTCCGAACCTGGCCGGATATGCCAATGGACCGGCAGAGATGGACGCCTTCGCTGCCGGATCGATCAACATGGGATATCTGGGCGCGCCACCGGTCTTGCTGAAGTCCATCAATGCCGGCGTCAATGTCAAGATAGTTGGTCTGGTCAACTCCGATGGGTCGGCCATCGTCGCGAGCAACAGCATCACTGATTTCTCCCAACTTCAGGGGAAGATCGTGGGAACGCCAGGACCTGGTTCGATCCAGCACCTGTTGTTCCTGTACGAGGCTCAGAAACTCGGGTATACAGTGAAACTTGCTGGAACCAAATAATTTCAAACCCCTTTGACAAACCTTTTTATTTATTAAATCACTGAGAGTCTGTTCCATTATGACCAAAGCTCTGGACATTATTAGCAAAACCATCAAGAAAAGCTTTGGTAAGAAAAACATAAGATCATTGATCTTCGTCATCATCTCGCTGGCCGGTTTTGTGCTGGTGTGGTGGGTCGCGGCAACTCTTTACAACATCAGTTACTTCCCCACGCCGGACAAGGTCTATATCGCATTCATCAACTCGTTCACACATGATGACCCGTTCCTCGGCATCAATATGTGGCAGAACATATCTGCCTCACTGCAGAGGTTCGCCACGGGATTTGCCCTGGCGTTCATATTGGCCGTTCCGATCGGCCTGCTGATGGGATTCTCCAGGATATTCGATTCGTTGCTCAAGCCGGTCATGGAGCTTTTCAGGCCCATCCCGCCCATAGCCTGGGTGCCGGTCTTCCTAATCGCACTCGGTTTCTTCTGGGGGCCGGTCTTCATAATCTTCATCGGAGTGTTCTTCCCGCTGTTGTCTTCCGTGTATTTCGGGGTAAGAGAGCGTCGACCCCATCCTCTTGGACGCGGCGCGGACCCAGGGAGCGGGCAGGGCATCCGTATTCTCCAAGGTCATTCTCCCATACACTGTTCCCTATATCATGACCGGCATCAGGATCGGTCTCGGGATCGGCTGGATGTGCATAGTCGCCGCTGAGATGATAGGTGCCAACGGTGGCGGCATCGGCTACTACATCTCCGTCCAGTCCCAGATCGGAAACTATCCAGCCATGTTCGCCGGGATCGTTGTGATAGCACTGCTGGGGATAAGCACGACGGGGCTCAGTGGATATGTGGAAAAACGTCTGGCCAAAAGGATGGGAATAAAATGATCCTGAGCATCAAGAACCTCCACAAGGAATTCCCAAAAGAAGATGGCGAGATGGTCGCCATAGATGAATTCAATATCGGATGTCAAGGAGGGCGAGTTCGTGTGTATTCTGGGACCTTCAGGATGCGGCAAGACCACCTTGCTACGCATGATCGCCGGGTTGGAATCTCCGACCTCCGGCGAACTCTCTGTTGAATGGCAATCCCATCACCAAACCAGGCTCGGACCGGGGCATGGTCTTTCAAGAATTCGCCCTGTTCCCGTGGAGAACTGTACGCAAGAACATCGAGTTTGGACTCGAGGTCAGGAAGATCCCCGCTGCCGAGAGGTCGGACATCTCAAAACGGTTCATCGAACTTGTAGGCCTGAACGGTTTCGAGGAGTACCATCCCTATCAGTTATCCGGGGGATGAAGCAACGGGTAGGGATCGCCCGGGCGCTGGCCAACGAGCCGACCATATTGCTCATGGACGAACCGTTCGGCGCCTTGGATGCCCAGACCAGGAACCTGATGCAAAAGGAACTGCTGCGCATCTGGAAAGAGACCCAGAAGACGGTCATATTCATCACTCACTCGGTGGATGAAGCGGTCTACCTGGCAGACCGGATTATCGTGCTGACGACGCGCCCGAGCAAGATCAAGGAGATATTCGAGATCAAGTCCGAAAGGCCCCGCGACAGGGCGAACCTCGATTTCGCCAATCTGAGAAAGCGTATCCTGTCCGAATTGGAACAGGAAGTTGTTTCCGCCCCGAGATGATAGTCTGATCTAAAACACCTTTGACGCAGCGACCTCGATGGCCCGCTTCACGCTGTCCCTCGGGATCACTACGCTTACCGGTATGTGAATATCTGTTCGATGGTCGGGGCTATGATCGGCGCGCAGACGATCGCCAATGCCCCGTCCCGCTCTGCCTTGACCGCCGCGATTATGGCATCCTCCATTGTCAGTGCCGGGTATTCTTTCACTTTGACATTTCTCTCTCCGACCTGGATTATCCGTTCCTCGATTTTCACCAGCACCGTCTTGGTGGCTATGACGGCGATGAACTCACCCCCGGGATAGGTGTCCATCTTCCGGACCGCCCTGATCACCGCCCGGACCGTACGAAGATTGGGTTCGCGTTGCTCCTGAAGGATTTTATACACGGTGGACGGCGATAGTCCGGTCTTTCCACAGAACTCCGGTACGCTGACCTTCAATTCCTGCTCGAGTATTTTGCGCAATGCCTCTCTGAAACCCTCTTCACTCCTAGTATGCCATCGACCAGCTCGTCCACCATCGACATTTACTCTGTCTCCTTTCGGATTATGTTGGCGGCGTCGTGCCAGCCACGCATCCCTGCCCCACCGCTTTGGCCAACTGCCACGGCAGCCCGGTCACGTCACCGCATGCAAGTACGTTCGGCCTGTTCCGTCCTGCATTCTGCATCGACCTTGATGAACCCTTTTTCATCGGGAACGATGCCGACGTCCATCGCCAGGTCCGCCGAGCCTCTTGCTCCGAGCTCTATGAACACTCCGTTGAGGTCCAGTTTCTTCCGTCCCGAGCTTCAGGCGTCGACCTTATCGGTTCCCAGTATCTTGGCCGGCCAGGCCGGGATGAGCACCTCGATGTCGCTGGCCTTCAGCTTGCTGTTCAGTTCCTCTGAGGCTTTGTTCTCCCTTGCTACCCAGTACACCTTCGAGGCGTACTCTCTGAGCAGGACTGCGGCAGCCGCGGCCATGCTGCCGTCCCCGACGACTGCCACTGTTTTGTTCTTGAAGAAATGGCAATCGCAGGCGGCGCAATAGCTCACCCCTAGCCCATGGAGTTCCTTTTCGCCCTCCGACATTGAGTTTGACCCGGGAGATCCCCGGGGCCAGTATGATTACCTTGGCGCGGATCGTGTTCATCTTCTCGGTGCTCATGACGAACAGTTCGCCTTCCCGATTCAGGTCCATGACGTCCTCCGTCATTATCTCGGCCCCGAATTTCTTTGCCTGTTCCATCCCCAGTTGGTAGGAGGCTTCTTCCTTCGGCGGTGGAGATTCCGAACACGTTCTCGACCTTGGCCTTGATCAAGGCGCTGTTGTGGTGCTTTCCCAGAACCACTACCTTAACTTTCTTCCGTGCGGCATGAATTGCCGCCTGGAGTACCAGAAGGACCGCATCCGATTATGGCGACATCGTAATCCATTTTCTGACCCGACGTTATGATGGTTTCGACCCTATAACCATTTTCCGTCGAGGCGACGCGTATCGCGTTAAGGAAGGTTTTTCCGGCAACCTACCGATCGTATCCGCAAGTTTACTGGACGGCACGCAATGCTAGAGGTGGGATCGAAAAATGCCTCCCGATCTGGACTCCGGAGCTGTCTCAGATCATGGGCAGGCGTCTCCTTGCGGCATGGTTCTGAAGAACGAACCGCCGCTGAGCTCTCTGTTCCAAAGCGCAAGAAAGAGACCGTTCCAATAGAATCTTGACGGCATGTATGGAACCCTCCTGACGGCCGGACGTCCCGCCTGTGCCAGACGCAGGAGGTAAGGACCGAAGCGTTCACTCGAGATGCTTGGCGAACTTGGACTTCATGAATTCCTTGTTGCCGGCACCTACGATCCGATCCACCATCTCTCCATTCTTGAACACCAGGAGGGTCGGGATGGCCGAGATGTTGAACCTCATCGGGATGCTCTCGTTCTCGTCGGTGTTCAGCTTGCCGAACGCTATCTTGCCCTCGAACTCCTTGGCCAGGTCCTCGATTATGGGGGCCAGGCTGCGGCACGGCCCGCACCAGGGAGCCCAGCAATCAATTATCACAATCTTGTTGGCTTTCACGAAATCGTCGAACGTGCTGTCCTTTACCTCAGTTGCGGATGACATCTTATCAACACCTTTCTTGCTATATGACTCGTGCTTCAGCGATTCAAGCTTTTTCCTTCGGATGGCCTCAAGTTCCTCAATTTCGTTGAAATCATCAGACCCCGTCCGGTTGTGCATGAACTTAACATAACCGTATTCCTGCCCTCGGCATAAATATCTTTTCTAGGCAGGTTCCGAACACGCCAAATTGATGCTGGCACTGGTTAGTGCTATCGCAAGCAGTACTATTTAATGAATATCGGTGGCCTTAATTTCGGCCATATAATGTCCTGGGCCACTGGAGTCCAATAAGCCTTAAAAGGGTGATTGTCGTTATGCATGTTGGGATCGGCGATGCTTGAGGAAGCTACAGAGCTCATCGGATTGCAGGTATATACACCAAATGGCATATTCTTGGGGAACGTTAACAACCTGGTAATCGACCTGGAAAACAAGAAGGTCGACGGGCTCTTCATCAACGAGACCAACCCGTTGTTGGTCGAGGACTCGAAGGCAGTGAACGTGCCCTACCGCTGGATACAGTCCGTCGGGGACGTGGTCATACTGAAGTACTTCCCGAAGCGCGTGACGGCCCGCAAGCCGGCCGCGCCGGCGAAGACCGCGGCACCAGCTCAAGAAGAGTGACCAAAACCTTTTCTAGACTCCATTCCTTTTATTCCAACTGATATGACCGACAGACGTATCTATGTCGATTCTACGGCAGTTGTTCTAGGAGAGGTCACCCTAGCCGATGGTGTCAGCATCTGGCCCAATGCGGTCCTGAGAGGGGACGCCAACCGGATAGAGGTCGGGACGAACAGCAACGTCCAGGACAATGCCGTCATCCACTGCTCGGAGGCCTATCCGACCATCATTGGAGATGACGTCACGATCGGGCACTGTGCAGTTATCAATGGAGCCACCGTCGGGAACCTGTGCATCATAGGCATGAACAGCACCATACTGGATGGGGCGGTCATCGGAGAGGAATGCATCGTCGGCGCCGGAGCGGTGATCACAGGCAAGACCCTCATTCCGCCACGGTGGGTGGTGATGGGCATTCCCGGAAAGGTCACCCGGCACAACGATCCGACCCTAAGGGAGAAGGCCCAGAGAAGCTCGGAGAACTATCAGAAACTGAGGGACGAGCACATCATAGGACGCTATAAGCGGCACACTTCCTGGTGACCTTATCGGCGATCCTGGCATCGGCGAGCATGATGTCGATGTCCTCGCCGCACAGGGATGACAGCTCCTTGTGCATGGCCCGCATGCGTTCGGCGGTGCTCGCATAACCCTTGGAGTTCAGATCGTCCAGCGCTTCCTGGAGCGTCGTGACCTTGTCGTCGCTGACCAGATTGTCGGCGTGACAGACGATCTTTTCCTCGATGGTCTCCGGCATGTACTCCCCTTCCGGCAATCCCAGCGCCTTGGCCTCATCCTTCGTGAAGCCGGCCCCTATATGCCTGGAGATAACCCGGACCAAGGGTTCGGGTAAATTCCGTGCCCTGGCTATCGCAACGCCTTCAGACACGTGCCTGACGCCGTGGGTACGGGACCGGCCTACATCGTGCAGCAGGGAACCGGCGTTCACTAGGTCCCGATCCGCCTTGAGCCTCGAGGCAATGATCATGGCCACCACGTTGACGGTGCAAACGTGACGGATGACCCTGGGCGAACATCCCTCCTCTTTTAGGATCTCAAAGCACTGGCGCTCACTCGGAAGGGTTGACAACCCGCTTCCCCCTTTCGCAGGGAAGCACCCTTATGTTGCCCCCTTCGAACTCCTTGGTGAACTCCTTTCCTTGTGCCAGGCGGTCCAGGAGTATCGCCAGCGCAGCCACCTCGGAGTGCGGTTGATTGCCGACCGAGATGTTGAAATCGGCGGCCTGATAGACCTCCGGCGGTACCTTCTCCGCGCCGACGACGATCAAGAGATCGTAGTCCAATGGCAACATCCGGGGGACGACCTCGTCCACCTGGAGCCCGTACATGGTCAAATGAGCTATCTTGCCCCTTTCCTTGAACGATGAGAGGAACCTGCGCCAGTTGACACCGCTCTCTATGGAAAAATCTCCTCCGAACCGTTTGACCACGTCGTTGACGCTGTCCTCAAGGGAATCGTCCTTGGTGCCAACCTTGATGCCTTGGGCGCCGAAGGCCCGGGCGGTCAAGGCGACGTGGGTCGTTATGCGCTTGTCACGCTCAGGACGATGGCCCAGACGCAGGACCCATATCTCTCCCATTGGACCCAGCTCACGCATCCTTGACCAGTTCCAGGCGGTGGCCCCGGTAATCCAGACGGACCGACCTCTTTACCAGGCTCTTGAGCATGGTGGAGGTGATCCCCAGCGCCTCGGCCACGTCCCCTGCGAACTTGCCTTCCTTCCCCACTTGGGCAAGGATCTTGGTCTCGATCGCCTCGAACTCTTCCTCTGGCATCATTGCCACGGAGAGCACATCCGATATCTCATAAACAGGCCAGGAGGCGTTGATATGAAATTGGTTGTAATACGTGTGATAGGCTTTTTCCGGCCGGTTGCCGCCGGATGGTTGCCAGCGCGTTTCCACGAGCTTCATCTTCTCGAAGAACTTCAGCGCCTCTTTGCCGTCGGCGCCATATTTGTCCTCGATCTCCTTGGCGGTGCGCCATTCCATGGTGACCTCCTTGAGGACCTCCCTTTTTATTGGGGTATCAACCGCCCTCAACATCGGAACCAGCTCCGAGGGCTCGTTGATGACCTTAATCTTATTCATAATCTCCCTTAAATGTCTTACGCACATATATAAACTCGGTAGGAACGCCTCTCACCCGTACAAAATACTGGATATCCCTAACCGAATCATTAATGTTTGACTTCAGAACTCATAATTACCACTATTTTTATTAGATGATTGTCCAGTTGCCGCGGGTACCATGAGCAAAACGTCCGTTGGACCGAATTACGTTAGACGAATGAGCACACATCATCTTGTTCCCTGAGTCGAATCGGAGCAGTTTACCTGCAAGGGCGCGCACCGGCAAAGGGTGCGGCACCACCTGACCATTGCATGGAACGTCCTTCCACACCAATCTTGTATAGCCCCTGGACCTAACCTCATGGGGTGAAGGACCCGTGTAGCCTGACTAACTGCTCATTAGTATTATATTCCCGTTCCTTATTTCGAAGACGCAATGAGCAAGATCATCTACCAATGCCTCGACTGTGGCCGGAAGTTCAAGACCGAGGCAGAAGCGCAGACTGCCATGAGGCCCCGATCCAGGCGATCGAGACCGGCGTTACGCGCTTCAGCAAGAGAAAGGGCCTGATCGGCAACTGACCGGGCCGTCGTGCTCCATCGACCAGCATCCAGGCTGGCCTTTTTGTGTTCTTAGGGGTTCATATCAGTCCGGCCGCTTTGAATATCAGGAAAAGGCCGATCAACGGAACCACGATCATCAGGAAATCGTCGTCCAGGTACCAGTTCTTCTTCACCTCGGACATGATCCCCAGGAACGTGGCCGCCAGCGATGCCAGCACCACCAACGGGGTCAGCCCGAAGAAGTTGGACAGCGGTATGATCATCAGCGCGAAATAGAAGATGATCGGGAACGCCGGATAGTACTTGCTCTTTCTTGCCCGCATGATCCCCATGATCGGATCGACCCAGCCCATGCCCAGCACCACCGGGAACGCGATCTCGACCGGGAAGAACCCCAGAGCGAAGGTCAAAGACATCGCGGTCCAGGCCGCAGCGGATATGCGGTAGTTCTCATAGTCCCTCATGCCGATGATGTGGGGAGAGAAGTACAGACGGAGGGCCTCGATGACCAGTATCAATGCCAGGAAAAGGAATAATCCGGGCTGATTGGACACGAACCCGGGGAAGATAGGGTTGGGCAGATAATAATAAATCAAGAACACCGGAACGGTACTCACCAGTCGTCTCAGGACCTGCCCCTTATCCATGGACCTCACCTAAGATGATAGGATGTTAAATGTTTTCCCCGTCCCCGGCCGGCCATGGGGCGGACAGGACGAGGACCGTCCTGTCCGGGCTAACTGAACGCCTGCCTGGACCATTTCCTGTCCGAGCCCTCTGTAGAAGTACCAGGAGAAAGCGGTCACGATCACCAGTACGACCCCTATCCCGACGGCGGAGATGAGAGGCGTGGTGTCGATGGACAGAGAGAGCATGGTTATGCCGAAATCGGGGATCAGGGCCATCGCGGTGAACTTCATCATGATGTTCGGATTCGAACAGGAACGAGTTGGTGCTCAGGCCGGTGGAGATACGCCGTGGCCAGTACCATGTACGCACCGGTGATGTACAGCACCGGCAGGGCCAGCCAGAGGAGCCTCATCTCGTTGTTCAGGATGGATATCCCGAGAACGAACATGGTGGAGATGACGCTGGTCAGGATGAAGAAGGCGATCAGCTTGGCCTTTATCACGTTCGGGACGCTCACCGGGAGCGTCTCGAAGTAGTCGGCCAGGTCGATGTTCGTCAGCCAGCTGTACAGCATGACTCCGAAGAACCCGACCATCCCGGCGTAGAACACGCTGTTGAAGCCGACCGGTATCTTGAGCCCGTTGTTGACGTACCAGGTGGTGAAGGAAAGGAACAGCAGCGGGGCCACGTACGCGAACCCTATCTTCTTCAGCAGACCGCTCCTGACGATGTCCACGAACTCCTTCGCCAGCAATGTGTCGAAGCGGCCGGCGAACTTCGTCATGGCCCGGTACTTGGTGAACACCTCGGCGAACTGTGATTTCGTGCTCTCGTACTCCTGCTTGACCAGCAGGACCGCGAAAGTGGTGAAGAGGATGACCGCTAACAGGCTCACCCCCAGGTAGGCGAGCACCTCACCGGGGTTGTGCATGAACGGCGTGGACGAGAGTTCCAGGCCGATCGGCGGAAGCACGTAGCCCAGGGGATAAGCGTGGAACAGGCCGAACCCGGCCATCAATGCCCCCAGCGAGGCCACCGCCACTGCGAACGCGGCCGTGCTCCTGGTGTAGAGGACGGAAACGGCGAACGACAGCGATATTCCGAACAGGAAGGCCAGGAACATCGCCGCGAACAGCATCAGGCAGGAGACCAGCGCGTAGTGCGCGAACACCGATGCCAGCAGGACGCCGCCGAATGCCGGGCCCAGAATCAGAATGGTGTAGAATATGATGTCCCTGAGGAACATGCCGAAGAACGTGGACCGGAACGATAACGGAAGCAGGAAGGGCATGGCGATTATGAAATTGACCTTGCCGTACCGCCTCTCGATGTAGGTGTGGCCCAGGAACCCGAAGGCACCCACGCTGACCCCGTAGATGAATATCCCTCCCAGCGCCAGGGTGAGCATGTCTGCCAGGGGCATGCCGGTGGACAGGTTCGGGAAGCTGCCGGCGAAGAAGAACGACAGCACGAAGACGTAAATGGGCATCGCCATGAACATGCGGCGGGAGGAATAGGAGACGTGAAGACGGTACTCCTCGAGCATCATCAGCTTAAGCAGGCTTGGCATAGTCGCTCCCCACCAGTCTCAGGAATGCGGTCTCCAGGCTCCCCACCTTGGGCGGTGATGGCCTCGATCGAGGAGTTCAGCACCAGGTGCCCGTGGTTCATGATGATGACGTTATGGCACAGCTTCTGCGCCGTCTCCAGGATGTGGGAGCAGAGGAACACCGTCCGGCCCTCCTCACGGAGCGCCAGCAGATAGTCCTTCAGTTTACGCTGGTAGATCGGGTCCAGGTTGATGAACGGCTCGTCCAGGAAAAGCAGCTTGGGCTCATGGATGAAGGCGGCGGAGAGCATCACCTTCTGCCTCATGCCCTTGGACAGGTCGCGGCACAGCGTGCCCTTCGATTCGGCCAGATCGAAGAAGTCCATCCAATGGTCGATGCGCTTGTCCGCGTCATCGACCTTCCTTATGCTGCACACGAACTGCAGGAACTCCGAGGCGGTCAGGTAGCTGGGGGGCGATTCGACCTCGGGCACGATGCCGATGGCCTTCTTCACCTCGATCGAGCTGGCCGAGGGGTCCAATCCGAGGACCGAACATCTTCCGCCGGTGGCCTGGATCTGACCGGTCATTATCTTGAGCAAAGTGGACTTGCCCGCTCCGTTAGGTCCGAAACAGCCGAAGAAGTCGCCCTGTTCGACCTTGAAGCTGACGCCGTCCAGGGCGGTGAAGCTCCCGTAACGCTTGGTTATCGATTCGACCTCGACCACGGGCATAGTGCTCGATTGAGGAATTTGATATATAACCGGTTTGTTTGAAATATCACAGTCCAGATTCTGATTGCTGGGCGATTATATTCCAAGTAGAATTGATATATTACCAAATGATATCACTTGCCCATCTCAGTGATATCACATATCACGGCGATTCTCGAGGTGGGCGAATGAAGGGCAAGAGCATCCTTACTAACAAGATCGAGAGCGAGATCGAGCTCCTGGAAAGGCACGTCAAGATGCTGAACGCGATCATGGGGCACGAGCCCATCGGCATCATCCGTCTCTCCGAGCTTTTGGACATCCCGCAGCACAAGGTGCGGTATTCGCTCCGGATCCTGGAACAGGAGGGCTTGATCAACCCCTCGCCCGAAGGGGCGGTGACCACCGAGAAACTGCAGACGTTCTTCGCCGACCTGAAGGACATCCTGCAGCACATGGACGAGACCGTGAACGCCCTCCGGACCTCTTTGGAGACAGAAGAATTCGAGACAAAAAAGTTTAATAAATGACCAGTTATGTCTCGCCAATCCTAGGCCGTCGTAGCTCAGTCGGTAGAGCGTGGGACTGTTAATCCCAAGGTCATCGGTTCGATCCCGATCGACGGCGCCAACTTCGCTCTGTTCTTGATCCTTGACCGAAGATCGGTGTTCTGTTTCTTGGCCATTCGCTGCCTGGAAATTGTGGTCCCTGACTAGAAATCTTAATTTTTGGGGGGTTTGGGACGAACCGTATGGGGGGGGTCGGCTCGTCCCGTTTGGAGGGTGTTACCGTCGCCCAGAAACGCAGGCCCATATCGTGGCCCTCAACCGAAGCGCCGGTTTTTCCTTGTTTCAGGGACCGGCGGACCGCGCATATAATCGTGTCCATCCGGCAATCACCGCTGATATCGACGTCTGGATTACGGCATTCCCGCCCGATAACGACAGTTACCTATCTCCCAGGGGCGACCGCTGGATTTATGTGAGGGACGATGCTTCGAGGTTCGACAGATATGCTATCGAAGATCCCTATAATCCTGGAAAAGATAGACCCGAAATCGATCGACATGGAGATCCTCAGGGCGGCAATAATAGGCGAGCTGGACGCGATCAACCTCTATGAGCAGATGGCCGGACTGACCAAGAACGAGGACCTGCGCGAGGTCCCTGTTGGACGTGGCCAAGGAAGAGAAGACCCACGTCGGCGAGTTCCAGGCCATGCTCGTGCGCCTCGACCCGGACCAGGCCAAGGAGCTCAAGAAGGGAAAAGCGGAAGTCGATGAGATGATGGAGAAGTGAACCGCCGTCTCATTCAGGCGGAGTTCCGCCCAAACTCCTTTCTCTATTATCCGAACGTGTAGGCATAGACCTTTAACGAATCTCCATCGCAGACGAGCGTGAGCTCGATGCTTCTCGAACTGCCCGGTCCTGACAATGTAGTACATGTCGTCCCGGTCGACCGTCAGAAAGGCCCGTCCCACCCTGAAAACGACGTCCTGATGGACCTGGGACTTGAGCGGCGGTTTGCCGTCCAGCAGCACCTCGACCTGTGACGGGCTGTCTGCCGACATCACCGCGTACACCTCCCGGGCCTGGTAGGGAAGGATGATCTTTCCCGGACCGCGGACGAGCCTGAGGTTCTGAGGATCGTTCTCCCAGTATCCATCCAGATAGATGACCCCGGTACGGTGCGGCGGGGCGTCCACATAGCGGCAGTCGTTACCGTTCGTGCACACCGGGCTGTTGCCGATGCCCCGGTTCCTCATGCTCCCGGCGTAGGTCTCCGGTGTGGTATCCTTCTCGTACTGGACCACACTGTCCCGGATCTCCGGAAGATGTACGTTGTGCCCAGCGTCCCTCAGCAAGCGCACGATCCAGGCCTCTATCTCGCCTTCCCCGCCCTCCCCTTCGTGAATGTGCCGCACATCCCCTTCCTTGTCGATGAAGTACTGGGTCGGCCAATAGTTGTTCTGATACGCCCTCCAGGTCTGAAAGTCGTTGTCCACGGCGATCGGGTATTCCAGCCCATGCCGCTTGATCGCGGCTTGCAGGTTCTGCGCGTCCTTTTCGAAATCGAACTCCGGGGAATGGACCCCGATCAGCACCAGATCCTGGTCCTTGTAACGGTCCCATATCTGCTTCATGTGGGGCAGCGTCCGCAGGCAGTTGATGCAGGAGTAGGTCCAGAAATCGATCACCACCACCTTGCCGCGGAGCGATGCCATTGTCAGCGGGGGAGAATTGTACCATGCGGAGACGATGAGCTCGGGAGCCTGGTAACGGTCGAACATGGCAGATATACTGGAGCGGACGGGGTATAATTGCTTCGCATGGGCTGGGACCTGGTCGTTAAACGGTTCATGGCTGATCGGTGAGGAACGGAGAAATCGAAGGCCCAGAATGATGAACGGCGCCCTCGTGACGATCCGCGTTCTTGTACTTATCTGGAAGTCCGAGAGCAACGGCAGGCGGTCATGGAAGTGAAGAAGAGCCCCCCAAGGCGTCGATCGGATACCTGCCATCTTCTGAATTGATTTGCCCTGGTGGGTTTCAATCCCGGTCGGCAGAGCAGTTGCTTTTCCTATCCTCACAGCCGCCTGATCATGGTGAGCAGCATCTTGAACTGCCTCACGGCCTTCAGCTCGTGCGATTCGTTCGCTGGCATGATGATGAAATCGCCCGCCTTCATTGAGTGCACGATGCCGGAAAGCTTCAGATCCACTTCGCCTTCCAGGACATGGACCATCGCATCGAACGGTGCGGCATGCTCGCTCAGCCCCTGGCCTTCGTCGAAGGCGAAGACGGTAATGGTTCCTTCCGGCTTGTCCACCAGGGTCCGGCTCACGATCGCCCCATCCTGGTAATCGACCACGTCGCTCATCTTCAGGTGCCTTCCGAGCAAATCGGCCGGTCCCGGCCCAGTTTTATTCGCCATGGTGGTCCAACATACCTTTGCATCAACGTTCTAATAATCGTTGCGTTGGTCAGCCCTTCCTCTTCTTGGGCACTTTGACCGGAAGCGATTTCACGAGACCGTACGAGCGCTGCAACCAAAGTTCTATATCCTCAAGGTCGCGGAGAAATTCGGAGGGAATGAAAACGTACTCCCGCATGACCATCACCTCGTCCGGGGAAAAGACCCCTGCACCTGGCATCTCCTTCTTGATGGACATCCCGTCCTCGTCCGATAACCTCAGGATCATGCCGTCCCCGAACACTCCCGCGAACATGTTACCGTTGACGAACCAGACGTCCGCCCCGAACATCTTCCTCCGCTCGCCATGATACTTCTCCATGTGGGGAGCGAGACGTTCTCCGAGCTCCTTTGATGCCTTGGGCCAGGGCTTCCGATCCATACGGTAGAAATGGAAGCATGCCGTATAATGTTGTTGAGAGCGTAAGAATGCGGCGAACATTGGTTCCAATGAAACCGCCTCTCTAAGATGAAAGTAGGAATGACCTGATCGATGGGCCAAATCCATGAAGCATCGGGCTAGATGCTCCGAATTACGTGAACGGACCAGTAAGTTCTATTTACCTTGGGAAAAATGAGAGTATTGGAATGAAGACCGTCGAAGAAATGAAAACGATGATCATGGTCTGCTTGAAAGAGATGGCAGCGGACGATCAGCAGGTGAAGAAGTTCACCACCAGCAGCCACAGCAAGAGACTTTCTGACAAGCAGTTCTTGGAATATTTCGCCAAGAAATACGGTGACCGGACCATCATCGAACACGGAGCCAACAACATCCTCAACCTGTTCACCACCGAGCTGAACATGAAATGGGTATCGGATGGCAAGAAGACGTCCCTCGACGGTTTCACGATTGGCGGGATGCCGATCATCGATTACATCAAAGGCTACCAATTGACCGAGATCAAACCAGAGCCTGAGCCGGAGAAGACGGAGCTCACCGAGGAGGAGCAGCTGGAAGCCCTCTACGGCAAGATGTTCGAGAACAGGGTCATCGACCAGACAATTGTGCAGCATGGCAAGGAGATCCCTCATAAGGTGAGGCCGGACCTCGAGGTCAGACCCGAGGCGGAAGACGATCCAGATGAGTTCGCCTGATCCGTTCCGCAAGGATACCGGTTCCGAGCAGCACAGCCCGGCAATACATATCGTCCAGATACCTTGGTCCGTCTCCTCATTATTGTCGCTCATCCCATTCGAGCAGAAAGTCAGACGGACCACTTTTCACTCCGCGGTCGACTTGCGGGAATCGTGCAGGCCGATCGCCCTTATGTTGATAGCTGAGAGGTCATGATCGCAAGAGTGTGATAACCATGTTCCGAAGTGGCGGACCATGAACTTTGGACCTGGCCCCGTCGATTATGGTTCGACCCTCATTCCACCAGGAGCAGGCCCGTCCACACCGGATCGTTCTTGGCCGGGAACTCGACCGCCGCCCCGGCATTCTCGGCCGTTAGTATGACGTCGATGCCCACCGCCTCCATGGAGGGCCTTGCTTCGAACGGATGTCGGCATTTTTCACCCGAAGATATACCAACGCATTCGTCGCACAGGGAACAGGATCCACCGGACAGCGCGAGCGCGAACCGGTGACCAAGCATCATCGCGTCCCTTTCCAGTTTGGTCAGCAGTTCCTCGAACGAACGGGTGCTGGCCCGGAGCTGTCGGCGGTAGTCCTCATCGTTGATCACCTCGATGAGGCTCGTCGCCCCCAGCCTGCGTTCCAACGAAGCCAGGTCGGTTATGATCTTTGCCTGCACCAGGATTGCGGACTTGTATCTCTCCAATGACCTGGCGAACTCTTCCGGTCCGACACAATTTGGAGGGCACATCAGGTTCCGGCCATAATGCGCGCATCGGGGGATCTGACATTTCAGACGGACGCGCGGGTCCATGACCACATAGCTGACCGGGATCACGGTGGCCTTGGAAGCCCCGTACGACTCCGCCTTTTTGCAAAGGTCTGCAAGATGCTGCTCGATGTCTGCGTTCATCGTTCGTCCTTCAAGCATTTGATTGGAGAGCAGGGCATATATTAATGTCGAACAGCTGGAAAAAGCCATATCCAGCACGTTTCCGTTCGGAGACAATTAGATTTATATGCGGGGTGTCCTTAACGTGTGCTTAACGGGTCCGTAGCTTAGTCCGGTGGAGCGTCAGGCTCATAGGATGCCACTTAGCCATCTAAGAAACCCGATGGTCGTCGGTTCGAATCCGACCGGGCCCACCATCATTTTGTTCATCTCTGATGGGTATAGCTTTGAAGAAATGGCCTTCAAATAACATCAGACCATTACATGATCTGGTCGCGGATAAATCCCGGTTACATTTCATCATTTGTTAGATTCTAACAAAATGACCGTGTATGGGTGGATCGATGCTGAGGGCAGAAGCCATATCTATCTGCATGATCCTCGAGCCCAACGCCTGAGGACCGGAAGGTCATTGACCCACAGGAACAGGCTCTTCTATTGGTATGACAGTTGCTAAACGGCCAAACATGGACGAGCTAGACATTGCAATAATCCATCGCCTCCTTGCTGACTCCCGAACTCCCTATTCGGCTCTGGCCAATGGGCTGGGGATATCCGTTCAGGCCACACATAAACGGGTTAATACGATGGTCAGGACAGGCGTCATAAGGCGTTTTACCGCCCGAATCAGCCTTAGGGCCACTGGAGTGACCGAGGGCCTGGCCTTCGGTCGTTCGACCGAGACCGATCTGAACAAGCTCGTCGCCCGCCTAAAGACCATCGATCAGGTCCGTGGTATCTTGGTCTCGAGCGGAAATAACCTTCACATTGTCTTGGATATCAAGAATGCCGATGACCTGGAGCCACTAAGGACAATGCTTAGGGATGCGGCCATGATGGACGATATCACTCTGGTGGCAGTTCCCTGCAATGCGACCCGGGTCAAGTCATCCGATAGGAAGGGTTTGCAACTGCTCGACCTTCGCATCATCTATGCCATGAGGGACAATTCCCGTCTGCCCTTGACCGAGATCGCCGAACAGGTCGGGGTGACCACAAAGACAGTCTCCAAGGCCCTTGACAGAATGGAAAGGGACGGATTGGTCCGCATGTCGATCGAATGGATGCCGGACCAACGCAATGACTTTTTGTCTTTGGTGCACACCAGATTCAAGGAGGGCCACCAACCTGATTTTGTCTGCTCCTCCATCCTCAGCGCCATTCCCCGGATAGTCAGCCCACTGCCATTCAGCAACCGACCTGACACAATGGCCTTTCTCTTATGGTCTGAGAGCATGGCCGATATGTGCGAATCTCTGGACCACATCTCAAGACTTGGCTCGGTAGAATCAGTGGTGCCTTATGTAATCCATCATCTGGACTATTTCCCAACCTGGCGGGACACTTTGCTGGAAGCCTTGGTTAAGAACCAGGAACCGCTGGATGCGGTGATCGACCGGAGCGATCCGCACGTGCTGATACCCTGATATGACCGGGATCGTCACATGGCGCTAGCGCTTTCATCAATATCGAGGTTGACGAGACTTAATAGCGTCTTTGGAAGTTCACTGAATTAGAAACATGAACGAGAACCTCACCCAATATCCAATGTCCAAGGACCAACTCCAAGCCCCAAACAGGACGCTTCGCATCCTCTCGATCCCAATCCTCGTTCTCTGGGTGATCGACGTCATGGCGGGGTCCTCCTGGGCCTTTGGCTACTCGGTCGGAATAGCAGCCGTCCATGTCATCGCGGCACTGCTGATGGTCGCGATCACAGCGATCGCCTTCATCATCTCCCTCAGATTTCCCAGTAGGCGCAATCGCCTCTCGGCCGCGTTCTCATTGGTGTCGACAGCGGGTGCGACCGTTGCCGGGTCGCTGTATGTATTCGCCGACAAGAACCGTACTGCCCTGGTCACAATGGAAGTCTTGACACTGTTCATCCTGATAGGAGCGCTCATGCTGTTGATCTGGGGATCTGTTGCCCGACCCAATTCATAAGAGTCGGGTTCGGGTTGTACGGAACGGACCTTGATGGCATAGCTGACCGGATCCTGAAATACTTGGAAGATCTGGGATTTTCACGAGCCTGACTAGATGAAAATAGGCGCCTGGAATGAGCGAAGGGTCTGGGGCTGTGCCGAAATCGGAAGAGGCTACCTCCATAGCGTCCAGGGTCCGCTCTCGAAGGCATCCATGACGAAATGGTCGTATTTGGGTGCGGGAGGTCTTTGCTCTCTCCATTCGGCACTGAAATTGTAAAGATTGAGCTTGACCGATGGCCCGAGATCCTTGCTCCTTGCCTTCTCTTTAGACAACGGTTCGAGATGGGCCTTGAGGCAAATCTCCGACCGCTCCATCTCATCGGCGGTGGATGGCTTGATGCAATAGTCGATCGCTCCCAGTTCCCGGGACCTTTGCTCGTCCTCACCCCGCAACGAACCAGTCATGACCACCACCGGAATTGACCTCAGTGTCTGGGAGGATTTGATGTACGTCAAGACCTCGAAACCGTTGACCTTGGGCAGGTTGAGGTCAAGGATCACCAGACCGGGTTTTCCGTTCCGGATGTTCTTAAGTATGTCCAATGCCGCCTGACCGTCCTTGGCCACAGTGATGTTCAAGGTCAGCTTAAGGTCGTTGAGCATCTCCTTGATCATGTAAGCGTCCCCGGGGTTGTCCTCCACGATCAGCACTTCCAATTTGTCTTCGCTCATTTCATTTCCTCCTTGGGTATTGTGAAAAAGAATGTCGTTCCATGGCCGAGGCTGGAATCGAACCATATGCGGCCCCCATGCCTTTCCACTATCTTCTTGGCGATCGCCAGTCCTATCCCCGTCCCCTCGTACTCATCGCGGGAATGAAGGCGCTGGAAAATAACGAATATCTTGTCCTTGAACTGCGGGTCTATGCCTATGCCGTTGTCGCCCACTGCGAACACCCAGCTGCCGTCCTGTTCAACGCATGAGACACGGACCTGGGGATCTTCGTCCCCATGGAACTTGATAGCATTGCTGACCAGGTTCTGCAGCAGAATGGTCATCTGGGCCTCGTCGGCCATGACCACCGGCATCGGTCCCTGCGTGATGGCGGCATGTTCTTCGGTTATCTGGACGGCGAGATTGCTCCTGACCTTGTCTATGACGCCGCTCATATCTGTCCGGCCAATCGGCTTGGCCTGCGATTCGATACGGGAGACCTCCAGCAGGTCGCGGACCAGGTCCTTGGCCCGCAGGCCGCCCTCCACGGCATAGTCCATGTATTCCTTGGCCTTGCCATCCAGGCTGTTGCCGTACTTCTTCTTGATCAGGCTGAGATAGGCCGTGACCATGCGCAGCGGTTCCTGGAGGTCATGCGAGGCCACATAGGCGAACTGCTGTAGCTCGGCGTTGGACCTCTGCAGTTTCCGGGAGTGCTCCTCCAGTTCGGTGAGCAAACGGTCCCTCTCCGCCTGGGTCCTTATCTGGGTGGTCACATCGATGGTCAGGGCCACAGAGGCCACTATGCCGCCCCTTGAATCATACACCGGGGCGCTGGAACTGCTGATGTAGGCCTTCGATCCGTCCGGTCTGATTATCTCCGCCAGTTCATTTCTGATGACCTCGCCCTTCAGGGAGCGGACGAACGGGATCTCCCCGATCTGGTATCGGCTTCCGTCCAAATGATGTCTGGCCAGCTTGTTGTACTCATCGAATCCGTCGATGTCCGTCAGGCTGAATCCCAACCCGTATATCCTCTCGGTCTCCTCGTTGGCGAAGATGATCTTGCCCGTCCTGGCCTCCGTGACTATTATGCCCACGGGCATCTGGCCGATGATGGCCTCCAGACGGCCCTTGGTCTGCTCCAGCTCCCGCTCCTGGTTCTTGCGCTGGGTGATGTCCACGAAGGAAGAGATGCACCCCCGGACCTCCCTGTGGGAATTGAGCAGCGGGCTGGCGCTCCCCAGGATGGTGAGCCTCTTTCCGCTCGGGGTCAGGACCTCGAGCTCGGCGTTGAGGATCTCCTTGCCCTTGGCCGCAGCCTGCTGCATCGGCAGTTCTTCCGGCCTCAGCTCCACGCCGTTGTGGAAGAAACGCCTGGTGGTGTCCTGCACGCCTCCCTTGTACGAGCCGGCGGAGACGTTCTCCCCGGGATCGGATTCGTAGAACTGGTCCGCCGCCCGGTTCCCGGTGATTATGCGGCATTCCGGGTCATGTGCCACCCAGATCGCCGCGGGAATGATGTCCATCAGCCTTTCCACCTCCTCGGCGCGCTGGCGGGCCTCCTCGTAGTTCTCCTCCAGTTCTCTCTGTGCTCCTTTGCTCTCTGTGATGTCAACGCTGGTGGTGATAAGATACTCGT
Organism: uncultured Methanomassiliicoccales archaeon; assembly: GCA_963800775.1. Classification (GTDB taxonomy): domain Archaea; phylum Thermoplasmatota; class Thermoplasmata; order Methanomassiliicoccales; family UBA472; genus DASXVU01. The sequence goes on along the minus strand of CAWDCQ010000077.1, from coordinate 2,919 downwards.
CCCCCAGCGGCGTGAATGTCTCGAGATAGTCCCGGCCGGTGGAGTCGTAGTGCCTTTCCACGGTTATGGGTACGCCGGCCCTCTGCATCCTTCTTACATCCTCCAGGCCCATGGCGGCGGTCCCGGGGCTGAACAGCTCCTCCTGGCTCTTTCCTTTGATCTCCTCTATCGATCCCACTCCGAAAGACCTCAGGGCAGAACGGTTCGCGTCGACCACGACCCTGTCCACCACGTCCCCTATCTTATCGTATACCAGCCTTTGCAGGACCACGCCTTCCTGAAGGTTCTCGAAGAGACCGCGGTACTTCGCTTCGCTCTCCTTGAGCTCGTCCTCGGTACGGAATTTGGAGACCGCCACGGACAGATATCCGGCCAGCCTTTCCCATTGTCCTATCTGTGCCGCGGAGAAGAGACCGGTTCTGTGGTCATTGAGCTGAAGCAGTCCCAGCCTTTCCTTGCCCAGGAAAAGGGGGATCAGGGCGATCGATTCGTATCCTTCACCGACACATCTGTTCCTGTGCCGCGGGGGAAGGTCCTCTTCGGCCATCGTCGGGCCCAGCTCCGTCGTGCTGTTCGTCCAGAAGCTGCCCTGTCTGGTGCAGTAAGGCCTCGACGGGTTGAAGATCCCCCGGATGAGGCTGCCGCAGGTGCATTCCATGACCGGTTCGCCATGCTCGTCCAGGAGTGGGCATCCCATCTCGTCTCTTGCGCACAGGGAGTTCTCCAACTGTATGAACCGGTTAGGGAAGCCGCGGGCCTCGTAGTACGGATAATCGTATCCGTTCCGTATCCGTATGCCGACCGCCTCCACCCCGGATTCTCTCTGGAAGAATGTGGCCGCCTTCTCGATCAGGTCCTTGGTGTCGGCGCTGGCGTTCACCAGTCTCAGGAACTCGGCCGTCGTCTCCTGCTCCCGCTCAGCCCGTTTCTGCTCAGTAATGTCCCGCACCACCGACACCGAACCAATGATTTGGCCGGAAGCGTCCCGGACCGGCGAGGCGTTCACCTGCCGATATCTCAGTTCACCTTTCGAAGGTGTCCTGACGACCTCTTCCTGGTTCTTCACCACCTCTCCCTTCAATGCCCTTAAGGGAGGGGCGTCTTCCAGTGGACGGACACCCCCATCCGCCTGAAGCACCTCCAGGCCAATGGCCAGGGACTCTACCTGGACCCCATCCCGCTTCGGGTCCAGGACGAACTCCTCCCGCGCGGAAGGATTGGTCAGGGTGAAATTCCCATCCATGTCCGCGAACCACACCTCATCGTTGATGCTGTTGATCAGGGAGGATAGCCGGTCACGCTCTTCCTGCACCGCCTTTTGCGCCCGCTTCATCTCCGATATGTCCAACGACGAAACCAAGAATGTCTCATCGCTCAGGGGGACAAAGAAACTGAACAAGTAAAGGTCCAGAGGCTCGAAATAGTTCTCGAAGGAGACCACGGAACCGGACTCCTTCATCCTCCTCATATGAGGGACATAAGCGGAAGCGCTGTCGGTCCCGAATATCTCCGAAATGGTCCTTCCCAGGAGCTCTTCCTTAGGCCTTCCGATCATTCTCAGGCCTTCTCGGTTGATATCCTGGTAGGCCCTGTCTATGATCTCGCCAGCCTCGTCATAGACATACTTGAAGACACTCACCGCCTCATGCAGGTTCTCGAACATGTCGCGATACCTGGCCTCGCTCTCCTTCAGGCCCATCTCGGCCTTTCTGCGTCCCAGGGCTTCGACCACTGCAGGAGCCAAGGCTTCGGCCGCCTCCAGGTCCTCATCGGTGTAGCCGCCTTCCTTGTTCCCGAGGCCGATCATGCCGATGGTCCTGCCCGCGTGCCTCAGCGGCACCCCCAGGAAAGAGGTGAGGGGCGGGTGACCGGCGGGCACACCCGTGGAATCGGGATGGCCGATCGGATCGTTCGTGTAGAATCCCTTTCCCTCCCTTATCACTCGACCGTACAGACCGGTCACCCTCATGCTGGTGGGCAGTCTCCCGTGGCCGACTGGAGAGGTGATCCTGCAGGCCTCCCAGCCGGGATCGCTGATGGCATCGTCGTCCAGATACCCCTTCGAGTTCATATGGCCAATGAAACCGAACTTGCTGTGGGTGATCTTCTCGACCACATCGAGGCACACCAATCCGAGGTCCTCGTCCGAGCCCGTGGCGATGGACTCGTGGAATATGTGGGTAATGCCTTCGAGCAGTGCATTCTGTCGTCGGACCCGGTCCTCGGCGTTCTTTGCTTCCTGGAAGTTCCGGGCGTTGTTGATGGCCTGTGACAACGATGCGGACAAATGGTTGGCGAAATCTATCTGGGCGTTGCTGAACTTGACCATCTTGGAGTGATAGTAGAATGCTATGATGCCTATCACTTCGTCCTTCAGGATGATCGGGGCGACCAGAACGGAGCGGACGCCAAAATCCTTCATGCTCTTCCGGTCCACACGGGGATCGTTCAGTGCATCGTCGATCGCGATGGCGGCCCTGGCCTTCGATACCATGACCGATGTAGGGGATTCCTCGTCGGTCTTCCTCTGTCCCACGATCTTGGCCGGGAAATTGTGAACCTGTCTGGCGACCCAGCAGCCGTTTTCGCGCATGTTGATGAGCGAAGATTCAGCATCGAGGACCTTAGAACCCTCCGCCAGGACCAGCCGCATGATCTCGTCGTAATCGAGGGTCGAATTGATGAACGCGTTTACCTGGTTGAGCGCCTCGCCGAGGACTTGCGACTGTTTGCGCTCTGTGATGTCGGTTATCATGACCAGCAGGTCGACGCCGGCCGTGCCGTTGTCGATGGGAATGGCGGACCAGTCCACCCAGAACTCCATGCCATCCTCGTTCTTGAGCTTGAAATCCTCTGTTCTCCACCCTTTCCTTGGTGCTGGATATTCTTCTGAGGACTTCCAGGATAGGGCTTTTATTC
>CAWDCQ010000076.1:0-49312 GCA_963800775.1 uncultured Methanomassiliicoccales archaeon | reverse complement strand
CCAGAGCGTGACCGGCAACACGGTCAAGATCAGCGGCCTGACGAATGGATTGTCGTACAACTTCACCGTCTGCGTTCCCAACACCAAGGGGAACCTGCAGAACTGGACCTCGGTCACGTGAAACTGCCCACCATAGGGGTGGCGGTCGATGGAACGGCCTGCGATGTCAGCGGGGAGCCGATCGCGAACGCCACCGTGACCCTTGGCAACTATACCGCCATCATGACGAACGAGTTCGGGTTCTTCATGTTCACGGAGGTCAAGGTCGGCGATTACAACCTCACCATTGCCAAGGAAGGATACTCGACCGTGACCCAGAACGTTACCGCCGCTTCCGGCAAGAACGCCAATCTCGACTCGATTGTCATGCAGATCAGCGACCCTTCCGCTGGCAGCGGATCGGGTTCGGGCGACATGACTCTGATAATAGTGATAGTGGCGGTGGCGGCGGGTGCCGGAGTGGGCGTTTACTTCCTGTTCTTCCGCAAGAGGAGATCGGGCCGCCGCAAGAAGTAGGTGAACCCCTTAATACGGCCGTCTTACGTTCGGACCATCGCCACCGATCGTTGATTTCAACGTATGCTGGTCTTTACGTGCACACGGGTGGACTGCGATCCTCAATATTCCAAGGAAGTCCGTTTCATTCAAAACCGTTCTTGCGCAGCACATCCATCGCTATGATGCTGAAGTCCTCCGACCCCTTGCCCCCGCTGACGGCGTCAGCATATTGCTGGGTGGCGAGGTCTGTTAGCGGCAGACGCGCCCCGGTCTTCTTCGCCTGCTCGTGCACCAGTCTCAGGTCCTTGAGAATGTTGTCAAGCGAGAATGCCGGCTCAAATCCCGGGCCACGATCTTAGGGCCCTTGTCCTCGGTGAAATAATTCCTGTGCGCGGTCTGATTGATGGTGTCGACGTAGGCCCTTTCCTCCAGACCCAGCTTCTGTGCCAGCGCCATCGATTCCGAGACGACACCGCAACCAGCCCGAGGTAAAGGTTCACCGCCAGCTTCATCTTGTGACCGTTGCCTGCGTCTCCCAGATAGATCGCGGTCTTGCCAATCTGGCCGAGAAAGCTCCTGGCTTTTTTGAAAACGTCCTCGTCCCCGCCGACCAGCACGATGACCTTCCCGGACAATGCCGCTTCCTTGCTCCCTACGACCGGGGCGTCGAGCCTTTCGATGCCGGCCCGCTTTGCCAGATCGGCGTGCTGGACGGAAGCCGCTGGGTCTATGGTGCTCAGGTCGATCCATAGTTTGCCCTTGTCATCCCGGCGAGGAATCCGTTATCGCCCAGCGCTACCGATTCGATGGCGTTCTGGTCGGTGAGGGATGTCATCAATATGTCCGATATCGCGGCAAGATCACAGGGAGTGGAATGGAATTGGGCCCCTTTGTCGATGAGGGGTTGGGCCTTCTCTCTGGTACGGTTGTAAACATGCACCTCGTAACCTTTGGATAGGAGATTGGAGGCGAAGGCACTGCCCATGATGCCCATGCCAATTATGCCCACAGCGGTGTTCTTATTTCGGAAATCGTCGTCATCTTGCGATCCTCCTTGTCGAGCATATTTTGGGACGTTCCTGTATTTACCATTGCATACGAAGAAAAGTGAACGAGAGACAAGGATGCGATCGTACCTCGATGCGAAGGATTATCCCGGACCGGCTTCAATGATTCTTACTGTGGAGGTTGGAAATGGACGGTTCGTTTGGAGAAGTTCCGCTCAGGCTGCTTGGCAGCACCGGCGTGAAAGTATCCGCCATCGGGCTGGGCGGACATCATATCGGGAGGCCAGAGGTTGCGGAGGACGAGGCCATCCGCATCGTCCGGACCGCGTATAGAGAACGGCATCATGTTTTTTCATGGACAACAGCTGGGACTATAACGAGGGCAGGAGCGAACTCAGGATGGGCAGGGCCCTGCGCGGCGGGTACCGGGACAAGGCCTTCCTAATGACAAAGATAGACGGAAGGGACAGACGGTCGGCCAAGGCCCAGCTGAAGGAATCATTGGAACGATTGGAAACGGACCGCATCGACCTGCTCCAATTCCACGAGATCATCCACGGGAACGACCCGGAACGGATATTCGCCGAGGGGGCGCCATGGAAACGGCCTTGGAGGCCAAGGATGAGGGCCGGTACGGTCTGATAGGTTTTACCGGGCATAAGAGCCCAGACATACACTTGAAAATGCTCGAGGCCGCAGAAAATCATGGCTTCCGCTTCGACGCGGTGCAGATGCCCCTTAACGTCATGGACGCCCATTTCCACAGCTTTGAGAAGAGGGTGCTGCCAAGAGTGGTCAAAGAGGGAATAGGCGTCCTGGGAATGAAGTCCATGGGCGACCGCATCCTATTGGAGAGCGGGGCGGTCGGACCGATAGAATGCCTCCATTATGCGATGGGCCTGCCCACCAGCGTCGTCATAACTGGATGCGATTCGATGAAGATACTCGAACAGGCCATCACCGCCGCCAGAACCTTCAGGCCGATGACCGGGGAGGAGCGACAGGCCATTCTCGCCCGTACCGAGAAAGCGGCAGCAGAGGGCAGGTACGAGCAGTACAAGACCACCCATAACTTCGACAGCACGTCCCATAACCCGGATTGGCTAGGATAGGATCGAAGGGTACCGGTCACATCAGGGAACGACCTTGGGCGTCCACGATGATCCGATCCCGCCCGGCTCTCTGGTCGCCTTCTTCCGTTACTTTTGTTCAGTCCATCGGCTTAAAATGTGGCATAAGGATGCGCGTTTCTTGTCCCTTTTTGAGGTTCCTAACTAACATGCGTTAATGTGATTCCTTGCCCATCAATTCCATGGGTGAAGTAATGGAGAGCGAGGTCCGGGAAAGGCCCCCAGCTGGGCTGGTTATCCTCATTGGCAGCCCCTCCGCTGGGATATACTTAGCGACATCAGCAAATGGCAGGGCCGTCCAGTTTTCGTGTTCCGGGGGGGTGTCAACATCATGAATGGCGCATTGATACAGGAACCTGAGGTGAACTCGAATTCTAGGGTATTGGTCCTGGCACCGCATCATCTTGATGAGGTCATAGGCTGCGGAGGAACGATGATCAAGCTGGCGAAGAGAGGGGCCCATATCAAGGTGGCGTATCTGACCGATTCGTCGTACGATGGGTGCGCGGGACCCTCCTGCCGCCTGGTGCCGATGGAGCCTGGAGAAGTGGAAGAATCGTTGACCAAGTTGAGGTGTTTCGAGTGCGAACACCTTGATCTGCCTGGTGCGGGGATCTGCTGCGACCGGGACAGCTGCGAGAAACTCGCGGGAGTGATAGAGTACTACTCTCCAGACCTTATTTTCTCCCCATCACTGAAGGAAATACATCCAGACAATAAGATGACCGGATTGCTGGCCGCCATTGCGCTGAAAGGATACGGAGGCCGTCTCACCCTGTACTCCTACGAGGTGTGGGGCGGCCTGTCCCCCAACACCATGGTGGAGATCACCGACGTGATCGATGATAAGATCTCCGCGATGCAGGTGGAACGGCATCTGGGAATGTTGGTGGACGGAGAAAATATGGTGCGGGACAAGGACTCCTTCCGGCTTTCAGCAATGGAGAACGAAAGATATTGCGAGGTTTTCCTGAAAGAGGATAAACAGGAATTCGTGGACCGGGCGGAGCTGGCCAAGTAAGTTGATCCGAAGATGTGCGGGCCATCTCCGGGGAAGGCGCTGCTGTCCCGATTCTTCTACAACAAAAGCATTTTTCGGGAAATAAGAAAAGGACCTTAATGCGTCTGGTGACATTTTTGGCAATGAGAAGAACCATTTCCAAATATTTCTGACTGGCTATGCCCAATTTGCTATATTTTATGCGCTTGCTTTAACAGACAGGCAACGAAACCCCTGCGAATGTTACTATTTGTGTTCGGATGGCTAACATAACCTCAAGGTCAGGCGGTCCGTGATCCATCCTGGGGCCCAGCCGCGGATCTCGGCCTACAATGACGGGAAAAACGTAAGAAGATATGTTATCGGGATCCAGAGCTGGGCCTGAGATCGATCCGCCCAAGCGGAGAAACACCATTCAATTGTGGGGGAATTCGACCCATGGCGGGAATAGCACGCTCAAGCGAACTGAGGCAGTACGCGGCCTCCGAATGGAAGGCTGATGTCGGTTATCTGGTCAAAGAGTTCGAGATGCAGAAGGATATAGAGAGGTCAGAGGGAATGAACCATACAGATTCTGCTACCGGACCATCGGGCCTCTTCAGGAACCAATTCATCGATTGGCTCATGGGAAGGCGCAGATACGGCATATGATGGCTCAGTCTTATCTTATCTCATCTCCTGACCTTGGAGCCTTCGAGCATGCGGTCCCTCCATATCTCAAAATAGTACACCTTTTGGATGAGGTCCGGGGATACCGACTCCACCTCTTTCAGGGCTCGAATGTCCTCGACTATCCTGCTCATTTCGTTCACCGTCTCGGTCAGCATTTCAAAGAACAGCAGATCCCGGTCATTGCTGACCACGATCGAGGAATCGACATAGAACTGAGGGTCGTCCCTAAGTTTCTTCAGCACCTCTGGCCTTGATTCTGAGGTCTTCAGCTTGACTACGACGAAGAAATCCAGCGTCCCTGAGCCCTCCGCGGCGGAAAGGGTGCGGAACTCGATGAGGTCCTCGCCAATCATCCGGGCCAGCCGTTTCCGGACCGTCTTGGGTGTCAGTTCCACTTCCTTGGCTATTGCCGCTACCGGCTTTCTTGCGTTGTAGTGAAGGGCCTTGATTATCCTGTAATCGACGTCCGTAAGGGTAGACACGTCACCTTTCCTGGAATCCTCGATCGTCGAGGGACATGAGGACACGGATAGAACCGCATCCGAACAGAATGACCTTCGGATCCGGTATCTTGCACACATCCTGGGCTATCCTTATCACGTCGTCCAGTTCCAGGATGCGGCGCAGATGGGCCAGCAAATAGACAGTGTTCAGGCTGCCACACGAGGCGGTGTGGATCGACCCTTGCCCTTCGATATTGGCCAGCATCTCCGGATCGATCTTCCCCAACATCTGTCCGTAGACCATGGCCCGTACCCCGTTCATCGCCTCAAGGTTGACGAGGGCCCTATAACCCAGGATGCGTTTGGACGACTCCAAGATGGTCAGCCGTCTCTGGATGGCCGGAATGGACAGGTGCAAATGCTCGGCTAACCCTCTGTAGGTGATACGAGGATTCCGTTGCAGGATCACGAGCATTTGGCGATCGAGCTTATCCATCGAGAATTCTAAGATTTGCTATCTATATATTCATCGCCCTTGCCATCTTGTTCTGTGAATCACCCAGCCTTGAGATTGTACGAGGTCTCGGCCGTCCACTGTGTCGAACTAGCTGCCTTGCTTTTGATCGAGCCGCACAACTTCTATCAACTGGTATTCCGGTAGGGTGGCAAACTGAGAATGCTGTTCAAAGTAGATGATCACCATGGAAGTACCAGCTGAGATACAGAAAATGATCGGGCCCAAAGAAAGGATAGAACTGTTCGTGAACGCGGAGGAGTATCCCCAGATCACCGTCGAGACCCTGGCGGTAACAAGCGAGAGACTCATTATCGGGCGCCAGAACGCATCTGAAAAGATGGATTTCACAATGCACAACTACTCGGACATCTCGGGCGTGGGACTGGAAAAAGGGTTCATGAGATCGATAATCCGTATCAGGGTAAAGTCCAAGGGAGAATCAATGGACTCGATCAGGTTGCCGCCTAAGGTCGCCGAGCAAGCCCTGGAGATCATCAAGGGGAAAGTGTGCGGGGCCCCTTCCCGGTCTTAAGTCTCTTGCCTTGCACATGCGAAAAATGGGCCAATCCGGTCATGTTGTCCCTCAACCCTTCTTTTCATTTCCCCTTGCCCTGCATAACTGGTCCCAGAGCTGTGCCCTCTCCAGTGCGATCGCTGCTTGGTTGGCAAATGCCTGCAGAAGCCTTTCCTGTTCCATTTTTACAAATCTCTCTTGCTCATCTGGGAGCACACCCATTACCCCGATCACGCCGTTCACGGTCCGCAGCGGGTAATATTTGAGATGCGCCGAGGATAAGGTATCAGTATCCTTGCCAGCGGGCATACCGGACCTGAAGGTCCAATTTGCCGCTGTAATGTCCTTTTCATCCAGATCCAAACCCGTGCTGGCATAATCGATGGCGAGCTCGTCTTTTTCCGGAAGCAGGAATGCGGACTTGCAGTGGCAGGTTCGTGATACATGGGAGGCGACAGTCTCCAGAATGTTAAGGCCGTCCCTCGAGGAAGCCAGGTCCAGGCTTAGCGCGTATAGTGTCGATGTGTACTCCTCTCTCCACTGGGCCGCGAAGGCCAGGTCCCTGGATCGGGAAACCAGCAAACTGATGACTACTCCAACGAAAAGGAAGGCGCCGAACGTGATCAGGTACTGTGAATCAGAGACACGGAAAGTCAATGCCGGTGGGACGAAGAAGAAGTTGAATGCTAGTACGCTCATCGCCGCAGTGAATATGGCTGGGCGTAAACCCCAGCTGATTGCCGCTATGACCACGCCGATGAGAAAGAACATGACCACGTTCGTGGGCGAAAGTATGTTCGAATGAGGGCGCAAAATATTGATACCAAAAGAGTGAGCCAGATACTGTACCAGTATGGGTTTCGTTTGAATATCGATTTACGGGGCTCTTCCCTTTCTCCCTCATCTACCTCATTTGGTTTCAAACTGCTGATGATTATGATATCGATCGCTCCGCTTATGCGCACGATCTGATCCGCGACCGAACCGAAGACCTGCTCCCTCCAGCGAGTATGCACTGGATGACCTATTATGATCCGGGTCACGTTGTTCTTCTTGGCATATCGAACGACCTCTTCGGCGATTGAGATACCGAAACTGGTGACCGTCTCGGCTCCCAAGGAAGATGCGAACTCCATGCCCTTCATGGCTTCCTGCCTGGCCTTTCTGGATAAGCGGCTGTGTGCCGGAGTTTCCACGTATATGACGGCCCATTTAGCCTTGATCTCATCGGCCAGTCGTCTTCCTGTGCGGACCACTCGATCGTTTAGCGCTTGGCTGTTCCCTATGCAGACCAGAAGTTTTTCTCCAGCCGGCCACGGTCCTTCGATCGATTGGGTCTGCATGTAGGCCATCATCTGCTCGTCGACATGCTCTGCAGCCCGGCGTAATGTCATCTCCCGAAGTGCGATCAGGTTGCCCTCATTGAAGAAATTCTCAAGTGCAATACCGACTCGGTCAGGAACGTAGACCTTGCCTTCCCTGAAGCGCAATATCAACTCCTTCGGCGGAAGGTCCACTATCTTGATCTCGTTTGCTTCATCTAACACCGAGTCCGGTATCGTCTCCCTGACTCGAATTCCCGATATCTGTTCCACCGCATCGTTCACGCTCTCCAGGTGCTGCACGTTCAACGTGGTGAAAACGTCGATCCCGGCATCCAACAGTTCTTCAACGTCCTGGTATCGTTTGGGATGGCGGGACGTTGGGGCATTGGTGTGTGCCAGTTCATCGACTAGGACTAGCTGCGGATGGCGGGCCAATACCGCGTCGAGGTCGAACTCCTTGACCTTGATCCCCCGGTACTCGATCTCCTTGAGAGGTATTGACTCCAGTCCGGTAAGCAAATCCTCGGTCTCTTTCCTTCCATGGGACTCCACACAGCCGACGATGATGTCCGTCCCTTTATTGCTCTGAATCTGCGCCTCTTCCAGCATGGTGTATGTCTTTACCTACACCAGCCGAATAGCCCAGAAACACCTTGAGCTTGCCCCGTGCCTGCTTCCGCTCTTCATCCTCCACTTGTTTAAGCAGTTCATCTGGATCGGGTCTTATGCCGTTCGGTTCCATGGTCATCCGCCAAAGATCAGCGTCTCGACGATAGGTCCAAGGACCAGGGACAGGAAGAAGCTAAGCGCTCCTACCAAAACAATAACACCGATCAACCATGTAATGAACAATGGAGTGTGCGTCGGCAATGTCCCTGGACTTACTGGTACCTTCTTCTTCGCGGCCAACGACCCCGCCAAAGCCAGAGTCAGGACAGCCACGGGGAACCGTCCGATCAGCATCGCCAATGCCAGCGCGATGTTGTAGAACAGTGAGTTGGTCGCCAACCCGGCGAATGCACTGCCGTTGTTGTTCGCTGCCGAGCTGAACGCGTACAGTATCTCGGTGAAACCGTGGGGGCCCGGATTTGACACCGCCGCCCTGCCGTCGGGTATCATCACCGCGATCGCTACCCCGATCAATACGGTGATTATCGGTATCAGGATGATGGTGGTGCACATCTTCATCTCATAGGGGCCGATCTTCTTTCCTAGATAATCGGGCGTGCGACCGATCATTAGTCCTGCGATGAAAACTGCTATGATCACGAAGACGAGCATGCCGTACATGCCCGATCCAACGCCCCCGAAACGACCTCCCCGAACTGGATAAGGAAGAGTGGGACCAAACCTCCTAGGGGCGTAAATGAATCAAGCATCGAATTGACCGCACCGCAGGCGGTGGCTGTTGTAGATACGGCAAATAGGCTAGAAGGCACCACCCCGAACCTTACCTCTTTTCCCTCCATGTTGCCGCCCGGCTGAATTGCGGTAAATGTTTGCGACACCCCCAACTTGGTCAGTCCCGGATTTCCGTTCGACTCAGCCCAGATGCAAAAGCCTAGGAAGACGGCGAAGATAAGAATGATCGCCACGAGGATCGCCAGGCCCTGCCTCTTGTCCTTCACCATGTTGCCGAAGACCAAACACAGAGATACTGGTATGAGCAGCATTCCGATGTTCTCCAGCAGATTGGATAATGGGGTTGGGTTTTCGAAAGGATGTGCCGAATTGGTGCTGAAGAACCCGCCACCGTTCGTGCCGAGCATCTTTATGGCTTCCTGGGATGCCACCGGCCCCAACGGTATGATCTGGGTGCTTACCAGGTTACCGTTGGAGCCAACAACGGATTGGACCAGATGCCCTATGATGGGACCATTTAGCGTCTGCGGAACGCCCTGAGAGACTAGGATCAGGGCCAGGATGAAAGACAATGGCAGGAGTATGAGCGTGGCCCGGGTCATGTCCACCCAGAAGTTGCCCAGATCCTTCGTCGACTTCCTGTAAATGCCCCTGATCAAGACCATCAGGATAGAGATCCCGGTTGCCGCTGACAGGAAATTCTGGACCGTCAGACCGACCATTTGTGTGAAGTAGCTCATGGTCGTCTCGCCAGCGTATGATTGCCAATTTGTGTTGGTGACGAAGCTGACGGCAGTGTTAAAAGCTAGGTCCGGGGAAACGGAACCTAGGTTCTGCGGGTTGAAAGGCAAAAACTGCTGACTCAGTATGACCGATGAACAGAAAGAGTATCCCGATTACATTGAAAATCAGCATCGCAAGGGCGTATTCCTTCCAATTCATCTCATGTTTATCAATCCTTGCTGGAGAATAGATGAATGATTCGATCCGGCCCACGGTTCTGGATATTATACCAGGCTTTTCCTCGTAGACATCGGTGATCAGCCTGCTGGTCCAATATGTCAAAAAAGCCAGCAGAGAGACAAAAATGATGATCAAGGCCCAGCTATCTGGAGTCATTCCCAAGATCCTTGTGTCTGTAGTAGGTAGTGCGGGCGAGTCGACGGATTGATTGAATGTTCCGCCACCCCCATTGGCCTGCATGTTGTCGAGCGCCAGATTGAGATCGACAACGTTGACCGTTTTCTCCCCTAGAACACCGAACTCACTATCATGTGTGCTCGCATCGATAAGATCCTGAACCAAGCTCTCGTTCATATTCCTGACCGATGCGACCCGATGCAGCTGATACAATGCACTGGCAACACTGATGTCCGGGTCCAGTCCGCTACCTGATGCCGTGACCAGGTCCGATGGAATTGGCAATGTATTATTGGGGTCGGCGGCGTGAAGCGCGTTGATCCTAACCTGCACCATTTGGGTCAAGTTTGGATTGTTGGGACCGTAGTTCGTGCCACTGGATAAGCTGGCATTATCAGGAAAACCGGGCGTAGCAGAGAGCCTGCCCCAGAAGTACTTGGGATCGCTGAAAGGCTGGCCGATCAGGTCTGAGCCCACCACCGTTCCGTTGACCGATATCTGGCTCCCGTTGGCCTGGTGCGGGAACGCGACCTGGGCGATGCCTGTGACCAACAGAGGATATGCGATGCCGGTGATCAACACAAATATCAGGAAGATCACAATGGCCGGCCTGAGCTGCTTCTTGCTCACAGTGGTGAGGGCCCGCAGCTTTTCGAAGCTAGACTTCTTGCTAGCAGACGATTTGCCAATAGTGGTCATCTCCCCACCCCCAGGGCGAATAATACGATATCAATAAGTTTGATGCCAATGAACGGCACGATGAGACCCCCCAGTCCATAAAGCAAAAGATTGTTGCGAAGCGCCTCGGAAGCGGTGAGCGGGCGATATTTGACGCCCCGAAGAGCCAGTGGTATTAAAAGAATTATGATTATAGCATTGAAGATGACGGCCGAAAGAACAGCGTCATGCAATCCCATTATGTTCAGCGCTCCAAGCGCTGGGTAGGTGGCGGCGAAGGCCGCAGGAACGATGGCGAAGTACTTCGCCACATCATTGGTGATGCTGAAAGTGGTGAGGGCGCCCCTGGTCATCAGAAGTTGTTTGCCAGTCTCCACTATCTCGATCAGTTTGGTAGGATCGCTGTCCAAGTCGATCATGTTTGCCGCTTCCCTGGCCGGCTGGGTGCCACTATTCATGGCCACTGCCACATCTGCCTGGGCCAGTGCCGGGGCGTCGTTAGTGCCGTCCCCGGTCATCGCCACCAGACGCCCTTCCGCCTGATATTCCCGGATCAGCTTCAGCTTGTTCTCCGGTGTCGCCTCGGCCAGGTAATCGTCGACCCCGGCCTCGGCGGCGATGGCTGCGGCGGTCAGCTTGTTGTCGCCGGTGATCATCACCGTCTTGATGCCCATGCGGCGGAGCTGGGCGAACCTTTCCTTCATTCCAGGTTTGACGATGTCCTTCAAATGGATAACGCCCATAGCCTTGCCGTCGCTGGCAATGACCAAGGGCGTGCCGCCGGACCTGGCGATCTTTTCCACCTCATTCCTCAATTGCTGCGGAAATACATTCCCGGAAGCATGCACAAGGCGTTCTATAGCATCCGAGGCCCCTTTGCGAATGGACATCCCTTCCGTGTCACCCCGCTCAATCGGGTCTGTGCTGAAAATGGGATGAACTGCATTTTAGATCGGATTTCCGGGCTGGCCACGTCCTTTTCCATTAAACTGTGACGTTCAGCGATCAGGTTAACAATACTTCGACCCTCCGGCGTATCGTCCGAGAGAGAGGCAAGAAGGGCGAGTTTTGCGACCATAGCCTCGCTCTGCCCTTCCGCAGGAATGATCAGTACGGCCTGCCTATTTCCTAGAGTTATTGTTCCAGTCTTATCAAGCAAAAGCACGTCCACGTCGCCGGCGGCCTCGATCGCTTGGCCAGAGAGGGCGATAACGTTCTTGCCGATCAGCCTATCCATGCCGGCGATGCCTATGGCGCTCAGCAATCCTCCGATTGTCGTTGGTGCTAAGCACACCAGCAATGCGATGAGGACCGTGATCGATATGGAGCTGCCTTGTCCCGAGACATACACGCTGTAGATAGAGAAGGGCAGCAGGGTTGCGCAGACCACAATAAATATTACTGTCAGGCCGATCAAAAGGGTGTTCAAGGCGATCTCGTTCGGAGTCCTTTGTCGTTTTGCACCTTCTATGAGGGCAATCATCTTATCGATGAAACCCTCGCCCGGATCGGATGCGGCCCGAACAATTAACCAATCCGAAAGAACTTTGGTACCGCCAGTTACCGAGCTCCTATGCCTCTGATTCTCTGGATAACTGGCGCGCTTTCGCCTGTGATGGCGCTTTCGTCGATAGAGGCCACACCCTCAACTATTTCGCCATCTATGGGGATGTCATCACCCGACTCGATGAAATACAAGTCCCCTTTCCGGATCTCGGTTGAAGCATACTGAGCGAACACGTCTTCCGAAGGTTTTTGGCCCTTTATCACCGTATAATTTGGATTGAGCTTCTTCACCATCGTCGTGGACCGCATCTTCTTGAGCGAATCCGCCTGAGCCTTACCTCGGCCTTCCGCCAATGCTTCAGAATAATTCGCAAACACGACGGTGAACCATAGCCAGACAGAGATGAGACCGATGAAGATCGCGGAAGCATCGCCCTGACCTAAAAGGGCTTGAATGAAAAGAAGGGTGGTAAGGAAGCTCCCGACCTCCACAACGAACATGACTGGGTTCTTGATCGTGTGGCGCGGATCCAACTTTATGAAGGATTGTTTCACTGCCCATTTGAAGATACGCCGCCTCTCCTCTTTGTCCATTACCCGATTGCGCTTCCTTTTCTTACCAGAATGATCATCTGTTCTCTCTGGCACAGGTTTAGTTAGATCGACTTTGCTGGATTGTGAGTTCATGTTGCGATCCCCTGTGATAACATATCTCAACTATCCTGAGCGACTGCCTGTCTCGCAGAATTAATCCTTCGATACATAAGTTGTTGCTCTGGCCATGACCAAAAAATCATCAGTCAACGGAAATTTAAGTATGGCCAACTTAATAAGAACAAACTAATGTTTTGAGATATTCACGCACGACGACCCTGTCCGATCCAAAGGCGATGGGAATGATGAATTCATGTGTTCTGTCGTGATTGGGCCACAATCGTTCCTGCGATTAGAAATTACCATTGAAGAAGAATACTTCGGTTGCCGATGAGCATTAGTCGCTCAGGCAATCAAATATCGACCACGAAACCCAAAAAGTCCAAAACATCGGTCAATTCGATCGGAAGGGTTGAAACATGCCCAATGGATTTTTCTTCATTCATATTTACGCTCATTTGCACATCATCAGCATAGCATTCAGGAGAACATGTCCATGGCACATAAACGCGCAACGCAACATGTTCCAATCTTGTCCCTCATCGGTTTTCGATCTTTCTTTTCGGATCAAAAACGTATACGATAAGCTGCGCCACCGCGGCAATTCCAAAGACGATTATTATTGTCAGCGAGGACGCCCTGTCCCATAAATTTTCCAATATCCTTTTACTCCAATTATCCATTTTAGTGATATTATTGTGCTTTATTCTATTAGGCTTTGTCCGTTGAGGTCTCGAAGATATGTTTGAATCGTGAGAAGAGAGCGCCGTACACTGACATGGCTCGGCCTTACAACTCGAGTCCGGTCCGGATACATAACCTGCAGAATGGGCCGGATATTAAGAACTGTTCAGATCCAGGATGTAGAGAACAGGAGTGAGACAAAATCTGTAGCCAAGTATAATGTATCTCGAGGTCGCAAATGGATGATAATGAAAGAGTTCGTCATCGGCGAGAGGGTATCCTTTTCAATCAGCCTGGTCCTCATCGCTGCAATATTCGTCTTGGATGCGGCAACCCCCAGCGGATATAGCGCCTGTTTTCTGTATATTCTGCCAGTCTTTTTTTGCCTTGGATTACAAAATGACCGAACGATCTATGGCGTGGCTTTGATATGCTCGGTCTTGACCATCCTCGCGGTGCCCTTTGAGCCTTTCGGCGCGCTGTCCATAGACCTTTTCAATCGTCCCATAGCGATTGCCGGGATATGGATAGTTGTGTCTGTCGGCATACAGCGCAGGAATTAGAACGAGATATCGAAAAAAAGGCGTTTGAACTCGCTCAGTCCAACGCAATACTAGAAACAACAGAAAAAGTGCGCTAAGAGGACGAACACCAAGGAATTAGCGATATCCTCGATTTGATGTGAATAAAGGAAAATACCTTGGTTATTCGGCCTCAATCTGTCAGAAGTTCGATTCTTCTTGAAGCAGTTTGCTCTCGAATTGGAAGTGGAACATCGATTGAGAAATATTCCATCATTTTTGAGGGAGATCCAGCCCATAGGACAGTTCCCATGACCTGGATCGTTTTTCGAATCAATCCATCCCTGCAAATAGAACTGATCCAGGGGCATTAATAATTAATGGTATCCGGCAACGGCGATCATGAAGAGAAACGAAAAGGTCAGGAATAGGCCGCGAATGCCATGGAATTCATGGAACAGGCCTATATTGAGGAAGGTGGGTCCGTCGTATTTGGATTATCTCAATGCAGAAGGAGTGCTGGTCATGAACAAAAAGGAAAACACCGAGTATGCTGAAAAGGTCATGACAGACTTTGCCCGCCTCACTGGACTGGAACCGGTGTTCCCCCATCCGGTGCGCTATCTATGGACAGATGCGTTCGCGGTCTGTAATTTCCTGGAACTTTATCGAAGGACCGATGAACGCGCATACCTGGACATGGCTTTGAGACTAGTAGATCAGGTCCATCATGTTCTAGGCCGACATCGCGATGATGATTCCAGGAAAGGATGGATCAGCGGCCTCGACCAGGCCGCGGGCGAGAAACATCCCACTGCCGGCGGACTTCGCATCGGCAAGATCCTGAATGAAAGGAATGCCAACGAGCCAGGAGATGAAAACCTGGAATGGGAACAGGATGGCCAGTATTTTCATTATTTGACCAAATGGATGCATGCCCTGAATCGCGTCGGACAAGTGACTTCGGATCCGAAGTATTCGATCTGGGCCGTCGAGCTGGCGAAGAGGGCCCGTCCAGCGTTCACCTACATGCCGCCCGGCCGTACTAGAAAGAGGATGTACTGGAAGATGAGCATAGACCTGAGCCAGCCCCTGGTCTTTTCGATGGGGCAGCATGATGCACTGGACGGCCTCGTCACGTTCAACGAACTGATGCTCGGAGCTCATAAGAACGATGCCGGCCCTGGCCTCGACCTGACCGATGAGATCGGAGAGATCGGCAAGATGCTCAGCCTGGAAGACCTTCCGACGGATGATACGCTAGGCATGGGTGGGCTCATCGCAGATGCAGCTAGGGTAGCCCAGATCGGGAAGGCCGGTGTAGTGGTCAAAGATGGATTGCTGGAGGCATTGATCGATGCGTCACTGACCAGCCTTGAATTCTTCTCCCTAAGCGGCAACATGATGTTGTCCGCGGAGAGCAGATTGGCATTTCGGGAGCTGGGTCTGTCGATCGGATTGAAAGGGATTCCGTTGGTCCGGGCCTCCCTGACGGATTCCTCCAGCGGAAGAAGGCCCAAAGAACTGCTCCGGAAGCTGACCGACCTTGAACGGTTCACCCCAATCGGACTAGGCATCGATGAGTTCTGGACCTCGCCGAGGAACCAGAAGGCCAGCACCTGGACGGAGCACCGGGAGATCAACATGGTGATGCTGGCCACCACCCTAGCGCCTGACTCTTTTCTTTCGATCTGAAGGACTCGGGTCAATAAACTGGGGTCACTGGATTTGAGCGATCGCCTAATTTATTATCTCCTTCTAGGATTTATGTTCTGGACCTTTTGGCGGGCGTCGAAATTCCTTCTCTTGTCCTTGATCTTCTTTTCCCTTACCTGTTTGACCTTGATCATCGGTGCATCGGTGGCTATTGGCTCAAAATCCGACATGACAATTTCCCCCGGGATACAATTCGATTGAGAATTATTTAACCGTATCGGGATTGCCTTATCCCAAAGAGGCATAACGTAATTACGATTGTACACAAAGGCCAACGACGTGGCGATCTACCTGCCCGTCGTATGAGACCATAAGTTTGTTATAATGGTCGCTCCGAGATGTTCGGATGGCCATGATCGACCTGGTGGGTCTTGTCGAACAGCGTATCGGGGATATTTCGAAGCAGAACCCTTCCATGACCACAACGGAATTCTTCTTCTCAAGCGAGGAGGGACTGTTCGGTCTGATAACCGTAACGGGATCCGCGGGTAATGCGCTCGAATACGACTTCATTGAGAGCGAGACCAGCTGGAGAAGGGCCGAGGCCGTGCTCCAGTACAACCAGGCTTCGTTGGAGGGGATCAAGGTTATCGTGGTCGTTCCGGACGAGGCCCTCGCCGATGTGATGATTCTTGTAAAGAAGTATGAGGGGCGAGATGTCGTCGTGACCGACTACAGCGCCATTGGATTGACCCCCATGCCATTGACCTACTGAAACAGACTGGACGGACTTATGGCGATTCGATGGAGGCCAGCAGTGCGGGGACCTGGTCAGGGACCAGGTTTGTGTCGAAATGGGATTCTTGTATCGAGCGTGCTTTCCAACCGGCAAATGATTGGATGATCTCCTGTTCGGTCAAATGGCGGGGTCCGTTGGCCATGGTGGCCTTGTCACTGAAGCAGAGCATGTGGAAGATGCCCCCGGACGCGATCACCGATGACAGGCTGGTCACGTACCGGCTACGCTCCTCGTCCGACAGTATGTGAAAGAATCCGCAATCGATGATCGTCCGGAACGTTGTGCCCAGGACGCCCAGTTGAAATGCGTCCCCGACCAGGAAATGGACCCCCAGCCCCATTTTCTGGTTCTTCGCCCTGGCCCGTTCGATGGCGAGGTCCACGATATCCACCCCCCAGACCTCATGGCCTTTGCTCGCCAGGAAAAGAGCGTTCTCGCCGGTACCACAACCGACATCGAGCACTTTGCCCTGATCATCCCATCCCTTTCCAGACTGATGAAGGCATCCTGTGGTCTGCCGATATCCCAAGGGGCGCTACCGCGATAGGCGGTCCGGAAGAATTGAGCGACCTCGTCCAAAGTGGCACCTGGAATGACTATTTTGTCGGACCCAATAAGAATGTTTCGCGCTTCGAAGGCGACGAACCTGGCCTATTCCCATCCAACCTGCGTTGTCTCGCCAGCTGATGAGCGTTTGACAGAACGGCATTCATCCAAGTGCTCGATCTCATTGGCCTTGGCTCGAGCTCGGAAACATGGGTCTTGTCTTGTGTCTGAATGAGACCTGAGAGCGGAGCCCGTAAGAAATAGTCACTTCGATTAGGCCACCTAAGACAGAACCACTTTCCTGACCCGAACGTCATGACAGCACGACGCCATCCTAGCCCCAGGCCAGTATCCTCTGCCTTCCAGCGGCTGCCCGTACATACCGCCCCAATACCAGCTGCCGAAGAACACGATTCGTTCCATTATCCCCTCAAGAATAGCACAGGAGGTGTTATATCCTCAACCTTCAAATGACACCGCCGGTGGAATGATGACAGGACTAAAAGAAGGCGATTTAGCGCCCGTGTTCAAATTGCCGGACCAGGACGGGAAAGAGGTAGACATGGCCGAGCACTTCGGCAAAAAGGCTCTGGTCATTTACTTCTATCCCAAGGATTTCACGTCCGGATGTACGATGGAGGCCAGGGCATTCCGGGAAATGTACGAGGCCTTCCAGAAGGAAGGGGCGGAGATCTTCGGCATCAGCGGGGACAGCGTGGAATCGCACAAGAAGTTCGCGATCGAGCATGAGCTGCCGTTCTCTTTGCTCTCGGACAAAGGGAACAAGGTGCGGGAGATGTACGGTGCATACGGGATTGCCCACACCACTGGCAGGGTCACCTATGTGGTGGACAAGAAAGGCGTGGTAAGGATGGTCTTCTCGTCCAACATCCAGCCTAAGCACCATGTGGAGGAGTCCATCAAGGCGGTCAGGGAGCTCGCTAAGGAGTAGGAAGCTTCCTGACCAGCTGGATCCCGTCCCTTACCGTGAGGAGAACGTTCTCTACCCTCTCATCGCCCTCTATCTTCTTGTTCATGGCGACGATGGCGTTGGCGTCCTTGTCCTCCGGTCGAGGGTCGAGCACCTTTCCGTCCATAACATGTTGTCGAGGGCGATGATGCCGCCTGGACGCAGTATCTTCAGCGCGGCCTCGTAGTATAGGTCATAAGCTTCCTTGTCTGCGTCGATGAAGGTGAGGTCGATGGGGCCTTTGATGCTGTGGACGGTCTCACGGGCATCTCCCATTACCACTCTGATCTTCTTACCGTAGGGTGCGCGGGCGAAATACCTCTTGGCGATGCCCACTGCCTCCGGGTCCCGGTCGAGGGTGTAGAGGACGCCCCTAGGGGGCAGGGCCGAGGCCATCATCATCGCCGAATAGCCGGTGAAGGTCCCGAAACTCCAGTACCCTTCGGGCTCCGGTGATGGCCACCAGAAGGCGCAGGAAACGCCCTTCCACCTCTCCGACCTGCATTTGCGGGTTGGACATCTTCGCGTACGTCTCCTCCTTCAGGTCGCGGAACACCTGGTCGACGGCGCGTGTGCTCTTGGAGGCATATCCCTCGATGGCTACGTCGTACGGGTTCATATGTGTTCCAATCTGATATCGAGGATTATATAATCCATTGCGGAGGCCTGCCATCATGGGCTCGGAAGGCCTACGGACGAGGGAGGATACTAAAGAAACAGCTGCTGGGGATTGTTTATCTACCCGCCATTGGAATGATTCGTTAGCAGTGAGTCGTGGAAGTGAACTCGGTTGCCGGAAGATCGTTTGGATCAGAGGATAAAGACGCTGCGCCGCAGGACCTACGGCCAAGGTCCAGTAGTCTACTGGATGAGCCGGGACCAGAGGGCGGATGACAACTGGGCTTTGATCTACGCCATAAGGGCGGCGAACGAGAGAAATGTACCGCTATGCGTGGTCTTCTGTCTCGTTCCAGAATACCTAGGAACAACCGAAAGGCAGTACTCCTTCCTGATCGGGGGGCTTCGTCAGTTGGAACCCAGGATCAAGGAACGGGGGATCGGGTTCAGGCTGATTGAAGGATTCCCGGATACTGAACTGCCTTCGTTCTTCAATCGGATAGGGGCGGGAATGGTCGTCACTGACTTCGACCCGCTCAAGATAAAGATGGAATGGAAACGGAGGGTGGTGGGTGCTCTCGACATCCCCGTGGTCGACGTGGACGCCCACAACATCGTCCCTTGCAGGATCGCCGCGAACAGGAGAATAATGTCGTTCGCCAACTTCCGATCCAAAGTGCTGCCGCTGTTGTCGGAATATTTACTGGAATATCCGAAAACGGAAAAGCCCGATAACAGCTGGGGATCTGAATCGGAGCCGATCGATTGGTCATCTGCTGTGGGAAAACTCCATATCGACCATAACGTAAAACCTCTGACCTGGATCTTTCCCGGGGAGATCGCGGCCAAGGCCTCCCTTGAGACATTCATCCGTGAGCGTATCTCTGCATATCCCGAAGGGGTGATCGATCCATCCAAGAACTCTCAATCAGACCTCTCCCCACATCTGCATTTCGGGAGCTTGTCCTCCCAAAGGGCGGTCCTTGAGGTCATGGGTTCCAAAGCGTCAGAAAAGGCCAAGTCCACATTCATCGAGAACATCGTGGTGAAAAAGGAGATCGCCGACAACTTCTGCCTGCACACCCCGGAATATGATTCCGTCGGAGCCTTCCCGGAATGGGCCAGGAGATCGATCAACCTGCACCGCTCGGATGTCCGGGAACACCTTTACACTCTGGAGCAGCTCGATCAAGGCCAGACCCACGACCCATTGTGGAACGCGGCCCAGATGGAGCTGGTCAAGCGGGGAAAGGTGCACGGTTATCTGAGGGAGTACTGGGCCAACAACATCCTGGAGTGGACCCGAAGCCCGGAGGAGGCGTTCTGGGTCGCCATCCATCTCAATGACCGATATTCGTTGGATGGAGGGGACCCGAGCGGCTACACCGGCGTGGCGATGGTCATCGGGGGGTTGTACGGTCATCCCTGGAAATCGAAGGAAGTGATCGGCAAGATCAAGAAAATGACCTACACCGGGGCAAGGCTCCGGTTCGACATCAAAGCCTATGAGGAGAAGGTCAAGAACCTATGATATGGCTGAAGCGGCGTCTCACAATTTCTTCCCCGCCGTTGTGAGGTCTCGATACGACCTCGGAAGAGAAAGGCAGTCCTTGATTGGCCAGTGCACTGATTTGCTTGGGTGACCCCCGTAGGTCGAACAATATCCCTTCTCGCCAACTCATCCATCTCCGCCGTGGGGATCAAATGGCCAGGGCCCGCTCAGACCCCGTAGACCAATTTGCACTTGCGTTCCAGGTATCGGAGGAACGGCGCGATGTCCAGGTCCTTACCGGTCACGTTCCTGACCAGGTCCGCCGGGTCGTAGAGGTTGCCCTGAGAGTGGATGTTCTGCGCCAGCCATTGCTTCACCGGCAGATAGTTGCCGCCCTTGATCTCGCTCTTCCAGGACGGCAGGTCCTTGCCCATCTTCTCCAGGAACATACCTCCGTAGATGTTGCCCAACGCATAGCTCGGGAAATACCCGAACGAACCCCCGGACCAGTGCACGTCCTGCATGACGCCCTCGGAGTCGTTCTCGATCTTCATCCCTAGATACTTGTCGTAGCGCTCGTTCCATGCTCCAGGCAGCTCGTCGACGGTCAGTTTTCCGGACATGATGTCCTGCTCCATCTCGAAGCGGATGATGATGTGCATCCCATAGGTTGTCTCGTCCGCCTCAATGCGTATCTTCGAGGGTTCGATGACATTAACGGCTGAAACGAAGTCGGCGGTCTTGATGCCGGTGAGCGCCTTCCCGGTCATCTTCCTGAGCCTGGGCAGCATGTAGGACAGAAACTCCGGGCTCCTTCCGATCATGTTCTCCACGTAGCGGCTCTGGGATTCGTGTATGCCGTAGCTGCAGGGTGACCCGATCGGCTGGTACATCCACTCCTGCGGGATGCCCTGCTCGTAGAGCGCATGGCCGCCCTCGTGCAGGACGCTGTAGATGCTGGAGGAGAAACGGTTCGGATAGTAGTGGGTGGTGATCCTCACATCCGAATAATATCCGGTGGTGAAGGGGTGCTCCGCCTCATCGAGCCTTCCCCCAGCGTTCTCCCCTTCGGTCTCGAAGCCGATGAACCTCATCGCCTCCGCGCTGATCTTTCTCTGGGCCTCCACCGGCACGGTCCGGTCCAGGAATTTGGTATCAGGCCTGACACCCGATGATTCCACCTTGTCTATGATCTTGACCAGGCCATCCCGCATCCCGGTGAAGACCTCGTCGATCTTGGCCGCGGTGATGCCCGGCTCATAGGAATCGAGGAGGGCGTCATAGGAAGTCTTCGTGCCCTTCACGTCCATCATTATCTGGGCCGCCTCCTTCTTCAGCTCGATCATCCTGGCGAGCTCCGGCGCATAGGCACCATAGTCCTTGATCGCCTTGGCCTTCCTCCAGGCATCGAAGGTGACGGTCTCCTGCTTGGACATCTTGGCCACAAGCGCCTCGGGGATCTTGGAGGTCTCGTCGTAGGCCTTGCGCATCAAATAGACATTCCTCTTCTGCTCCTCGCCCAGATCGGCATATGCCTTCGAGCCCTCGACCTTCTCCAAAAGCTTGGCGACCTTGGGGTCGGTCAATGCCTGGTGGTAAAGGATGCTGATCAATGACAACTGCTCGCTCCTCAGCCCTATCCCTTTGGACGGCATGTATGTCTGCATGTCCCAGCCAGCCAAGGCCGCGGTCGTCCCCAGGACGGTTAGCCTTTTTGACCGCTCGAGCAATTGATCGTAGGAATCCTGAATCGCAGAAGACATGTTATCAGTCCAGTATATGGCTTCGTGGGATTAATCATTAACCATGATCCTTCGACTGGCAAAGATGAAATGGACAAGTTAATGGAACAAAATCTTTCACTTCTTTAAGATGGGCAGCATTGGCGCGGATCGGGGCTGCGGTCCAGTGATCGAGATCGCAGCTTTATCCTGCTCTCAAATGTGTTGAACTAGGCGTAGAAAGCATGGCATTCTTTTTGTCAGATCGACATGGTCAACACGGTCACAACATGAAAAAAATAAGAGATAAAATGTTTAGAGCTTCGCTCATGAGATGATGGACCTCTCCGGGTTGCTTATTTCATATCTAGTCCGAACTGGCCCAGTGTTTCCCGGGCCTTGTCGTACACTTTGAGGTATTCGTCTGTCGGCCGGACCGTCCTCACGTCATAGCAATCCCGGAAGCTCTTGCCCGCCGGAGCAGATGCATAGCTCTTCTCGTAGCTGCTGACCAGGTTATCCAGGATCTCGTTGACCTTCGATATCTTCATGCCTGCCGTTGCGATGGCGGCCTCTCCCATCACTCTTGCCTCCATGCCGGTTGTCTTATCGATCACGACCCCTTTGGCGGCGGCCGAACCGGAAAGCAGCTCCCTTCCGGATGCAGTGTCAGTGATCGCCTGGGCGGCGGTCTCGAGCAGGCACATCTCCGTGCAAGGTCCGGCAATTGGATAGTATTGGTTGGCCAAGAGGAGGTCCGTGTTGGCATCGATCGCGGCCGCAGCGTGACTGGCGATCTGCAATGTCTCCCTCGAGGTGGTTATTCCCCAGCGGATGTGGATGGGGCCATCGAGGTGGAAATTGCCGCTCAGCAGGGAGAATGAGGCCAGTGTCGTCGCCACGTCGCAAATTGTTGTTTCCTCGATCCCTCCGCAATATCCTCCGAAGATCGGCATTTGTTCCACCATGATGTTGTCGCCGTTTGCCGTCCAGCCTGCGATCATGTTCAATCCGGCCATGTCGATCTTTAGCTCATTGAGCTGGGATACTTCGTGAGCATCGCAGGGCCTCATTCCACCCATCAGATCCCCGGCGAGACGGCCCGCTGCGGACAGCGGGGTCTCCGGGCCCTATATGCCCATGTATGGACGGCCAGCACGCGTGCGAGCTTCCCCTACCGCCCTAGCTCGGCCATGGTCGCCCGTATCTCCCAAGGGGTGTTGGTGGTGGCTGGGTGCCCTTCGATCGTGGCCATGACACCGTTCACCAAATGGTCGACCGAAGCTTCCTGAGCGTAGCTCTGCATCACTTGGATGAATACGTCCTCGGACACTGGAGCCCCGGTAGGTCCGCCCTGGATGACCGGCTTCCGCGCCTCATTGCCATGGCGTGGCACGAAATCGACCGCGTCCCGGTGCTCCCCCAGAACGAGCTTCTTTGGAGTCTTCTTGATGCCCTCCAAGACCTCGTCCTCAGTCAACGTTATTACCCTGCCCAGGTCTGAATTGTAGAACCCGGTGGTAACCAGCATGTCAAGGCCTGCTTGGAATAACCGGTTCATCAATCCCTTGTCCTCCGGGATGATCTCCTTGCCGAACTTGATGTCATACTTGTCTTTCATAGAGGAGGCGTAAAGTCGGGATTATCTTGTAATCCCAATCTGCCTCGGCCACTTTCTTCCCTGCCTTCGAGCGTTCGTACGTCTCAAAGATATCGATTGGCCTCGGTGGGGACATTTTATTCTGTCTCCATGTTCTGGCTGACCATGGCCACCGCTTCGATCTCGGTAGGGCAGGAGATATCCCCGCTGATGCCATTGACCCACTCCGGGCCGCTCGGCCTCCCCATGAGCTGATTGACAAGGGCTACGACCTCGGCTCCGGATGGACAGTAGACGTCACCACCGATGCTCTTGACCCATTCCAGATTGCACGGAGCGCCACCGAAGACCGTCTTGGCATCGATCTTTTCCTCTTTCAGCATGACAACGATGTCCTTCTGGACGGTGACGGTCGTGGTCATTAAGGCGGAAGCGCCCACTATGTCCGCCTTCTTGTCGCGTGCCGATGCAACGAACTTCTCCGGAGACACATCCCTTCCGAGATCGATCACGTGGTAGCCGCCGCCGCGCAGCATGGCACCGACTACATTCTTTCCTATCTCATGTATGTCGCCCTGCACCGTGCCGAGGACCACGGTTCCCTTGGAGAGAGTGGTCCCCTTTGCCATTGCTGGTTCGAGGACTTTCAAAGCGGCTTCCATCGCTGTTGAAGCGGCCAGCACTTGAGGTAGGTATATCTTCGCCTCGTCGAACATATGACTGATCTGTTGCATGCCCATGCCCAGTCCATTCTCCACAGCTTCCGCCGGATCAATGCCAGCGTCTAGAGCCTCCTGGGCATATTGCTTAGCCATCTCGATGTTCCATGTCTCTATAGATTGCTTCAGGTTAGCCAATATCTTCGGTTTGCCGTCCATCTAATCTCCTCCTCGAAGCACGAGCTTCTGTGAGCCTAATTCGTAATTGTACAATTAGCTAATAAAGTATTCGATTCTTAGATGCATGAGCATTATTCCGATAATAATTGGTTTATTTGTATATCCTTATTGACTTAATCTAGACATAATTTGATAGAACCATAAATCCAGGAAAGACGACCAGAGTATCGGGGCAAAAGCGATTCCAAGTCGTTTCTGCTTCTGGCAAAGACCTTCATTCCAAATCTATAACCAAGCCATGATGATTCTTAACAGACTCGATATGGTCTTCGGCCCACGGCCATTATGATGGTTTATGGCGCAACCCAGCTCAAATCGAGACTTGAACCAAAATAGCGGCCTAACGTTCGAACAACAATGATCGATCGGTCGGGTATTGATGATCAAGGAGATATCGAGATGGAAGGC
This sequence comes from uncultured Methanomassiliicoccales archaeon, assembly GCA_963800775.1. Taxonomy (GTDB): domain Archaea; phylum Thermoplasmatota; class Thermoplasmata; order Methanomassiliicoccales; family UBA472; genus DASXVU01. The sequence continues at coordinate 24,952 of CAWDCQ010000076.1, read as the reverse complement.
AGATGAAGGAGATCTTAGTTCCGATTCAACGGCACGATTGCCGTGACGAAACTGTAAGCCATAAAGATGCAATAATCGCTTGGACAGACCAACTTGCTCAGAAATATCACATTTTAGAATCCACCTGATTCGTTTCTACACTCGTGCAGTGGTCACTGCGATTGGCGGAGCGATGACGAAACGTTCTATCAATCTTCTAGATGTCCGTTCGTTTGTACAGATTCGGCTTGAACCACTGACAAGTCCTCTTAAGCTCCATCCTATTGTCATTCATGAAACGTGAGGGGCCCATTGGATTTTGTGATCTGCTATCACGCAATTATTGAGGTTGAAGCATTAGGAAGCCTCGGGTATATCTTTTCAAACGATTGGACAAAAGAACCGCTTGCAATCGAAATAGTCAATACGTAGATTGAAAGGACCATCAAGAAGAATGGAGAAGTGTCTAATGGCCAGGAGGCATTCACGAGAATCGAATATTCTGTTGTTAATCGGTATTTCGGTCGATCGTTACATTCATCGCGGATAAAAATATTGGTTGTACATCGAACATATCATCATAAGAAAGATACAGGAGAATCAACTGGCCTGTAAACTTAACCGTCATTCGCTTAGGGGTTCATCAATTTTTGTTGCCCCTTCGTGACATCGAAACTGTGGTCTCATTTTGAACACGCTTAGAATCATAATGGTGTGATTATTTTTGTTTGATTTGAAAATCGTTCTTCAATGGAAACTCACCCAAGAAGGTTTTCCATCAAAAGTGGCACAGAATCATTTGTTTTATGATTCTATCTCATATGGCTATTATTGTTCAATATTGTTGTACAAATTACTGAGTTATGATAGGAATAATACACATGCATCTAAGAATCGAACACTTTATTAGCTAAATGTACATTGACATTATGCTCGATGCCTGAACACATACCACAAAGATAAAAAATGAATTCAAAAGAACCGATAGTGAGCAAAATCCGGCATTGATGATATAAATAACAAGCTTGGGGGGTGTTGGATTGGCCGAAAGAACAGAAAATAGCAAAGCCGGAGTCAATGAGTACAAAAGGACCATCGACTGGAAACAGGGATTTGCAATAGGAATGGGCATTCCTGTTTTGGTCCTTCCGTCAATAGGGTACCTTGCCAGTTACGTGTGGGCTGCGGCCATATTGATATGGGGACTGTCTGTGTGCCAGGCATTTATCCAGAACACAGCGTATGGTGAGTTGGCCACCGCGTTTCCGGAGGAATCCGGACTTCCAGGATATTCTCAGCGCGTTTTTGATAACAACAGTCCCTCCAACTATTCTCGAGGGAAGTTCATAGGTGGATTCAGTGCCTGGGGGTACTGGTTCGCTTGGAATCCTGCACTCGCCATTTGCGCTATCCTTATCGGCGGTTGCATTCAAGGACTCATACCTGGAATGGCTGGAATCAATTCCACGGTGTTCTCCTTGATCTGTGGAGGGGTGATATTCGGATCCCTAACTTTGATCAGTGCCAGAGGTATCGGTAACGGAGCGAGATTGGGGCTCATTTTGGCGATCGTATCCATTATTCCCATATCGATACTCTCCATCGGGCCCATTGTAACCGGAAGCTTCCATTTATCAAACATAACTGGTGCATTATGGCCCACTGGCTGGTCCTGGAACATTGACAGTGTTTTGATCCTGCTTGGACTTTTCGGTATCGCCGAATGGAGTACATGCTTCGAGGGAGTGGTCGTATTCGGCCCTCAATACAAGAATCCCGGATCCGATGTTCCGAAAGCGTTGTTCGGTGCCGGTATCATCTGTATGATCTTCTTTGTCTTGGTTCAAGCCTCGACCACCGGAACTCTTGGTATAACTGGCATTCTTGCGGAACCCATATCACCATTGGTTCCGATCGCACAGATGACATTTGGGCCTTTAGCAGGGGGCATATTAATCGTAATGTTGGTAGCGGCTTTGGTGCTCTGTATCCTGACCTGCTATCTAGTGTCCGGCGGCGCCATGCAGGCAATGGCCAAAAACGGTTATCTTCCAGGTTCATTGGCGAAGCTGAATTCGAAAGGCGTGCCGGTCCGTGCATTGACCGTAACCGCGATGTTCAACTTGTTCCTGATCTGCTTAGGGACCCCTATCGCCATCCTTACGGCATCGGCATTTGGATACATGTTCGCGAATGCGATCAGCCTATTGGCCTATTATAAGGCGAGGACCGACCCAGAAATGTCCAAACTGCCAAGACAGTTTAAAGCGCCTAGAGGCTATAAGTACGTGGCCCTCATCATGGCCGTATTCAACGTGCCACTGTGCTTGATCGGTGTAGCATACCTGAACGCTTCTGCAAGCGGATGGGTACCAGTAATTGTGGGCGCATTTATCTTGGTCATTTATGTTCCAATATGGGTTTACTCACGATATGAGTTCGGAAAGGCACTTGGGGTTGAACAAACGGTCATCAAAGGAATGGAGGAGATGCAAGCCTGAAAGATCTCATGACACTGCGTTCGGACCGTCGTATCCAGTCCTGAATCCGAGAATTGTGACTGGTGTCGTCTGAACGCTATATTTCGCATTCACCTGGAATCGAGTATGGGAAACCCAGAGTTCGGAGGTTTCGTCCATGATCGCCCCGCTCTCAAACGACTGAAGTTGCAATCACTGTGAATGGTCTTGGGCGGTTTCAGTTAATCGTCGCTCTGGAGTCAAGGACCTATGGACTCAGAGCACCTTCGCCCAAAGGCCAGATTGCGGGATCCAGTAATGATACCCTTTGGCCCTTCAGTAACGTCCGTCAGAGGATAGTGCTGTTCCCACGGTGGCCATGAAATAATGCGGCCATCCGGATGACGCACCCAGAGGATTGGTAATGGGAAAAAATGGAGAAGGCGGCCACAGAACACTTTCTGATATGTTCCTCTACCTCAGCCTCTCCGCGGCCGCGGTGCTGCAATCTCTCCAGATGCGGATGTCCTTCTTCAGCTCGGTTTCCCTGTGGCGATCGAAGCCCTCCGCCAGTTCCTCTAGCTTTTTCGCGCTGAACATTTTGTTCAACCGCGGGATCAGGTTGGATTCCTCACGGGCCATATGAGTCTCGTGGACCTCTAGGATTGGGCGCAGACGGGGCACCCATATCTCCTTACCATAGCCAGTCAGCTCCAGGTCGGAATAAAGGATCTCCATGGCACGATGCTCCTCGATTAGCTCCAGAGCGAACGTCTTCTCCGCGGAGATCGTCTCCACCGCCGGGAACAATGTCTTCTCCTCCGCCACATGATGCGCAGCCAGACGGCGTAGGAGATCGGCCAGTACCTCTTCCCTCATTCCGGCATCAGAGTTCGATGAGTGCCTCAGCTCCAGTATCTCCCTGCGGAACTCCCTGTGATCCTCGATGATCATCAAACCAATGTCCTTCATCATGTTGCCACCTAGGCTATCCTCGATCGGGACGCCTTGTAGGACATCTCTGAGCCCAATCTACTAAAAGGTGACCATTGGTGGGTCAGGTCCGGGGGAGTCGAGATGGCCCGAAAATTCTTGTTGGGCGATCCACCCCAACCTAAGACAGCACCATGCCATTTCAGAGATGGTGGGTATGGGAATTCTATTTCGACTCGCAAAATATAAAAACCCGTCCTGGCTCACCTCGGCCCAGGCGCCTTAGCCGACGGAATGATCAAATGGCCGAAGCTATTCCAGAGAAGAAGAAGGGCTACGAATGGACGGTCCTCTCGGTGACCACGGTCGGGGCCTTGCTGGCCTCGATACAGTCCTCGGCGCTGCTGATCGCGCTCCCGAACATAATGACGTCCTTGGACGCAGATTTCCTCACCGTCCTCTGGGTGCTGCTTTCCTACCTTCTGATCACCACGGCCATGCTTCCGATCGTGGGCAGGCTGGCCGACATGTTCGGCAGGAAGAGGCTTTACCTGCTGGGCTTCGTGGTATTCACACTCGGGTCGCTGCTTTGCGGCCTGGCCTCCCCCAGCTTCCACGGCTGGGACCTGGTCGGCTACCGAATCGTCCAAGGGCTCGGAGGGGCCCTGATGATCGGGAACAGCACGGCGATGGTCGCAGACGCGTTCGACCACCGGAGACTGGGATTCGGACTGGGCGTCAACCAGATCGCCGGAGCGGCCGGCCTGGTGCTCGGGCCGGTCATTGGCGGCCTGCTTACTCCCCTTGGTTGGGAATGGGTGTTCCTGTTCAACGTTCCGTTCGGCGTGTTCGGCGCGGTCTGGGGCTACACCAGGCTTCGGGAGCCGGTCAACCTGCCGAAGGGACAATCGTTCGACTGGCCGGGGGCGGCCACCTTCGCCGTGGGAATGACGGCGCTATTGCTGGCCACCTCCTTGGTGGCGTTCCCTATCCTGAGCACCGAGATCGTGTACGTCCTGTTCGCGGTCGGGATTATCGGACTGGGCCTCTTCCTCTACCTGGAGACGAAGGCCGAACATCCGATGATCGACCTCAAACTGTTCCAGATCCGTGATTTCGCGCTCGGGAACCTCAACAATCTGCTACTCGGTCTCGCCCGTGGAGCGTTGCTGTTCCTCATCATCTTCTTTCTTCAGGGGCCCTACGGCATGGACCCGCTCACCGCCGGCCTCAGCCTGATCCCGTTCGGTCTGAGCTTCATGATCGTCGGTCCCATCAGCGGTCATCTTTCCGATCGGCACGGCGCCCGGAAGCTGGTCCTGCTCGGTGCGGTGCTGTCTGCGGTGGGACTGTTCGGATTCGCCCTGATCGACCACAACACCCCGTTCTGGTGGCTTGTGACGCTCATGGTCCTGGCCGGGGTGGCCTCAGGACTGTTCATCTCCCCGAACTCCAAGACCGTGATGAACTCGGTCAGACCGGAGAGGAGGGGCATAGCGGCCGGTACCAGGATGATGCTCTCGAACGCCGGATCGACCTTCGCCCTGGCGATCGCGTTCCCCCTCGTTCTGGCCAACATCCCCCAGGACCAGATGCTGAAGCTGTTCCTTTACGGAGGAGGGATATCCCCGGACACCACGAAGATATTCGAGAACGGGTTGCATACTGCCTTCCTGGTGTTCTTCGTTATTTCGCTGGTCGCGGTGGTCGTGACGGTGTTCAACCTGAAGGAGAAGCCCTAGGGCAGCATCGTCGGCCACGACAGCACCGGGTCCCTGCGGACCTCCGTCCCCCTTGTGGGTCCGGATATATCTATGAGGTCAGCAATTCATTCTTTGTGGATATCCGATCCATCAATCCAGTCACAGGCTCGGTGATCGCCGAGTTCCGATCGGCCAGCGAGAGCGATGTGGACCAGGCCCTGGACAGGGCCCGGGCATGCCAACGAAGATGGTATCGGGAGACTAGCCGGGAGGACCGGGCAGTCTGCATCAGGCGGCTCGGGGCGGTGCTGACCCGGGAGAAGGAACGCATCGCCGACCTGGTGCATGAGGAATGCGGATTCCCGCGCAACGCCGTGCTGGGCGAGTGCGGCAGCGCCCTGGCCGGTGTCGAGCATTACATAGCTGAATATGCCCGGTTCGAGGACGAGACATTCCCTCTGGACAGCACCTGGATCGATACCAGGGCGACCATACAGTACGTGCCACACGGGGTCATCGGCCACATCGGCATCTGGAACTTTCCCATCTGGCAGACCATGATTACGGCCATTCCCGGTCTGCTTGCCGGCAATGCCATAGTGTTCAAACCGTCCGAGTTGTGCACCGGTTCAGGGCTCAAGATCGCGGAGATGGTGCATGAGGCGGGAATTCCCGCCGACCTTTTCATACCGCTGATCGGGGGAGCCGATGTGGGAAGGCATATGGCCAGGTCCGGGTTCGATGCTTTGGTCTTCACCGGCGGCATCGAGACCGGTAAGGACATCGCCCGGAACGCCGGGATCAAGCCGATGATCCTGGAGCTGTCCGGCAACGACGCTGGCATAGTTTGCTCCGACGCGGACATAGAGACCGCGGCCAGGGGCGTATGCTCCGGCACGTTCGGCAGGGCTGGCCAGGTGTGCATCCGGATAAAACGCGTCTACGTTCACAAAGATGTCGCGGACCAGTTCATCAGGAGTGTGGTGGATATCGCCTCCCGGCTCGATGCCAAGACCAACGTCGGTCCGCTGATCAGGGAGAGCGCCCGGGAGAACGTGGACCGCGTGGTCAAGAATGCTGTCGCGGAAGGCGCCGACCTGCTCCTGGGGGGAAAGAAGGTGGAAGGTCCTGGGTACTTCTACGAGCCGACGGTCCTGCTGGTGCATCGGGACGACCTCGAGGTGACACGGAAGGAGACGTTCGGCCCGGTCTGCCCGATCAGGATCGTGGACGACGAGGATCAGGCGGTCATGAAGGCGAACGACACCGGGTACGGCCTGGGAGCCACCATATGGACCAGGGACCAGTCCAAGGCGATGAGGATCGCATCGTCGCTCGAGGCAGGGAACATATGGATAAACGATTGCGGACGTTCTCTCGTCTGCGGCGAGTTCTTCCAGGGCTGGAAGGAGAGCGGCATTGCCAGCAGCCAGCGGCGGATCCAGATGTTCCTGAAGAAAAGGTCCGTCATCGACCATCTGAAGTGCGAGCCCAGGCCCAGCTGGTTCAGATGATCATCTTTTGTTCCAGACCCTTCTCAGTTTGGACAGCGAAAGCAGGGACCGGACCTTTTTTCGGCCGAAGCACATCTCTAGCATGACCTTGTTCGCATCGAACTTTTCCTGGTCGTACGGATACCACCACAGCTCGTGCCCGAACTTGCCCTTGTCGCTGTGGACATGATGCTGCTCCATCAGTTCCGCGAACCCCAGGTTTCCGTGGGTGTGCCCGAAGCCGCTCTTCCCGTTCCCGCCCCAGGGGGTCGATGCCAGTCCATATGTATAGGCGACGTTGTTGACCGATACGGTGCCGCCCGACATCCTTTCTGCGCATCCTTCTTCCCCGGGCCAGGTCACTGGTCCAGACGCAACCGGTCAACGCGAACTGGCAATCGTTGGCCAAGGTGACCGCCTGATCCTCGTCGGAGAACTCGGAAATGGTCACGATGGGTCCGAATATCTCCTCCTGCAGCAGCTTCGAGGACTGAGGAAGGCCGGAGATGACTGTGGGCTCGAAGAAGTGGCCTTTGAGGCCAGGGGCCTTTCTTCCTCCGCATAGAACGGCTCCCGCCCTCCGCTACCGCCAGGCGCACCCATTCTTCCATTTCCCTGACCGCTCCGTCGTTGATTAGCGGACCGACGGATACCTCTGGATCATCCCAGCCCCAGCCTTGTTTGAGGGCACGGACCTTTTTCAGCATAGACTCCGTGAACTCCTTGGCGACGCTGTCTGGACGTATATCCTCTTGACGCTGCAGCAGGTCTGCCCGGAGTTGACGAAACCGCCCCAGGCGGCGGCCTCGGCGGCCCTTTCCAGGTCCGCATCGCCCAGGACCACGAACGGGTCCTTTCCCCCCAGCTCCATGGTCACCGGGGTGAATCTCTGGCTGACGTTCTCCATGACCTTGCGGCCGGCCTCGGCCCCTCCGGTGAAGATGATCCGGTCCAGGCCTGCCTGGGAGAAGGACCTGCCGATGTCGCTACCCCGGCCCACTACGACCTGTACCAGCCCTTTGGGGGCCCCGGCCTGCTCCAGTATCTCGACGATCTTCACCGAGCTGAACGGCGTGTGGGAGGATGGTTTCAGCAGCACCGCGTTGCCCGCGGCCACTGCCATCACGGTCTGCGAATAAGTCATCCCGAATGGATAGTTCCATGGAGCGATGATTCCGACCACCCCTATGGGCCTCGGGGCGATGTAGGACGACCGTTTCAGGTATCGCATGGCCAAGCCCATGCTCCCGAAGTCGATCCTCGAGGGTCGGAATATCTTATCCATCTCGCGCATTGAGAAATCCCCGGCGCTCAAAGCCGACCCGATGTCCGCGTTGATCGCCTCCAGCTTTGGGCTTCCCGGTTTCTTGGCATATGATCCGGGCGATCGCTTCCAGCTGCTCGAAGATGCTCTGTTGCGCCCTCTCTAGGACCTTCTTCCTTTGCGCTAGGGACAGTCTCCATCCATTCCGACTGCGCCTTTGAAGCCGCTACCATCATGGCGGGCAATGAAACTGGATCGCAAGCATCGATCTCGCCCACCAGCTCAAGGGTGGCAGGGTTTGAGATCCTTAGCCTGGAACAGGAACTGGAATCGGCTCGGACCTCTTCGAACATGTCTACAACTCGGCCGGCTGTGAAACGGGTTGGAAGTTAATAACCTTGACCTGGAAGCCGCGATCGGCGTATTTCACTGGGGCGTTCACTGGTTAGGTCTATGGGATCGCCCGTGGGCTCCGACGCGTCGATCGGTCTTGGTCAGCATCCAAGCGGGAAATGACCTCTGTGAAAGGATAAATACGCCCAAATGGGTCGATTACCCCATGGTAAAGAGAAAGATCATCAAGATAGACCGGTCCCTATGCACGGGCTGTGGCAACTGCGTCACCGCCTGTGCGGAAGGAGCGATCGAGCTCAAGGGCGGCAAGGCGGAGGTCGTGAGCGAGACGTTCTGCGATGGTCTTGGGGCTTGCCTGGGAGAATGTCCGACTGGTGCCTTGACCATCGAAGAGCGGGAAGCCCCAGAGTTCAGCGAATCGCAGGTCAAGGACACATGCAGAGGAAGCAGGACCTCGCCCTTACCCCGTGCGCCTGCCCCTCCTCCGGACCGCGCATGTTCAAGGTCAAGGAAAAACCGAGCGGAACCACCTCCTCTGAATCACAGCTTTCTACCTGGCCGATCCAGCTGAGGCTAGTCCCCACCAACGCCCCCTACCTTTGGAACGCGAGCCTGCTGATCGCCGCGGATTGCACCGCCTTCGCCTGCGGATCCATCCAGGAACGGTTCATGAAGGGACGGGTCGCGCTCATCGGCTGCCCCAAACTGGATGATAACGATGCCTATGTCCAGAAGCTGAGCGATATCCTGTCCGCCAATCCGATCAAGGACATCACCCTGTTGCACATGGAGGTACCTTGCTGCCGGCAGCTGAAACGGTTGGTCCTGACGGCGCTGCAACGCTCAGGGAGGCAGGTCCCGGTGACTGAATACGTGGTCAAGATCGAGGGCGGCGAAGCTGCCCTGGTCCCTTGATCAGACCTGGGACCTCTTTCCGGATATGCTCTCGATGTCCACCCGGACCACGAGCGCCAGATCGAAACCGCGTTGTGCGTACTCGAACGGCCCCTTGGCGTAATGGGACATGATGACGTTCAGCCCGTGCCTCTTGCCCTCGGCATCGGCCACGATATGGGCCCGCCCTACGCCTTCAACGCTCCGGTATCGCATGCTCCACTTGCAGGCCGTATCACCCTTGACCACCTCGGTGTCGAGCTCGATCTCGAAGCACACCTTGTCGTTACGGCGGAGTATGTCGATCTTCCGCCCTTCCTTGGCGCAGTGGAAGAATAGACTCTTTCCATCGTATCCGAAGTTCATCGGTACGATGTACGGTTCATCACCATCGACCAAACCGAGCCGGCAGACCAATGCCCGGTTCATCAGGTCATCGATCGTCTTCCGGTCCTTGATCTCTCTTTCGGCCTGTCTCATGCCCATGTTATGGTCGCCATCCGTCATATCGGTTATGTTGTCGACCGACGGACGCCTCCAGGATCGCCGGATGCTGGTCCATTCACAGGCGATCGTAAGAGATATGTAATCTAACAGTCGCACACCATCTGGCCAAGACGGCGGACATCATGGACTGGAGAAGGAAGGTAAAATCTCAGGCATGAATGTCTGAGCTAAGCTCTGACATCCAGATGCCGGATGGGGAAGCTCGAGCCGTGCTCGGGTCCGCCGGAAAATGGGTCAAAAGGACGGAATGAGAAGGCCGTCACTACCGGAACGCCTGCTCCTCCTTCGCCAACATCTCTTCCATGGCTTGGGCGCGCTCGTTCCGGCCCTCCTGCCTTTGCATGTACTCGTTCAGCTCGGTCTCCGCACTGATCACGACCATGAATTTCTGGGGAACGTCATTGAACTCTATGGTCGGGTCCTTGGCGGCCTTGGATATCTTGAGGATGAAATGTTCAAAAAACTTCAGGTCCTCCATGTGCGTGCCGGCAGGGAACTTGGCGTAGAACACGTGGACCTCGCGGATGGTATCGAATGTATGGCTGACTTCGGCCTTCTGGTTCAGATCGAGGAACTTCTCCTTGTCCTTCTTCCTCCCGGAGAGCTTGACCAACTGGTTCTGCCAGACGTCTCCCGCTGCCACCAGGTTGGTGGGGATACCGAAAATCTTCCACATGCCGCTGAAGATTGAGCATCCGATAATGAATATTTCGATGGAGTCCGGCAGGTCAACTGGCCCGGGAATGTTCCGATGACGGCCATTCTGCGATTGAGGTCGGGCGCGCTAACGGGGGAGTTGGACCATCCCTCCTGATTCCATGGTCACTTGTCCCTGAACGTCGTGGCCACCGCCTCCAGCCGCTGGTTAAGCTCCATCAGGTTCGGTCCGGTGAACGGTTCGTTGAAGTCCTTCCGGGCCAGGGTGACGACCATGTCCTCAAAGTCCTTGGTCCTTGAATTGAACGTTTCCACTTCCCCGTTGATGGTAAGGGTGATGATGAGCGTCGCCGGCTCCCCTTTCTTGCGCTCTTCGGCCACCTTTTCCACTTTCGCCTTGTAGACATCGGTCAGGAGGTGGTACATGTTGAGTATCTTACTGCTCGTCATGTTCTGTCTGATTGATGCCCGTGAAATAAATAGCTAGGTGAAAAGAGACGACCTAGGTCCATTCATCCGGGCACGCTATGGCCTCATGGCCGGCCAACGTTGCTGACGTACTTTCTTCTGGACGGACCTATCCCAAGTAAAGAGCGTCCACCATGCAAGCCTCGACACAGGACGGCTCCTTACCGCCGCACAGGTCACATTTGACCACGATGCTTGCGGACGGATCATGGGAGATCGCGCCGTGGGGGCAGGCCTCGATGCAAACGAGGCAGCCGACGCACAGTTCAGGGTCGACAAGGACCACGCCCTCGGTGTCCTTGGTCAGTGCCCCGGCCATGCATGCCGCGACGCATTCCGGGTCATCGCAGTGCAGGCATATGACCACGGAGGCGGTGCGCAGTTTCGGCCCATGATGATCGCCACCGTGTTCGCTGCGGGAGGAATGTGCACGCTCTGCTGGTCCACGCTCGACCTTGATCCGGGGGACGACGGTCGACGCGGAATGCCGGTCAGCGCCTGCGACCCTATGATGATTCACGCAGGCCAACTCGCAAGACCTGCATCCTAGGCACCTGTCTGGGCGGACCAACACTCTTCTCATTGTTACTCCTCGTGACCTAGAACGCTGTCCGGATCAGCTATTCCGTTCAATCGCTTGCCGGGTATTAAGCTTTGCAGGAATTATCCATTACCATATGACTAAAAATGGGACTGCTGGATGGTGAAGCATGATAACGTTTATCAAGCGGCAGTCCATTCGAGAATATTGATGAACAGCGCAGTTGCCTATGGTCGGATCAGGGATCATGTCGGCGGATCGCTCTATCGATGGCGCAGTGAGGCCACCGTCATGGAGAAAGATGGGCGCTGCCTTCCTCTTTGCCACCCTGACGGCGTTGGCCGCTCAGATGCGCTTCTTCCTGCCATTCACCCCTGTGCCGTTCACCGGCCAGGTTCTGGTAGTGCTGCTGGCGGCTGTGGTTATCGGCCGTTACGGTGTGGTCAGCCAGCTCATGTACATCGGGATGGCCGGGACCTTCGGATGGTTCACTGGGATGGTCGGCTTCGCCGCGCTGGCGGGGATCACCGGGGGATACATACTAGGCTTCCTGCTGGCATCGTTCTTCATCGGTGAGATAGTGGAACGCAGGAAGGGTATGAGCCATGTACAGGTCTTCCTGGCCCTGCTCGCCGCCGACGCCATAATCCTCGCCCTGGGATCGCTTCAGCTCGGCATCGTCCTGCAAAAGGACCTCCTGACCGCGTTCATGCTGGGTTTCGTGCCCTTCGTGGCGGTGGACGCCCTGAAGGTAATCGTCGCATCCTCCGTAGCCTCGGTGTTCATCCCCAGCAAACATTAAGACCCGGGGAGGCATGGAGACTCGATCATGACCGACATCCTGCCTGACCACTCCCACTGCGCTATGTGCGACGATCCGATCCCGGTGGGGGATGAATACTGCTCGGACAAGTGTAAGGCCGAGCACGAGGCCAAGGCCAAAAAGGAATCGATGCGCATGAACTACTTCTACATCGCGGCCGTTGCCGCGGTGATCATCATCGCGGTCGCCATCTACTACTTCGGCGCTTGAACTAGCCTTTGTAGTTCGGCAGCCTGATGGCATCCGCCATCCGGGCCATCTTCACGGTCTCTGGGACGTCATGCGCCCGGATGATGCTGGCCCCGTTCATTATCGCCGCCGTAGCGGCCACCAGGGAGCCGGTCAGCCGTTCCTCGGGCGTGCCTCCCACGATCTTGCCGATGAAGCCCTTGCGCGATGCCCCCACGAGGATCGGGCGTCCGTAGCTGCGGAACTCCCGTAGCCGGCGAATGATGTCCAGATTGCCCTTGACATCCTTGGAGAAGCCGATGCCCGGATCAATCGCCAGCCTGGAGGGGTCGATCCCGTTTCTGGCCGCCATCTCGACCCGGGACATAAGGAAACCCCCAACTTCGCCCACGATGTCGTCGTACGCGGTATCATATTGCATGTCCCCTGGGTCGCCCCGCATGTGCATCACTATCGCGGCGGCGCCGGTCCCCTTCAGGACCTCGATCATTCCCGCATCTCGCAACCCTGAGACGTCATTGATTATCTCCACCCCGAGATCGACCGCCTGACCCGCCACCTCGGCGTTCCGCGTATCGATCGAGATAGGGACCCTGACGGAAGAGGCCAGTCCCTTGACCACCGGAATGACCCGCGACATCTCCTCCTCCGTGCTGACGGTCGGGGCGCCTGGCCGGGTGGATTCTCCGCCGATATCGATGATGTCGGCGCCCTGCTCCGCCATGGCGATGCCGTGCCGGACCGATTCCTCGACGGAACGGTGAGAACCGCCATCCGAGAACGAGTCAGGCGTGACGTTCAGAATGCCCATGACCAGGGTCCGGTCGAAACGCAGCTCCCTCTTGCGCAGCCGGAGCGGCTGCACGTAGTCTGAATGGAAATTGCGGAACGCCTCCGCCAGCGGCCGGCCCAGCTCGCCCAGCTCACCTTCGTTCACAGACACCTGGTCGAAGAAAGACGGCTTGCATGTGACCATGACCCGCGGTATCTTGGCCTTCCTGCAGAGGAAGGCATCCTCGCCGGCGGCGCGCACCAGTTTCACCAGCTTCTCGGCGTCCTCCGGCCCGAGGTCGTCCCGGAAGACAATGGTCCGACCGAAGAGCCTCTTGCGGTCTATGTACTCTTCTGGGATACCGTTCCTTCGCCATTCCGTGACCGCCTCGTCGTAGGTCGCATAGATCCGCACACGTGCCATGATCTCACTCCTCCAACAACGAGTCCACTAGCTCCACCAGATCGATGATCTCCACCTTCGAGCCGGTCGCCTCCTTGCCCACGCCCAGATTGTTCACGCAGAATGGGCAGGAAGTGACCAGCATGTCCGCGAACTGGGCCTCGTCCACCCGCTTGGCGGCGATCTTGGACGAGAGCTCCGGATAGACAGAACGAACCCCGCCCCCGCCGCCGCAGCAGCGTGCCGTGGACCGGTTCCTCGGCATCTCCCTCAGCTCGGTCCCGGGGATCTTGCGCAGCACGTCCCTGGGCGCCTCATAGACACCGCTGTGGCGGCCCAGGTGGCACGGGTCATGATAGGTGATGACCCCCTTGGACGGCCTGAGCTTCAGGTCCCGCTCGGCCAGATGCTCGGAGATATGCTTCACTTTGAACGGCATCTTGACGTGCTTCGGATATTCCTCCTTGAACATGCGGTAGCAGCCGGCGCAGGAAAGTATCACCTCTTCCAGCCCCAGGTCGGTGATGGCCTGCACATTCTTCTCCATGACCCCTTGCACCGTCTCATCATCGACCCCAACCCGCTGCAGGACGCTGCCGCAGCACATCTCGTCGATTACGGTGAAATCTTCGCCCAGCTTGTCCAGTATCGACAGGGTGGCGGAGGATGTGCCTTTGTTGCGATAGGTGGCCGTACAACCCGCGAAATACCCCCGCTCGGAACGCTTAGGCTCTCGGCCCAGGGTCTTGGGCACACTGACCTTCTCCCCGTAGGGATTTCCATGCTTGAGCACGTTCTCCACCAAGGCACGGTGCCGGGCAGCATCTTCCCGGCCGCCACCAGGTCCTTCCGCGCCCGTTCCACCACGTCGACCACCTCTATGTTCGAGGGGCACCGCCTCTCGCAATCCTTGCAGGTAGTGCACTGGTAAAGGTTCTCCACGACCCATTCGTCGGCCGGGATTTCCTTCTGCAGCAGACCGTAGGAAAGGATCATGCGGCCCCGGGCCACGCTCGGGTCCCAGCCTATTCCCTCGAACACTGGACACACCGACTTGCAGAACCCGCAGTAGGTACAGGTCATCATGGTCTTCTTCGCTTCCCTGAGATTCTCTGCCTCGATGTAGTCATTCATTGCACACCAGCCTCGGGACCAGCACGCTGCCGTCCATGATGACCATGACCTTGGCGTCCGGCCTCTTCTCCAACGCGTCGTCGACCGCGGACTGAACGTCCCTGAACGGGGTCATGTTGATCCTGCTGATGAGCGCGGGGTCCAGGTCGGTGACGGCGGATATCTTGGCCCAGGTCATGATCTCGGCCACCTTGGCCGCCTTGTGATAGCCCAGCTTGTACTCCTTGGCCAGGTTCCTGAGTATCTCTGACGGGTCCTTGGATAGCGACAACTGCACGCAGAACACCTCGTCGCCCACCCCGGTGCGGCACTTCGCGACCAGGATGAGAGTGCCACCCTCCCGGAGCGCCCATTTGCCATTGTCCAGCGCCTTCTGGGACTGGTACAGGTCGACATCCATAGGATATTGGGCGACGGTGACCACGATATCCGCCTTCTGTTCGATCTCGACCGAGAACACCTCGTTGGCCCAGAGGACCGCCCGATCGAAGGAGCCCTGCAGGTCCCCGGACGCCACCCTGTACAGGATGCTGGTGCCGGTCCAGGACCGCCTGGATGGAAAAGATTTTCTTGCCTTGCACCACCTGGAGCGCGTCCATCATGTCCTCGTGGACCGGATTGCCGGCCAGAGCGATGGACTGGGCGTCCGGCCTCATCGCCATCTTGTGGTTCTGCTCGATGGTCCGGTAGGAAGCAACGCCGGGCAGGAAGGACTTGCGCCCTCCGGTGTAGCCGGCGAAATAATGCGGCTCCACGCTGGTGATGATGACCAGGCGGTCGGCGTTGACCGCCATCTCGTTGACCGCCATCTCCGTCCCGTTCTTCGATCGGCCGAGCAGCACCATGCGGTCGCGGCGGGAGTCGTGTGAATGTATCTGGCCCTTGAGAGAGTCATAAAGTTCGCCGAAGATCATCCGGTACTCTTCCTCGGTCGGTGCCCGGTGCATGCCGGTGGCGATCAG
Organism: uncultured Methanomassiliicoccales archaeon; assembly: GCA_963800775.1. Lineage (GTDB taxonomy): Archaea > Thermoplasmatota > Thermoplasmata > Methanomassiliicoccales > UBA472 > DASXVU01. Next base: position 9,418 of record CAWDCQ010000076.1, on the reverse strand, counting down.
GAATCGCACGCCCTTGAGGTCCATCCTGCTGGAAAGGGCGCGAAGCACCGCCGCGGTCGGGGTGGGACGGGTTCCGTCGTTGACGATGAAGACCATGTCCTTGCCACCATTCAGGAATTCCTCTATCGGTTCGGATGAGATGGGGTCGAGGAAGGATCGCTCCAGCTCCCGCTGTTCATCCGAGTGGGGTAGCTCGTTCGGCATCAGCGTTCCCAGGTAATTGGCGTCCGGAACGGTCAGTTGCTGGTGACCGTCCTTGCCATATGGAACCTCGATTATCATGTGCGCCTGGCCTCTTAACGAGGCTCGGGTTCTAAAACCTTGCCACAATTGCCGTCGGGAGGGAGTGCCAATCATTTTATCCACCTTCCTACGGTGACATAACGATGAGCCGATTGATGGATATCGGAGAAAAGGCGGCCGTTGCGGACCTGATCAAGCTGGCCGGCGGTTGCGGCGGGATCGGCCCGGGCGACGATGCGGCGGCGGTGGACCTGGGGGACCGGTATCTGGTGATAACCACGGACATGATCGCCAAACACACCCATGTGCCCGACGTGATGACCGCGAAGCAGGTCGGCTGGACCGTGGCGGCGGTGAACTACAGCGACGTCGCTGCGATGGGGGCCGAACCGCTGTGCTTCGTGGTCTCCATGGGTTTCCCGAGGGAGACCGACATCTCCTACGTCAAGGATGTGGCCAGAGGCATCAAGGAATGCTCGGAGATGGTGGCCGCCGACTATGTCGGGGGAGACACCAAGGAATGCTCGGAGATGGCTCTCTCCGGCACGGCCATCGGCACTGTGCGCAAGGACGGCATACTGCTCCGTTCCGGGGCCCGGAAGGGCGACCTGCTGGCCATGACCGGATCGGCCGGCCTGGCGGGGGCCGGTTTCGAGGACCTCAGGCTGGACACGAAGCATCCCAGGGCCAGGAAGGCGCTGCTGGAGCCCGTTCCCCGAGTGAAGGAGGGGACCTTGCTCTCCGCTTCCAGTTCTGTGACCTCCTGCATGGACACCTCGGACGGATTGGCCTCCTCGATCCACGAGCTTTCCAAGATCCAGCGGTGTCAACTTCCTGCTCAACTGGGATTCCATCCCCATTCCCAGCGATGTCTACGAGATATCCGAGCTGGGGCTGCTCCAGGTGGAGGACCTGGTGCTCTATTCGGGCGGGGACTATCAGCTCCTGTTCACCATCAAACGGGATAGCGCAGAGGAACTGCACCAGATGATGGGCAAGGATTTCACCGTGATCGGAGAGGTCAGGGAAAATGGCCCCAACATCATCCGCCGGAGCGGACAGCTGCTCCCGCTGGAGAACAGAGGATTCGAGCATTTCAAGGGGTGAAAACGATGAAAGCGAGATTCTGGGATATGGCGGAGGGCAAGGTGGCCTGTCATCTGTGCCCGCACGAGTGCCGCATAGGAGAAGGCAAGACCGGCATCTGCGGCGTGAGGAAGAACATAGAGGGCGAGCTTCTCGCCCTCACCTATGGCAAGGCGTCGTCGATGAACGTCGATCCCATCGAGAAGAAGCCGCTCTTCCATTTTCATCCCGGAAAGACGGTCCTCTCCTTCGGCAGCGTGGGATGCAACCTCGGATGCCTGCACTGCCAGAACTTCACCATCTCCCAGGCCAAGATCGAGGATGTGCACCTGCGGGAGCTTACCCCGGAGGAGGTTCCGGAGATCTGCCGCAAATCCACCTGTGAAGGAGTGGCCTGGACGTACAACGAACCGACCATGTGGCAAGAGTTCGTCTATGATGCGTCGAAGGCGTGCAAGGAGAAGGGACTGTTCACCGTCTTCGTCACCAACGGCTTCATCAACCCGGAGCCGCTGAGGCAGCTGGCCGAATGCATCGATGCGGCCAACATCGACGTGAAAGGGTTCCGGGACGAGTTCTACCGCAAGATCTGCAAGGCCCGGCTGCAGCCGGTGCTGGACTCGGTGGAACTGGCCCACGATGTGGGCATGCATGTGGAACTGACATACCTGATCATCCCCGGACGCAATGACTCCAAGGAGGAGATCGGGGACTTCTGCCGCTGGGTAGCTGGTATCGACCCGCGCATACCGGTGCATTTCTCCAGGTTCCATCCGGATTACCTTATGAGCGACATACCGGCCACTCCGATCAAGACCATGGAGATGGCCCGGGATGAGGCGGTGGGCGCGGGTCTCGGTTTCGTGTACCTGGGCAACATGTCGTCGGCCGACGGTGAGAACACCAGATGCCCAAAATGCGGTTCCCTTGCGATCAGGCGCCTGGGCTTCTACAGCGAGAACGTGGCCATGACCAAGGATGGGCAGTGCGCCCAATGCGGCGAACCTTTGAACATCATAGTCTAAGCCGTGCATCGTCGGGAGCGAACGGATGGAACTGCGCAGGTTGCTGGAACTGCTCCGCCGGGAGTATGACGTTCAGGACTGGTGGCCCTCGGACTCGGCCTTCGAGGTGATGGTCGGGGCGCTGTTGATCCAACAGACCAACTGGGAGAGCGTGGACAAGGTCCTGGCCCGTCTCCGGTCCGAGGGGTTGCTGGATGTCGACAGCATGGCCTCCTGCGAACCGTCACGTCTGGAATCGATCATCAGACCGGCGGGTTTCTACAGGCAGAAGGCCAAACGCATGATCGGCCTGGCGGCGCACATCCGGGACTGGCATGGCTCCGACCCGATGTCCATGCTCAGCGGGCCCACGGGGTCCATACGAAAAGAGCTCCTGTCGCTGGAGGGCATAGGCAGCGAGACCGCCGATTCGATACTGGTCTTCGCCGCACGCAGGGCCAAGTTCGTGGCGGCCGCATACTCCGTGAGGGTACTGGGCCGCACCGGGGTGTTCCGATCGACGGACTATGATGAGGTCCAGGGGTTCGTGGAATCGGGACTGGACGGTGACGCAGAGGACCTGCGCGACCTGTACGCGCTGATAGTGCAGCACGCCAGGGAAGTGTGCCGTGCCGTCCCGGCATGCTACCGGTGCGCCCTGGCACCGGAATGCGATTACTTTATCGGAACAAAAGGAAGATGATGTTGCCCACTATGGCGGAGAACAGGAGCGAGACCGTTATCGGGATGAGAAACGGTATCTTCGGGGTGACCCATATCTTCTTCCTGCCGGCGGCCTCCAGCTGATTTATCTGGTCCTCGGTGGAATCGTCCGACCTGACGAATACGGACATCTTCAGGACGCCTTCCGACATGTATTCCATGGGCCACACGAACCTGGTACGGGCCTCGGGAAGGTCCATCATGAAACCGAAGAGCATCGCCGGCAACTTCACGTCACGCCGGTAGAGGTTGTAGAAGACCATGACGACCGGCACCGCCAATGTCAACAGGGCCGCGTTGAACAGCACCAGGATTGCGAACGGCATTATGTACTGGGTGGCATCGACGGTCACATGGATCAGGGGGAAAGGGCCGATGATCGGATACGATGGCAGGATCAGCGCGACGGCCATCAAGGCCTTGGCGTCCGCCCCTCCCTTAATGATATTGAACTGGTACAGGAAGTAGATCAGCACGAAAAGTACTGGGATCACCATGAGCTGCCACATGTACCCGGTGTTCCAGAACTGCGAGAGCAGGTAGGCCAGAATGGCGAAGCTGCCGAGGTAGAGCCCTATCGGCAGAGGGTTTATCCCGTCCTCGAACATCCCCCGGCGATCGACCAGCATGTCGAAGAAGAACCACGCCACGGGCAATAGGAACAGCAGGTATGTCAGGTCCACGTTGTCCTGGACGATCTGCACCGCCAACAGCGCGAGACCGGCGAGCCCCATGGCCGCCCAGTGAGCGTCCGATACCTCCCTCTTCCTCCAATCGGAGATCGAGGCAGAACAGGCAATGGCGAATGCTATCCCGAGCCGGACCAGGGGTAGCCAATCCATGGGTCAGCCAACATATCTCAGTTATATACCTTTGTTGTCACAATATCGCTACTAAAAACGAAGAATGGCTAGCCAGGTCTGAACCTTTTAATATTGCAAAACGATGCGTCGCTTCGTTCCTTTAGCATGGTGATGGGGTCATAGCGTTTTCAAACCAACGGAGTAGGCATCTGGCATGGCTGGTGGCCGTGCCGTTCATCGTATTGTGGTGCTCGCGGCGGCAACGCTGAACGTTCATGCCATCCGATTAATCTTAGATGCGGAATAAGATACACACAAGACCGTTGAACATGGGCCTTCGAATGCTGATTGATATGATGGCAATGCAAATAGATCGCCTTGGTCATCAAACTGCAAGGCCTGCAAGAAAGGCGTCGCATCCGGCCCTTGCAAAATAATACCCAATCTTATTATTCTACTCAGGCCATTTCTGTGAGCCGGTCGGACAATTATGGCTCAGAGTCAAATTATATTCTTCGCTATCATAATCGTCTCTTTGGTTGCGGCCTTAGGGATGTTCTTAGTGGTATTCACGAATCCCTCTGCCAATCTAGAGCTCAATCTCGTTAATGAAATCGGAACCAACTCGGGAATCGTGGTTAGATATGAGATTGACAATCACCTATCTAGTTCGTGGACCTGCGACCCTGGCAAATTCATGATTCTGTTCTCTGATGGCTCCGATCATCCCGGAATCTCTGAGGTACCAGACAAGATGGTGATCGAGGGAAAGGGAACAGGTAGCGGTCTGTTATTTTCAAGTTACCATCCATCTGGGGTGACAGTCGTGGGACTCATCTATGATGATGGCGTGACGAAGCTCAGAACGACTTAATTGGTGATTATTGAGTCGAATTGTTGCCTAACGCTTGATGGATGGCCAATTACAGACCATCATATGTAAGAAATCATCTTGGGAGATTGCCTACATAGCACCGATCCGGACAATGGCGTGTATGAAACGGAGAACTCTGGATGTTTTCCGACTCGATTCTAGATGCCGACGGATAAGATAGGATTCTGCGCGTTGCCCCGATCGAGATGTGGGGAATTGAAGAATCATTCGTCGAATAACTTAAAGGGCTCTTCATCTTGCCTTAAGACAGAAACAGCGGTCAGGAAGATGAGACCAAAGACAATCGATGGGTGTAGAAGTTGAAGCGGTTAGATTCCTGGTTCAAGAGAATAGAACGATACTCTCCCATTCAGAAAATAGCTGTACTATTGATAATCGGGCTAGTTCTCTATGGTTCTCTAATTGTTGTTGAAAACGCTCTGGTGATCCCGTATGCCCCTTGGATACCACAGAACAACGACATAGACTTCTACCACAACAGGACGTCAGCCATCATCCACGGAGAGATACCTTACAAGGACTTCTCCATGGAATCCCCGCCGATAATCGATTATTTGATGGTTCCAGCGCAGCTCATGGGAGGAGACTCGTGGCAGTATTCTCTTTATTTCTCGTTATTCATCATTCTCACGGGCATTCTCTATTATGCCATGCTCAAAAGATACGATGAACGCCTTGCATTTCTATCTGGATTGGCGCTGATAGTATCGCCATTTGCCTTTATCGATGCCACATTCGGGGTTCAGGACAAGGGCATCGTCATCTTCATGTTCATTTTGCCGCTTTTGTTGTTCGTACTTCAACGCACTAAAACCTCAGCTTTCCTGAACACCCTCGGCATCTGGACGCTGTTCTTCAATGCAACCATTTTTCCAGTTTGGTTGATAAAGGCTCGGACCGCTAAAAATCGATGGATGATATTAGGCATCACGATCGCTGTGACCGCTGTGGTGGCGGTCCCTCTCCTATTGATAGCTCCAAATCAGTTCATTTCTTTCCCCAGCTATTATCTCCTCCAGAATACAACTGGAGAGATAGGCGGATTGAGCATCTGGCATTTTTGGGCCCAAGGTGGCTTTTCGTTGCCCGGTACTCTCAGCGACATCCTAACCATTTCGGCCATCCTAATCGCATCTTATTATGTGTACCGTAAGCGCGATTCGACCACCTTTTGGGAAGGGTGCATGATCGTGCTGATGGCCTTTTTTATGATCTATCCCAAGATCAACCTCTGCTATTACCTCCTGCCAATCTCATTGCTTGTTGTATGGGGGGTTGAGAACCGCACCGTCATGGTCCGTTGCTTCGCCCTTTATATTCCATTGTTCCTTGCCGCCTGTCTCACCGAGAACGTGACCGGACAGCCTGCGATAGTGTTCCCATTCTCCTGGGTAGTCGGATCTATACTGGTCCTGGGAACTAATGTCATTCTGATAGACACTTTCCTAAAGGCAAAAAGGAGAAAGGTCTTCTTCGAAAAATGAATTTCATGTGGCATGCCGAGTCAATAAATCCCGCAGAAGGGATCAAACCCTAGATGTTTTGGAAAAGATCTTCCTGGCCAGAAAGAAGACGACCACCATGATGACCGCCAAGGCTACTAGGGCTGCGGCAAAGTAGAGGAGCCATCCAGGCGCTGCATCGTGCCCTGAAACGAGAATTATGGCGAGCCCGATCGACTCGGCAATAAAGGCCCCGAAACCGAGCGCAAACGAGTACAGACCCATGGTCGCCCCATATGAGTTCGTGTCCGAGGAATCCGCCATGAGTGCCAGCGCAGCCGGCACGAAAGCCCCGACCCCCAGACCCATGATCGCGAGAGGTATGCCCCCCAATAAGTGGAAATGGATCCCGCTGACGTCCTGCGAATAGATGGCATCGGGAATAAGGAGCACCATTAGGACCACGCCTAACATGCTGAACACTCCATAACACATGACGGGTATGCGACCGAAACGATCGGACATTTTGCCCCAAAAAGGCTGAAGCAGGCCGAGCACAACGCCAGCCCCTGCGAACATGATTCCTATCGTGATTCCATGAATGTGTTGGCTCATGAATATGATCGGTAGATAGGTGAGCGCCAAGCCCAAGAGAGTGGCCACGACAAGCCAGATGGGAAACATCAGCCTCACTTCATTGTTAGTAAAAACCGATTTCAGTTGAGCGAAACCACGCATCTCCGATCGTCCTACCGAAGGTTCGTTCCGAACCAAGATTATCAGCAATACAGCAGAGGAGGCCAGCATAGCCGAGACGAGAAGGAAACCGAACATCGGGTCAACATTATCCACAAGTATTCCGCCCATCACCGCCCCCATGATGTAACCGAGCAACGTGGAATAGTCGAACCAGCCCATTTGTCTTCCCGGTCGGATTTCACCGAATGGTCGGCGATCATGGCAATGGCCGGTGCGACCGTTGCAGCTGCCGCCACACCATGAATTCCGTGCAGGGTGGCCAGGTACCATGTGTCATTGGACAACGCATAAAGTCCGACAATACCCGCCGCCAACAAAGATCCAAAGACTATGACCTTTTTACGGCCGATCCTGTCGCTTAGCTGGCCGAAGTAGTTGGCGGTGAGCATTTCAGCTAGCGGGTATGGGACGGCGATGATGGCAACGTTGAGCAAACGGGAATTCTGATCGCCCGTGACATAGACCGACATGAGCAGTAGCAATGCCCCAAAGGCGACCCGCAGCAAGAAAGTGGATACGTAAAGTATTTTCAGATGTAAGGAGCTCGTTTCCGAATGGATCTTAAGCAAACCTTCACCTGGTAGTTTCAAACGGTCGCAAATACTTAATCGTTGGCTTATTATAATCATCAGCCAATGACGAGAATAATTGGGAGTGAGCAGCGGTATTCATAGGGACTTGACCAGGTTCACCTGCGAGGTGACATCGATACCCGCGCCGTGCCCATGGATCACGATCCATTTCTCATTAACCTTGCAGAGCGTGAAGCCATCAAGATAATCGATCCACTTCTCTTTGGGGTCAAAAGCTTCGTTGGTCAAAAAAGTGAGCACGGGAGCTATGATCGCGTCGTGAGTGACCAGAAGACAAATACCGTTCCCGAACGAATGCTGATTCAGGACTAAAGTTAGAACATTCTTTACCCCTTCGCTCAAGTCTCCATTATTTGCCCGGTTCTCATACGATCCAGGCTCCTTGGATTTGGATCCAGGGTTGGGCGATCGGTCATCGGGATCATGCAAAAGAAACGAACCCGGATATGCAAGCATATCCTCTTTCTGGACTACCGTACGAGACCCGTGACCTTGAACGATATTCTCACAAGTCTGTGTGCATCTGGACAATGGACTGGAAACGATAGAAGAGAGCGATAGCCCAGCGTCCCTCAATCGACACCCTAAATCCAGGGAATCCCTTGCTCCCGCTTGTGTCAATGATACGTCTGCAAGAGGTGCGCTGATATCTGAGGCAGCCTTCTCCCCATGACGGATAACGAGCCAAAGGCGGACATTATTATCTTCAGCCAATATGTCGATGACCTTGGTCAGATCTGTTGAGATCGTATTACCTCGAATTTCCTTATGGGATGGTTGGATGATAATGATTAGGGGAAATTGATTCTGAACAGATTGTGCCTGAATTCATTTGTTTGACTGCGTCCGTTCTCCACCGATTAAAGAATCGATTGATGCCGATGATCGGAGAGATGGTTTTCGGCTAAGCCATTCCTGCATGTCCTCAAATCCGTTCCTATAATTCCCCCTTCGCACTGCTTGACATCCGACGTTTTTTCGCCATCCATATACTCATGTCTGAAGGTTTTAATACTCTAAACCGATGCATCACCAAATCGTTTGGTCGGAGCGTCGGATCTTGGCATTTCTTAGTTCTAATAAGGCTTTGACTGGATTATTGGCCTTGCCTTTCGTCATTTTGTTGGTGATGGCGGCAATGGGTCCGTCAGTTCAGGCCACCGGAGTAGATGTTTTCGACGTGGAAGAAAAGAACTACTATCCCAGCATAGATGCGTCTCAAAATGCCACGTTCGAGTGGGTCGTTTACAACAATGACAGCTCTCCCTATCTGCTGAAAATGAACGTGACCGGCGTCGATTCAAATGGCATAAGGCCAGTCTTCGATCGCGCCTTCTTGTCAATCGATCCTGGGATCTCGCAATCGGTCAAGTTGACAATGGTCCCTAATCGGGACCTCCCTACTACCGATACCACATTTGACGTGATATTTAATTTCACCCAGATGAACGACCCCACTCATAACATCACTATAACGAAACAGGCGTCGATGCACGTGGAGTCGACCTACGGGGCCAAAGCCGGTCAGAACAAGCTATTCGGAATATGGCAGAACAATCTACCTCCGCCATTTGAAAGCAACTACGGCGCTTTCGTCGTCACTCTCCTGGGATGGGTCGGAATTGCACTGGTCGTGATGTTTGTCGTTGATCCGGTCATTCATTTCATAACCCGCAAGACAGAGACCCAATTGGACGACATCCTGTTGAGGATATGAGATATCCAGTGTTCATCTTCATAGTTGCCTATGGAATTGTGATCAACTCCTTGGAGATCTTGAATCTGCCTAGGCCGGACGTGAGGCTTATCGAAACAGCCTACAGTTTGATCATCATCCTGCTGGTTGCCTACGTGGCCTACAAGATCTTTG
>CAWDCQ010000075.1:0-37550 GCA_963800775.1 uncultured Methanomassiliicoccales archaeon | reverse complement strand
TTTACATCGTCTCGAAAAAAACAGCCAGATCCCGACGCGGCTTGCGGTGATCACCGTCGACCAGGGCATTCGCTATCAAGACAATGAAAACTCATCGATTTGTTCGTGAAGAACGTGCCGAGCTGATCAGGATATTGCTTTAAATGGCGGTGTCATCGCCTGACCAATGGAATTGGTAAACATCCCGGACGACCTGTGGGACGACTGGACCTGGTTCATAACACCGCACGAGCTGCGCTGCACAGTCGTCGAGGACGAGAAGACGATAGAGGAGGCCAAGGTCGCCGTGACCGCGGTCTACACGCTCAACCTGCCCGAGATGGTCATGAACGATGTGGCCCTCGCCTCCCGCCTGGAACAGACGAACGTGGGGATAATCGACACCGGCATCATCGGCCGCGACGTCCATCTGACCGCGGAGACGCTCACGCACACCATCTCCCAGCTTCTGCTCCACCGTCCGCTGGTGGTCAGGAAGGCCGAGGGCACCAACCAGACCCCGTTCTCCGACGCGTCCGACGGGCTCGATATTTGCTTTTACAACCCGCTCCTTATGGACGACGACCAGGGCAGCAAGGACCTGTTCTGCCTGGAACCGCCCAGCAGGTGCATCCAGGAAGCTTCCACCGAAGAACCGGAGGGCAGCCTGACGACCGCGGTCCGCACCGCCATCGATGAGCTCGCCTTGCGTTCACTTATCGATGTTCAGGACGGCGTCGTGGTAAGGATCACTGAGAAGGGCAAGCGCCTGATCGAGGCCGAACCGCTCAACGACCGGGTGATATGCGCCTATCAGCTCCGCCCCCTGGAGAAGATCTCCCGTCCTGAACTAGAGTCGATTGATTCCGGTCCGGGTTCCACGAATGTGGAGCAGACCATCGTGGAATGACCCGAATGATGCAGTTCGATCTCACCCTTTCCGACGATGATGCCGGATGTTGTCACCCCGGACTACTCTAGTCCAGGCAGCCGGCGGACCAGATCATCCCATTCCCCGGCCGCGGCCTTCCGGATCAGCGGTTTGACCTTCTCGAACACCTCCGGGAGGAATCGCACGCCTTCCAGATGGATGGACATGACCGCACGCTCCTGGAGATCGAGCAGCGGGAAAGAGCCACCGGACGAGCATGGGGAATTTTTCCGGCGGGATCGAACTGGACATGTGCCCGACCATGGAGGCCTGGGCCGGCGGGGGATAGGTTCTCCCGCAGAAGAGGGTAGATGAACGCATCCTCCTTATCGAGGTGAAGTCTCAGATGCTGGTTCATGGCCGCGGTCACCCGCGGGCGGCCGACAGGTCGTCGGGAGACAGTCCGCAGGGTCTCCAGGCCGCTGGTCAGCCGGTCCAGTTCCCGATGGTCGATGACATAGGAGTTCGGCAGCAGAGGCGCCAGCCCGCTTATCGCCGGGAACACGGCCACCTCCTCGCCTTTGGCGTGGAAGTCCAGCACCTCTCCCATCACGTGGCAATCCATTCAATATCTAGAAGATGTCCCCATCATGACGCGCGCGTCGAAAACGCATCCTGATCCAACTGTCAGCATATCCGCGACGGAATGCATTGTGCAGGCAGAGAAAGAACTGCATCGATGGGTCCAGACATATCTTCCTCTTGGATGTTCGATTCGAACCAGCGGATGAGAAACGATATGGTGCATCGGTCGGACGGTCATACCCCATATCCCATATCCGACCCGGGAGCGCACCGCCCGGCAAAGTTGATGGCCAGTATGCCCGACCCTATAAGAATGCCATTGACAAGGTTTATCAAGCGAAATGTCATTGGCGGGCTGGGTCCGAAAATGAGGTTATGGGAATTCGGAAGGATGAACAATTCGAGGTCAAGATCGGCGACAATTAGGCAATCCACTCGGTCTCGTCGATGGATGCCAGGTCTACACCACGATGTTCCGCTATGATTTCACGGCAACACCGGTTACGAGATCGTTCTCTCCACCTTCGGACCGGAGAACTACCGGCAAATATGCGAGGCCACGTTCTACATGCTGGATGTGCCGGGCTCATGCGCCCAGGTCTCCAAGTTCCTCTCCGAGAGGAACGTCGACATCCTGAACTCGGACTCGATCACATGATCTCCAACGTTACCATGGTGTGGAAGATGCTCATCGAGCTCGCTATTACGGAGAGCTGCCCCAGCTGCAGGAGGACTTCGACACGCTCAGGAAACAGAAGTCCTCTCGATCTCGAACATCGACGCCATGGAAATCAAAGAGTCGCACATCAGCGATCGCTACACCAAGGGCACCTCCGGGAATGGCCAGATGGTCAAGGCCAAGGCCCTGAAGAAGGCGTCCAAGGCGCACGACCATGATGAAGAACGGCGAGGTCGCATATCCCCGCCGACTACCTGAAATACTCGAGGGCGTCAAGGATGGCGACCCGGTCATGATGGTCGGAGACACGATGCCTGGGTCCTGTCGCTCACGTTCATGAGGCCGACGGTCAAGTTGGTCCAGATAGAGCTCGAGATCCCGGACAAGCCCGGCTCGATCTTCCAGGTGACCAACGAGCTGGCCAAGTTCGACATCAACCTGCTGGCGCTGCACACCAAGGTGCTCGTCTACAACGAGAAGATGAGCATGGAGCTGGTCGCCGATGTGAGCAAGTATCCCGGCGGGGAGGACGCGCTCAAGGACGGTCTGCAGAAGATGCTCTCCGGCCTGAAAGGGAACTACCGGCTCTCCGCCCTGAAGGACATCAGGGTCTGAGAAGTGAGCTCCAAATGATCATCGGCAGGAAGGTCATCGTCAAGGATGAGGTCGCCTCCACCAACGACGTCGCGAAAGCGCTGGCGAACGAGGGGGAGGCGGAGGGCCTGGTCGTCACCGCCAAGACCCAGGTGGCCGGCCGGGGCCGCATGGGCCGCAGCTGGTCCTCGCCCGAGGGCGGTCTCTATCTTTCTGTCATATTGAGGCCTAAGGTCGGCGCCGAGGACATGCTCAGGCTGACCGTGCTGGCGTGCGTCCCGGTGGCCGAGACCATCGAAGAGGTATCGGGATGCAAGACCATGGTCAAATGGCCCAACGACATCGAGATCGGGGGCAAGAAGGTGGCCGGGCTGCTGGTGGAATCGGCCTCCAGGGGCGGTGAGATCGCCTACATGGTCCTGGGCATCGGTATCAACCTGAACCTGGAACCGGCGGGACTGAGCATCCCGGGAGCCACCTCGGTGAGCTCCTGCGCCGCCAAGCGGATCGACCGGGACGCTTTCCTGGACCTGCTGCTGTACCGGCTGGATGCATTCTACGCAGCTGTTCCTCAAGGGGACGTTCGAGATGGCCGACTACAGCAAGCGTTCGTCGACCATCGGCTCGGAGGTCGACGTGGAGACGGAAGGCAGGAGGATCTCGGGCAGGGCGACCGGGGTGGACCACGCCGGAGCGCTCACGATACTCGCGACCGACGGCAGCACCTGCCGCATAACATCGGTGCACGATACCACCGTCAGGAAGTCCAATCGGTAACATTGGAATAAATTAGGCAAAAGGTGTTAACTGCGGGGCACCAATTCAAAGCATCGGACTGGGGGCACAAAAAAATGGGCGTCGAAGAAGCTAACAGGGAATTGAGGGAGATGAAGCGGAGGTCCCGCGCCGGGGGCGGCGCGGACAAGCAGGACAAGCACCACAAGCAGGGCAAGATGACCGCCAGGGAGCGGATAGACGCACTGCTGGACCCAGGCTCCTTCGTCGAGTTCGACGCCTTCGTGACGCACCAGTCCTGTCACTTCGGCATGGACAAGCACAAGGTACCGGGCGATGGCGTGGTCACCGGCCACGGCACCATTGACGGACGCAGGTGTACGTGTTCGCCCAGGACTTCACCGTGTTCGCCGGCTCGGTCGGCAAGATGCACGCCCAGAACATCTGCAAGATGTACGACTTCGCGGTGAAGACTGGCTCGCCCATCATCGGCATCTACGATTCCGGCGGCGCCCGCATCCAGGAAGGGGCCGACTCACTGTCTGGCTTCGGCGAGATATTCTTCCGCAACGCGCTGGCGTCCGGCGTCATACCGCAGATCGCCATGGTCATGGGGCCGTGCGCGGGCGGAGCGGCGTTCTCACCGGCGATGAACGACTTCGTGTTCATGGTCAAGGGCAAGTCGCACATGTTCGTGGTCGGGCCGGACGTGATCAAGGCGGTGCAGAAGGAGGACGTCACGTTCGAGGAGCTGGGCGGGGCCATGACCCACGCCACCAAGAGCGGCGCCGCCCACTTCGTGGCCGAGGACGACATGGACTGCATCAAGCGGGTCAAGAAGCTGGTCTCGTTCCTGCCGTCGAACAACCTGGACACCGCGCCGCACGGGGCCGCCAAGGACGACCCGGAACGCCGGGAGGACTCGCTCGACACCATCGTGCCAGAGGACCCGAGCAAGGGCTACGACATGCGCGAGGTGATCAAGAAGGTGGTGGACGACGCCGAGTTCCTCGAGGTGCAGGAGAACTGGGCCCGGAACATCGTCATCGGGTTCGCCCACATGGACGGCATCAGCATCGGCATCGTGGCCAATGAACCGTCGGTGTACGCCGGGACGCTGGACAACAACTCCTCCATCAAGGCCGCCCGGTTCGTCCGGTTCTGCGATTCGTTCAACATCCCGATCGTCACACTGGTCGACGTGCCCGGGTATCTGCCGTCGACGGAGCAAGAGTACAACGGCCTGGTGCGCAACGCGGCCAAGCTTCTGTACGCGTATCTGCGACGCGACGACGCCCAAGGTTACCGTCATCACCCGCAAGGCCATCGGCGGGGCGTACTGCGTCATGTCGTCCAAGCACATCCGCACCGACATCAACCTGGCCTGGCCCTCGGCCGAGATCGCCATCGTCGGACCGGAAGGGGCAATCAACATAGTCTATAAACAAGAACTGATAATGGCAGATGACCCGCAGGTGAAGCGGGACGAGCTCATCTCCGAGTACCGGAAGGCGTACGCATCGCCGTACGTGGCCGCGGAACGGGGATACCTCGACGACATCATCGAGCCGAAGGAGACCAGGACCAGATTGATCAGCGCCCTGCACATGTTAGAGAAGAAGAGGGAGTCGAGACCGACCAAGAAGCACGGCAACATACCGCTGTGAGGCTGCCCAGATGAAGATCAAGATCACCGACACAGTATTGCGGGACGCGCACCAGTCGCTTCTGGCGACCAGGATGCGCACCGAGGACATGCTGCCCATCGCCCCGATCATGGAAGAGATCGGATACTGGTCAGTGGAGATGTGGGGCGGGGCCACGTTCGACTCCTGCCTGCGGTTCCTCAAGGAGGACCCCTGGGAACGCATCACCAAGCTCAAGAAGGAGATGCCCAACACCCGGTTCCAGATGCTCCTCCGGGGGCAGAACATCGTCGGCTACCGGCATTACTCGGACGACATCGTGGAGAAGTTCGTGCAGAAGGCGCACGAACGGGGCATCGACGTTTTCCGCATCTTCGACGCGCTGAACGACGTGCGCAACATGCAGTCAGCGATGCGCGCCGCCAAGCGTTCCGGCGCCATCGTGGAGGCGGCCATCGCCTACACCACCTCGCCAGTGCACAGCATCGACACGTTCGTGAAGATGGCCGACAGGCTGAAGGACCTGGGAGCGGACACGCTCTGCATCAAGGACATGGCCGGGCTGCTGAAGCCGTACGTAGCGTACGAGCTGGTCAAACAGCTGCGCGAAGAGACCGGACTGCCGGTGCACATGCACTGCCATGCGACGTCAGGGATGTCCGAATCGTCCTATCTGAAGGGCATCGAGGCGGGAGCGGAGATCATCGACACCGCCATCTCATCGATGTCCCAGGGCACCGCCCAGCCGCCCACCGAATCGATGGTGGCGATGCTGCGCGGAACCGAGTACGACACCGGACTGGACCTGAAGAAGCTGCAGGAGATATCCGAGTACTTCGAGAAGGTACGGCTGAAGTACGCCGACTTCGAGAGCACCCACACCGGCGTGGACACCAACGCCCTCATCTACCAGATACCCGGCGGCATGATATCCAACCTGGCCTCCCAGCTCAAGGAGGCTAAGCAGGAGAACAAGATCCAGGAGATCTACGAGGAGGTGCCCCGGGTCCGCGCCGACCTGGGCTATCCCCCGCTGGTCACGCCTACCTCCCAGATCGTGGGAACACAGGCCACTCTGAATGTCATCGCCGGCGAACGGTACAAGATGGTCACCAACGAGACCAAGAACCTGGTGCGCGGCCTCTACGGACGCACGCCGGCGGAGATCGATCCGGCCATCCGCAGGAAGATCATCGGGGACGAGAAGCCCATCACTGTCCGCCCGGCCGACCTGCTGGAACCGGAGTACGACCGCCTGGCGAAGGAGGTCGATGGCCTCGGCACGTAACGAGGAGGACGTGCTTTCGTACGCGCTGTTCCCCCGGGAGGCGCTCGAGTTCTTCAAGGACCGGGAGATGAACGAGAAGGGCGTGAACCTGAAGGACATAGCGGCGGTGGCGGTGCTCTACATGCGCTCCACGAGAACGCAAACCAACCGTCGACGTCTGCGCCGCCAAGACGGACCAATGGACCAGTGTGGCCCGCCGGGAGCAGATGCGCCAAGGGGGGTGGCTGATCTGAAGCTGAAGATCACCGCCAACGGGCAGGCGCACGAGGTCTTGGTGGAGAAGAACGGCGGCGACTACCGGGTCACCATCGGCAACGAGACCTACCGGGTGGTGCTGAAGGAGAACGGCGTCTCCATCAATGGCGAGCTGCTGCCGGTGACCGTGGACGGCGCGCTTAACGAGGGCGCGAACGTGACCACCAGCTCCCGACAGATGAAGGTGCTGGTGGAACCGGTGCGGGAGATGGCCACTGTGGCCGTCGAGGCCGAGGCGACGAGCTCGGGCAAAGGATTCGGACTCAAAAGGTTCCATAACCGCGCCGATGCCCGGAAAGATCATCGCCGTCAAGGTGAAGGCCGGGGACACAGTGGCCCAGAACCAGATAGTGGCCGTGCTGGAGGCCATGAAGATGGAGAACGAGATCCAGTCCGAGGTCGCCGGCACGGTGCAGAGCGTGTCGGTGAAGGCCGGCGAGACGGTCGAGGGCGGCCAGGTCCTCCTGGTCATCCAGTGATCAGAAGTCCACCCCGTTCGTGAAGGCGGCGGTGGACTCGGCCACGTTCTTCGCCCCGTATATCGCGGCGGTCATGTTCCCGCGCAGGAGCAGTTGCTGCGCCAGCGCCATCACCTCGTTCTCGGTGACCGCCTCATACTTCTTCACCTCGTCGTCGATCAGCGGCACTTCACCGGTGATCATGTAGTGGTACGCGAACATGCGCATGTCGTCGCGCGGCTGTCCGATGTTCCTCAGGATGCTGCCCTTCAGTACGTGCTTGGCCCGCTCCAGCTCTCCCGGCATGAGCCCTTCGGCCTTGAGCCGCTTGAGCTCCTCCCCGAATATCTGGATCACCCTCTGCACCCGGTCGCCGGAAGTGGAGAAGTAGGACTCGATGGTCCCGGAGTCGGAATAGGACGACGGTGCCATGTAGATCGAGTACACCAGCCCCTCCTCCTCCCTCACCTTCCGGTTCAAACGGGAACTGGCCCCGCCGCCGATGACCGCCGCCAGCACATCCTGGGCGTAGCTCGACGGGTCCTTCGCGGTCAGGCCCGGGAAGGCTATCCCCACGTACATGTGGTCACCCTTCCTGGGATAGGCGTCGACGGTGGCGTAGAACTTGGGCTTCTGCCGCTTCACCGGCCTGCCTTTCTCCATGCCGTCCAGCGAGTCCGTCGCCCACTGCAGTATCTCCGCCTCGTCGATGTTGCCGCAGGCCACCACAGCCATGCGGGGCGGGCGGTACTTGGTGTCATGGAACTCCAGCAGGTCCTCGGAGGAGAACGAGTCCACGCTCCGGTCCGTGCCCAGCACTGGCCGGGACAGCGGTCCTCCTTTGAACAGCGACCTCAGTAACAGGTTCTTGATGTACCGCTCCGGGTCGTTGAGCCGGTTGTTGATCTCCTGCTTGACCACGCCCTTCTCCAGCTCCAGGTATCCCTTGTCCATCAGCGGGTTGCGGAATATGTCCTGCACCAGCCCCTGGGCGGTGCGGACCGTCTCGTCGATCGAGAACGAGAAGAACGAGGTCATCTCCTGGGTGGTGAAGGCGTTCAGATAGCCGCCGGCCTCCTCGATGGTCTCGTTGACCTGGTTGAAGGTGCGGTTCTTCGTGCCCTTGAAGAGCATGTGCTCGAGGAAGTGCGCCATGCCGTGCTGCTTCGGCCCCTCGTCCCGGGAACCGATCCCGACGCTGATCGAAACGGCCGCCGACCTGGTCTGGGGGAGCCTTTCAGTTATCACCGGGATGCCGGCGGGGGTCTTGGTAATCTTCAGCAGTTGTTGGGTCACGGTCATACGAAGGTGCCCCAAGTTTAAAAAAGCTCTTCGGGCCGGGATGTGGAGGACGCCATGCGACAGCAGATGCTGGGAAGCGATTATGCCGCCCTTAACGGGGGCGGGAATCGAAAAGCAGATATGCAGCCACAACATGCAACGGACATCCGGCCCGGTTCAGGACGTATTCGTCCGACACGGCCCCAGGAGACAATCACATGGCGACCAAAGGCAAAGGGACTCCGGAGCGCACCTGCGACCCCGGAGCGAAGGAGTGTATCGACACAGCGGCCGCCAAGAAGATCGAGACCGCCTGGGACCGCTATGAGCAGATGCAGCCGCAATGCGGCTTCGGTGAGCTGGGCCTTTGCTGCAACAACTGCCTCCAGGGCCCCTGCCGGATCAATCCTCACGGGGGCAAGCCGGAGAAGGGTATCTGCGGGGCCAGGGACTACACCATCGTGGCCAGGAACCTCATCCGCCACATCGCCGGAGGCACCGCATCCCATTCGGGCCACGGCCGGCACATCGCCGACACGCTACTGAAGGTGCTGGAAGGCAAAGCGCCTTCATACTCTATCAAGGACGAGCAGAAGCTGAGGCGGGTCTCGGAACGGCTCGGGATCGCCACCGAAGGAAAGAACAACGAAGAGCTGGCCAGCTCGGTGCTGGCCAAGGTGTACGACGACTACGGCAGGCACCAGAAGGAGCCGCTGAGCTTCACCGTCGCCACCGTCACCAAGGAACGAGTGGCGCTGCTGCAGGCACTCGGGGTCATGCCCAGCTCGATCGACCATTCTATCGCCGACGTGATGCACCGCACCTCGCTGGGCTGCGATGCCGACCCCTTGCCGCTCATCTTTGGCGGCATAAGCTGCGCCATCGCGGATTATGACGGCATGCAGATCTCCACGGACCTTTCCGACATACTGTTCGGGACGCCGCGGCTGGTCCGCACCTACGCCAATCTGGGCGCCCTCAAGGGGGACGCGGTCAACATCGCCATCCACGGGCACAACCCGGTGCTCAGCGAGATAATCGTGGACGTCGCCCGGACGATGGAAGATGAAGCGCGCGAGGCCGGCGTCTCGGGCATCAACATCGTGGGCATATGCTGCACCGGGAACGAGACCCTGATGCGGAAGGGCGTCTCCATGGCGGCCAACTTCGCCTCCCAGGAACTGGCCCTGGCCACCGGGGCGGTCGACCTGCTGGTGGCCGACTACCAGTGCATCATGCCCTCGCTCTCGGAGACCTGCTCGTGCATGCACACCGAGATGGTCACCACCATGAGCAACGTGCACATCCCCTACGACACCCACGTGCAGTTCCGGGAGGAGGACGCCGAGGCATCCGCGCGTTCGATCGTGCGCATGGCCATCCAGGCGTTCAAGAGAAGGGAGCCGAGCAAGGTGAAGATACCGGACGTCAGGTTCGACGTGGTGGCCGGGTTCAGCATCGAGCAGATCGAGGAGCTCTGCGCCCCGTTCGTGCCGGAGGACCCGCTGGCCCACCTGGTCGAGGCGGTCCGTTCCGGCCAGTTACGAGGCATCGCTCTGCTGGCCGGCTGCAACAACCAGAAGGCGATGCAGGACCATAACCATCTGACCATCGCCAAGGAGCTGGTCAAGCACGACGTGCTGGTGCTGACGACCGGCTGCTCCGCCGGGGCGTGCGCCAAGAACGACCTGCTATCCGCCGAAGCGACCGAACGGCTCGCCGGTCCGGGACTGAAGGCGTTCATCCGCGCATTGGAGGAGAAGAACGGGGTCAAGCTCCCGCCGATCTGGCACATGGGCTCGTGCGTGGACAATACCCGGGCGGCCAACCTGGCCACGGAGATCGCGGTGCGGCTGGGGACGGACGTCTCCGGCATACCCGTTCGTGGTCTCCGCGCCGGAGGCGAACCACGAGAAGGCCATCTCCATCGGCACTTGGTGCGTCGCTCTGGGCATGCCGGTGCACGTGGGCACCATCAGCTATGTTCACGGGTCTTCGCTGGTGACCGAGCTCCTGGAGCACTCGGCCGCCGACGTCTTCGGCGGCCACTTCATCTTCGAATCGGACCCGCACAAGGCGGCGCACCGCCTGCTCAACTCCGTCGAGCGCAGGCGCTGGACGCTTTCCCTCGACCATCACTACGCGGTCGAGGAGGGGCCGAAGCTCAGCAACCACAGACTGTACCGCATGGCCATCGACGGCGCGCTCATCTCCACCGGGTTCGCCGACCAGTTGCTGGCCGTGGCGATCGAAAATCATGGCTACGACAAGAAGATCGAGTACCCGGAGACGGCGTACGAGCTGCCGTCCATCTATGCCTGGGACGGGTCCGAGGCCAAGAAGCTGGGCGACCTGCCCGGGATACTGGGCCGGGTGCGGGGAAAGATACGGGAGACCTCCACGATGGAGAGCGCCCTGGCGGCCGGGGAGGCGACCATGGTGGCTGCCGAGATCATCGAGGCCCTGAAATATCTCGACGAGGCGAGGCCGTACGACGGCACCATGTACACCGGCTTCGTCCCGGACCGGATCCTGAGGCAGCTGGGACTGGCGTTCGTCGACGACACCATCCCGGGGGCGGCGGTCTTGATCGGCACGGCCAAGGACCCGAAGCAGCTGGTCAAGACCGTCCGGGAATGCCAGAGCAAGGGCATGCTGATCTTCGCCGCGTATGATACGGTGAGGCAGCTCAAGGACAACAACATCAACATGGGCCTGGACGTCATGCTGTACCCGGTCGGGGAGTTCACCCAGGTCATCCACTCGCTCAACTTCGCGATCCGGGCCGCCCTCTCGTTCGGCGGCGTGCAGAGGGGCGACCGGGAGCGCCTGGCCGGCTACATGAAGAAGCGGCCGAAGGTGTTCGTGCTGCAGTACGGCCCACTGGACGCGATCAAGGCATCAGCCGAGTTCGCGGTGCTGCTGAACAATTCGCCAGTGGTCGCCGACCAGGTGCTGGAAGGCATCCCGGAAAGGTTCGTCACCCAGACCCCGGACCGGATGCTGCAGACGGCCATCGAGCTGAGGGACATAAAGGTCAAGGCGGCGTCGGTCGACGTGCCGGTGGCCTACGGCGCCGCGTTCGAGGGCGAGACGGTCCGCCGCCCGGACACGTACGTCGAGGCAGGCGGGGCATCCAAGACGGTCTCCTTCGAGATCCTGAGGATGAAGGAAGAGGCGGAGGTTCAGGACGGCAAGATCACCGTCATCGGCAAGGACGTGGACCAGATGGGGGACGGGTCGTCCACACCGCTGGCGATCATCATCGACGTCTACGGGAAGAAGATGCAGGAGGACTTCGAATCGGTCATGGAGCGCCGCATCCACCTGTTCCTGAACTTCGCCGAGGGCGTCTGGCACACCGGCCAGAGGAACCTCAACTGGCTGAGGCTGAGCAAGAACGCGGTGGCCGCCGGCTTCCGTTTCAAGCACTTCGGCGACATCCTCATCACCAAGATGAAAGAGGAGTTCGGCAACATCATCAGCCGGGTCCAGGTCACCATCGTCACGGACGAGGAGGAGGTCAGGCGGCTGCAGCCGGCCGCCATGGAGGTGTACGCCCAGCGCGACGCCCGCATGGCCGGGCTGACCGACGAGGCGGTGGACACGTTCTACTCCTGCCTGATGTGCCAGTCCTTCGCCCCGGACCACATCTGCATCGTAACCCCGGAACGTCTCGGACTGTGCGGCGCCATCAACTACCTGGACGCCAAGACCGGGAAGGAGATCTCCCCCACCGGCCCCAACCAGCCCATCATCAAGGGCGAGGTGGTCGACGCGGCCAAGGGGCAGTGGACCGGCGTTAACGCGGCGGTCTATGACCTGACGCATCACAAGCTGGAGCGGTTCAACGCCTACACCCTGATGGAGGACCCGATGACCTCCTGCGGCTGCTTCGAGTGCATCGTGGCCATGACCGCGGACGTCCAGGCGGTGATCGTGGTGAACCGCGAATTCCCCGGGATGACCCCGGTGGGCATGAAGTTCTCCACCCTGGCCGGTTCTATCGGCGGCGGCAAGCAGACCCCCGGGTTCATAGGCGTGGGCAGGAAATACCTTATCAGCAAGAAATTCATCCCCGCCGACGGCGGGTTCCTGCGCATCGCGTGGATGCCCAAGGACCTCAAGGAGTCGATGCGCGTCTCCCTGGAACGAAGGGCAGAGGAACTGGGCGAGCCCGGGTTCGTGGACAAGATCGCGGACGAGACGATCACCACCGAGGCGGACGGGCTGACCGAGTGGATGGCCAAGGTGGACCACCCGGCCCTGAGGATGCCGCCGCTGCTGCAGTAATATTCAGGATGGTAATGACATGGTCGAGGTTCCAATCCCCAAGGAGAAGTGGACGGGCAGGATCGGCGTGCTTGAGCTGGGCGCTTCGGCGGAAACGGGCGGCTCCCGGGGAAAGAAGGTGGTCGTGGGCGGCAGCAACGGGATGCCGTTCCTCTCCTACGAGGGAACGTCGCCCCACCGGCAGATCATCGCCGGAGAGGTCATGGACACGGTCGATGAACTGCCCCAGACGGTCAGGGATTTCTTCGGGGACGCCGTGAACGACCCGGTCAGCTGGGCCAGGTTCTGGGTGGAGAGGCACCACGCCGACGTCATCTGCCTGAAGCTCCTGTCGACGAACCCGGAAGAGGCGAACGCCTCCCCGGAGGCGGCAGCGCAGACCGTGAAGAAGGTTCTGGCGGCGGTCGACGTTCCGCTGATCGTCTACGGTTGCGGCCAGGAGGAGAAGGACGCCAAGACCCTGGAGGCGGTCAGCAACATCGCCCCCAAGGAAAGGCTACTGCTCGGCCACGCCGAGGAAGGGCATTACAAGTCCATCTCCGCCGCGTCCATGGCGCACGACCACCCGCTGATCGCGTTTTCGAACCTGGACATCAACCTGGCCAAGCAGATCACCATACTGCTCACTGATTTCGGGGTGAAGAAGGACAACATCGTCATGGACCCGCTGATGGCCGGCCTGGGGATGGGCCTGGACTATTCCTACTCGGTGAACGAAAGGATCCGACTGGCGGCGCTCATGGGCGACGGCATGCTGCAGCAGCCTATGCTGTGCGATTCGACCGCCTCCTGGAAATCGGCCGAGGCGACGGACGATATCGTCGGGTACGGCGACGTCAAGGAGCGGGGTGTGTGGTGGGAGGCGACCACCGCGATAGCCGCGCTAGTATCCGGCGCCGACATCCTGATCATGAGGCACCCGAAGGCGGCCGACATCGTGCGTGAGACGCTCAACGAGCTCCGGGGAGGGAACTAAAATGCCCACCGCCATAGAGATATTCAAGCACCTGCCCAAGAAGAACTGCGGGGAGTGCAAGCACCCCACCTGCCTGGCGTTCGCCATGCAGCTGGCCAATCAGAAGGCCAAACTGGAGGACTGCCCTTACGTCTCCGATGCCGGCAAGCAGTCGCTGGCCGCTTCCTCGGCCCCGCCCATCAAGATGGTCAAGGTGGGGACGGGCAAGGCCACACTGGAGACCGGCGACGAGACCGAGCTGTACCGGCATGACAAGAAGTTCTTTCACCCGGTCCGCTACGCGATCACGGTCCCGGACACCGTTCCGGAGAGCGAGGCCGTCTCCCGGGTGCAGAAGGCCAACGCCATGCGGTTCGAGCGGGTCGGCCAGATCATGGCCCTGGACATGGTGTGCGTCAGGAACGATTCCAAGGATGCGGGCAAGTTCGTGGCCACGGTCGAGAAGGTCTCGTCGTCCACCGAGCTCCCGCTGGTGCTGTCCAGCGACGACCCGGCGGCGATGCGGGCGGCGGCGATGAGGATCGCGGCCAAGGTGCCCCTGCTCTCCGCTGCGACCAAGGAGAACTATGCCGCCATGGCCGCACTGGCCAAGGAGCTCAAGTGCCCCCTCGTGGTCAGGGAGTCCAGCCTGAACGAGCTGGCGGACCTGGTGGCGAAGGTCAAGCTGGCAGGCGTCGAGGACATCGTGCTGGACCTTGCCGCAGGCAACCTGAAGGACCTGATCGAGAAGAGCTCCATCGTGAGGAAGCTATCGGTCAAGAAGACGTTCCGGGGCCTCGGCTACCCGATGCTGGTGAACGCACCGGCCGGCCACCGGGGCATGACCATGGGCCTGGTCTCGACCATGAAGTACGGGTCGATAGTGGTCTTCGAGGAACTGCCGCCGGAGATGGCCATACCGCTGTTCGTGCTCCGGCAGAACATCTACACCGACCCCCAGGTGCCCATCCAGGTCAAGCCTGGCCTGTACCCGGTGGGCAACCCGACGGAGAGCTCGCCGATCCTGTTCACCACGAACTTCTCCCTCACCTACTTCACCGTGCTGGGGGATGCCGACAAGAGCAAGGTGCCGGTGTGGCTCCAGGTGGTGGACTGCGAGGGGCTGAGCGTCCTGACGGCCTTTGCAGCCGGAAAGCTCACCCCGGAGGGCGTCGTCCACGACCTGGACAAATCGGGCGCCCGGACCAAATCGACCCGGAACGTCCTGATCATACCCGGCATGGTGGCCCGGATGTCTCCGAAGCTGGCCGAGCTCACCGGCATGAAGGTCATCGTCGGACCGAAGGAATCCTCCGGGCTTTCCAAGATGCTCAAGTCGCTGGAGTGATCGCGGGAGACCGGAACGGCGCTCTCTCGGACGGGAGCTCCTAGGACGCGGATATCACTTCAGACGCCATAGGGTCTGATAGTCCCTTTGGGCTGCAGCGTCGTCCCGGGCCTCGAACGGGATGGTGAAGAAGAAGGTGGTCCCCTTCCCTTCCTCGGACTCGAACCATATCCTGCCGCCATGGCGTTCGACGATCCTCTTGGCTATCGCCAGCCCTATCCCGGTCCCCGGATACTCGTCCCTGCTGTGCAGTCGCTGGAACATCTGAAAGAGCCGTTCCGAGTATCTCGCGTCGATGCCGATGCCGTTATCCTGGACCGAAAAGATCCATGCCCTGGCCGAGGCCCGGGCAGACACGCGGACCTGAGGGGATGGGACGCCGCGGTACTTTATCGCATTGCCGATCAGGTTCTCCAGCAGCAGCACCATTTGCATCCTGTCCGCGGTCACGGTGGGAAGTGGATCGTTGCTCACTGTGGCGCCGCTCTCGTCGATGGTCAGCCTCAGGTCTTTCATCACCATGAGCAGCACATCCTCCATGTCGACCGGGACCAGCGGCTTGCCCTGGGTGCCGATGCGCGAATAGGTCAGGAGGTCGTCGATCATGGCCTTCATTCTCGACGCACCCTCGACCGCGTAGTGCATGAACTCCCGGGAATCGTCGTCCCACTTGCCGTTGTTGACCTTGTCCAGCAGCTGCAGGTAGCTGGTGACCATACGGAGCGGTTCCTTGAGGTCGTGCGAGGCGACGTAGGCGAACTGCTGCAGGTCGGCGTTGGAACGCCTGAGCCGGTCCTCGGCCCGCTTCCGGTCGGTGATGTCGATGCTGGTGGTCATCACCTGGTCCTTGCCGATGGGAGTGGCGGTCACCAGGTAGTCCCGGTCGTTGATGTCCGAATGCTCCTCTTCGGTGATGGCCTTACCGGACGCCATCATTCTCTTTACCACTTTGAGCGCCGAAGCGGCCATCTCGGGACTGGCCCTTTCCTGGTACATCTTTCCCCGAAGCTCGTCCAGTGAGGAGGCCCCGTAGATCCGGAGGGCGGCCGGGTTCGCGTCCGTCAGGACCGCTTCCACTATCTCTCCCTTCTCATCGAAGACGAAACGGCGAAGACTTACCCCTTCCCTGATGTTCCCGAACAGGCTGCGGTACTTGGCCTCGCTCTCCCTGACCCGGTCCTCCGCCAGCTTCCGGTCCGTGCTGTCGAGCCCCACCGTGACCAATAGGTCTTTCCCGATCGGAAATATCGAGATCAGGTAGAACCGATCGTTCCATTCGAAATAGGACGTGGTCTGATGCCCCTCCCCCATGCCATGATCTCGTTAGAGATCGCAGACGAACTTTTCCATGTACTCGGCGCCCCATTGCTCGGACATCCTTCTTCCGGCCACGTTTTCCAGCGATTGGCCGAAGTACCTCTGGGCGGCAGGATTGTTCTCGCTCAGTATCCAATCGACGATGACCCCGTCCTCGTCCCGGACCACCTCGTGTATCGTGACCGCCTCGATGGCGCTCTCGAAAATGCTCTTGAACTTTGACTCGTGCTCAGATGCGCCCTCTTCGGATGCGCGCCCTGAGACATCGATGAACGAACAGACGATCCCGGTCACTTTTCCCTCCGCGTCCATCGTCGGTCTGGCGTTGCCGATCAGCTCGATCCGCCTGCCGGAAGGTAACTGGACCTTGAGGTCGAAATCGCGACCTCTTTTCGTTCTCTGACCGCCTCAGACATCGGAAGCTCTTCCGGGTCTAGTTCCCGTTCGTCGCGAAAGAAGCGCCCCAGGCCGCCCCAGCCGCCGGACCCTTCCCCATTGAATTTCGCATCGGCATCCTCCAGATCGAACATCGCCCTGGCGGCTGGGTTGGCGCAGATGGTCTGGCATTCAGGATCGCGGGTATAAGAATTGCCGTAGGAATCGATCCCATCAGGGCATCCATCTCATTTCTTTGCTCTAGCAGTTCCGTGTTCAGCCTGGCCATTTCCGCCCGGCAATCTTTCAGTTCATCCGCCGGCTGAGTGTCGTCGGTATGCGCGCCCGCTGTCCTTGAAGATTGTCCGAGCTCCTCTGGATTTTCTTCTTTGACACATTTTCTTTGATCATCAATAGCCCCCAAACACCTAGAGGCGATGTTTGCCGCGAACACATCGCGGGATCGTGACAGCCGTTGATTTTTCAGAGCCCCCCGTCGATATCGAAAGTGAACTTTTCATCGATTCGACATCGCTAAATGATTTGACCTGGCAGATCATATGGCATCATGCCCTTGTACCAATGACAGGCCTCTCAATGATATTTAATAAGTGAGAATTGTTCTATTATGATGGTCCGATGTAGATAAATGTATGGCGTTTATGAAAATTCTTCATCGCCGTTCGTTACAAAGATCGCTCGATCGGAGATCTGCGTCGAAGAACGAAGACCTCTAAAACATCCAGGATACTGCAGAATTGGGCCGCCCGGTACAGAGGGAATACGATGATGTGCAAATGAATATCGCTTTTCGTCCGTTGAGACTAGCTCCGTTTTGATCGGAACACGCCTTCGCCCGGTCCCTTTCTTCTTTTCAACGCTGTGACAATGCGCTTGAGCCTTCCCGTGGTACTCGGCGAGATTCGATACCAGATTTATCTCGATGGCCACCAGGGCGAGCAGGACCAGGACCCGCCCCAGCATCCTGGAGAAGATGTACTCGCCCAGCAGGATGACCCCCATGAACAGCACGTTGAGCGAGCGGACCAGGTATCTCATCTTGAAGCCGGGCAATGCCAGGAGCTCTACGAACCGGAGCAGCCCATAGGTCGCGGTGGCCGCGGCGGTCAGCGCCACCACCAGATACTTGTCGCCCTGGTCCGAACCGGTCCATACCTCGATCACGCTGCGTGTGGCGATGAAGACCATCAGCAGTGCGAACCAGGTGCTGGTGCGCGAACGGTCCAAAAGACTAGCTAGTTTGCCCATCCTGATTCGGACAACCCGTCCTACACTTTTCAATGTTATGCTGCAAAAATGACCGGCCCGTGCGGGCTCGCCGGTCACTTCAGGGTGCTGGCGAGCTCCCGGACCGCACGGTAGAACACGCTGGACGCATCAAGCTGCAACAATGGCGAACCGTCCGCGGCCAGCTCTTCCACCTGCCGGTCATAGGGCAGTTGCACCAAGGACCCGAACCCCGCGCCCTCGATCTCGTTCCGCACGGCCTCCCCCACCGTTCCCTGGACCCGGTTGATTACCAGCACGCTCCTGCCCACCTCGATCTCCATGCCCTTGGCGAGCGCCAGGATCCTTTTCGCTGTCTCCACTCCAAGCTTGGTGTTGTCCGAGACCACGATGAGCACGTCCATCCGCTTCGTGGTGCGCCGGGAGAGATGCTCCATGCCGGCCTCATTGTCGATAACGGCGTAATCGTACGAGTTCATCGCCTCGTCGATGAACGTCCTCAGGATGTTGTTGATGTAGCAGTAGCATCCGCGACCTTCCGGACGCCCCATGGTGAGGAGGTCGAAGTTGCTGCCCTCCACCTTTGCCATCTCCATCTGGTACCGGACCAGTTCATGCTTGCTCACGCCGGCGCTCAGTTCCTCGGCCTTGCGCAGAAGGTCCTCCCTGAGCTCTCCGATGGTGTGCTCCACGGGCATGCCCAGTTTGTCCCCCAGATTGGAGTTGGGGTCGGCATCGATAGCCATGACCACGGTCCGGGTCCTCTCGGCCAAGACCTTGATCAGCAGGGCGGACAGGGTCCACTTTCCGACACCTCCCTTACCCGCCACCGCCACTATGAATGTCAAATCAGCCCACCAGGCCATGCTTGGAGCGGATAGCGTCCGAGACCTGTACCAGCAGGTCCAAGACATGCAGGCTCTCGGTCTCGTTCAGCCCTCCCAGTCCGCACTCCGGGGTGATCAGCGACTGCGCCAGGAGCATGTCCCGGGACAGGCCCTTGCCCACCAGCTCGTCGATGGAGGAATCGTACCTTTGCACCAGCGTGTCCACGGTCTCTTTCTCCAGGCGATGGTCCATGTTGGGGATCAGCCCCCATGCCAGAGTCCCGCCCCTCTCCAGGAACGTTTTCAGCTGCTCCGGGTATAGGGACACGGAGAACGCGTAACTGTAAGCATCGAACGACAAGAGGTCCACGCTGGTGGACAGGACCATTGGCCAGTCCGTGTTGCCGCAGCAGTGCAGGCCCCGCGTGGCCTTGACCCCCTCGAACACCTCGTCTATCCATGAGATGACGTTCTCACTGGAAACCGAAGCGAACGGTGTGCCGATGAGCGACAGCGAAGGCTCGTCCAGGAATATGATGACCCGGTCAGAAATCTTGGA
Organism: uncultured Methanomassiliicoccales archaeon; assembly: GCA_963800775.1. Taxonomy (GTDB): domain Archaea; phylum Thermoplasmatota; class Thermoplasmata; order Methanomassiliicoccales; family UBA472; genus DASXVU01. The sequence goes on along the minus strand of CAWDCQ010000075.1, from coordinate 18,257 downwards.
GAGCTGGCGTTCCTGCCAGCGCACCGCCATGTTCAGGCCCCTCCGGCATGATCTCCCCGTACGCTTCGTCGTAGATCGCCGGCCGCCGATTCTGGTCGACGATCTGCAGACCTGCGCTCACCGGACCGATCACCTGTCCCTTGACCGCCTTGGCCCCCCTTGGCAGCTGGCGCTTCATCAGTTCGAAGAATCCGGAGAAAGAGTCCTCGTCGTAGCCGAAACTGTCCACGTCCTCGTTGATGATGCGGTTATAGAAATCCTCGGGATCGTAGTTGCCCAGATCGACCGTGACCTTCTTGTTGTCCCGGTCTATGACCACGCCCGGAAGATGGGTGGCGAACTGGGCGTACATGTTCTCCTGGAAGCCGCGTGCCGGCAGCTGGGGCCAGTAAGGGATCTCCCGAAGGCGGTCCATGACCACGTCTACAGCCTTGACGGGGTCGGTGAATGGTAATGATCCAATGCAGGTCGGGGCGCAGTTCCAGGCCATGGCCCACTCTATTTTATCGGCCATAATAAAAGTTTCCTCGATGTGTCGCTGGACCCGGGAGCTGGAAGATCTTTCCGGGGATTCCATTCAACACTTGGAAACGATCGCGCCGGACCTGGATGGTCAGTACCGGGCGTTACTATCCTTGAGACCTTTCGCCCACTCTCGGCCGAAGAAGGTCGTTCCCCAGGCATAGCAGATGGATGCCACCTGCAAGTTCTGGGAACGTTGCTCCGGGCTCACCGAGACCGAGCAGACGACGTAGGCCAGTTCAAGCATCTCGAAGAGGATGGTCTCGGGGTTGAACTCCGAGGCCCGGAAGGCATCGACGATCTGTTCCTGGGTCATCGCAATGCTGTAGCGGTCCTCGTGCTCCATCATCTTGCCCAATATGGCGATCATGGCTCCGGTTGCTGGGAGCTCTTCCTCTCTTCCGGAGTCTGCATGGCGCTCTCAAAAGCGCTGGCCTTGCCCATAAAGTTCCTTTCCCCCGTCGGTATGAATTGGGTGACCGCAGAATTCAATATTTGAGAGTACCCATGTGAGCATACGACGCATGCCGTAGTTACAGAAACGGCCGGATACCTGTTACAAAAATCCAGGCCCGATCTATCCGGTGAAAAGAAAAGATTTGGCCGGCTTGCCGGCCATTGTTTCATGCCTTAAGCGATCTTCTTTCCGGCATTGTAGTTGGCGCTCTCATCCCAAACACCCTGGGGTTCGAACGTCCAGACCGCGCTGGCGACCAGTCCGAGGGGCTTCAGATGTTCGTTGGTACCATCGAACAGCGGCCCGGAGGTAAGGTTGTCCTTGACCGTGGCGGTGATCAGGTAGGCCTTCATCTCGGAGTTCACGAGGATGCAGATCATCTTCTTGGCGTGCTTGGTAGTCTCGAGGTTCGCGTTCGACGTCTTCATCAGCACCGCGCCCACCGAGATCAGGTTCGGGGCCGGGGCACCCATGCTGCCAACGCGGATCGAGTGGGGCGTTCCATCGGCGGCCACGGTGGTCAATACCTTGACGGATTTTGGATCATTCAACAATGCTGCGACTTCTTCTGGGAGCTTGACTGTCATCGATTACACCTAAGAAGTGATAGAGCGTGCGAATAGATAAGTATTATTATTTAATAGAATTCTATTACACCCTAGATGAGCGAAGAAGATATCGTCCGGCGGCTGGAGCAACTGCGTCTGGAAATGGATGCCCTGGGCCAGGAGATGAAGAGGTCCAGTCTGGACAGGATGCGTTCTAGCATGGACGGGGCGATCATGGATGCGCTCTCCGGTAGCGGCCGGGACAGACTGGAAAAAGACATCCTCAGGATGAAGGGGGCCACGACCTGCGCGAACCGCGACCTATGCCTCGACACGGTCAGTAAGGCGGCCTCCGAAGCTACTGCCCTGTACGTGGCCGGCGACATCGACGGGGCATTGGCCATGATAGCAGCGATCGAGGAGAACATCAAGGGCATCGCCTCGCCGTGCGGGGATGAGGGCTGCTCCGAGGACTGCCTCAGGCTCATGGACGATGTAAGGGAACGGATCGCTCTTTCCGAAAAGATCAGGACGGCGGCCGATGGCCGGCCCGAGCCAGAAAGGCTGCAGGTGAGCGCGCAGGAGGTGTTCCAATCCCTGGACCCACTATCCCACCCGGTGAGGGTGGAGGTCCTAATGATCCTTTCAGATGCCGACCTCAGCTTCACCGAGATAGGACGGAAGGTCAATCTGCGAACCGGGCATCTGCAGTATCACATGAAATCCCTGGTCGATGCTGGGTACGTGAGCCGCAAGGTGAACCGGGGCCCGTTCTCCCTGACCAAGCAGGGATCGATAGCACTGGAGTCGGGGATGGAGATGGCCCGGCGCCTGAGGGCCTGACCGGGCTCTCATCATTCTCAGAAAAATGCCGTTCGGCACGCTCCAGTAGCACGTCCGTGGCATACCCTTCCACTTAGGGTCGCGCATATCGATGACCGTCTCATCCCTTCCCCCCATTGAGTAGCGAAGGAAACTGCGACAGGTCGGTGTGAGGAAGGAAGGAGGCGGACGTGAACTGATCGAAGAATGAGGCGTTGGTGGTCAGTTCCAGATAGGTCATGGAACGGTGGACCTCGAGCGCCTCGTCCCGCTTGCGCTGCGACATGAGCGCCATTCTTGCACCGCCCAGGGAGGCGTTCCCGATGAAGCTGAACCGCTCCTTCGGGAGATCGGGCAGCAAACCGATGGTGATCGCGTTGTCCACGTCGATGTAGTTGCCGAATCCGCCGGCGACGAATATCCGGTCCAGCATCGCCGAATCCCATGTCCACGCTCCGGAGCAGCACTTCGCAGGCGGCATACACTGCCGCCTTGGTCCGGATGATGTTGGCCAGATCATCGTCGTTCACTACGATGTCCTTCTTCGGCGGGGCCTTGGCGAGCACTCCGTTCATCGAGGGCGGGACCTTCAGCTTCGGCTGGCCGACCTCGGAGGCCCAGGCGATCACGAACTCCCGCCCGCCCTCGGTCTTCCGTATCCGGTCGGTGGGCAGGTCCCGGATCCGACCCTTCTTGTCCACGATGCCGGCCCGGAACAGGCTCGCTATCAGGTCGATAAGGCCGGAACCGCACACTCCTGTCGGCTTCAGGCCGCCGATAGTGGAATAGGTCACTGTCAGCGAGCCGTCTATCGATATCCGCTCGATCGCGCCGGGCATGGCCCTCATGCCGCACGCCACCTCCCCGCCCTCGAACGCCGGTCCGGCGGAGCAGGAGCATGAGGCCATCCAGTCCTTCCCGCCCAGGACGATCTCCCCGTTGGTGCCGACGTCGATGAGCAGCGATGTCCCCTCCTGGTCCCGCATGCCGCTGGAGATGACGTCCGCCACAATGTCCCCGCCCACGTAGCTCGCCCTGCCCGGGACGCAATACACCGGCGACTCCGGATGGATGTCTATGCCCAGCTCCTTGGCCTTAAACGCCGGAGGGATGTTGGTGACCGCGATGTACGGATCGTACCGTATCGTCTTAGGATGGATGCCCAGGAAAAGATGTATCATGGTGGTGTTGCCGCCGACGGCCATGGCAGTGATCTCCTCCTTGCACACCCGGGTGTTGGTGGCCTTGCACTTGTCGGAGATGTTGCACACCTGCGTGAGAAGGTCGTTTATGGTGTCGATGACGAGCCGGTGCAGACGCTCCAGACCTCCATCCTCCGCGAACGCGATGCGCGCCAGGATGTCCTCCCCGCACATGATCTGCTTGTTGTAGGCGGACGCCTGGGTGACCGCGTTGCCGGTGGAGAGGTCGATCAGGGAGAGCACGACCGTCGTCGTCCCGATGTCCAGAGCGATGCCGAAATTGCGCGATGTGGTGTCCCACTCGTTCACCTCGATCGCGGAGAGTCCGGTGCCAGACCGGTCCAGGACCGGCGTCACCCTCCATCCGGTGCGCCTGAGGGTGCCGGGCAACAGCCGGAGCACGTCCAGGGGAAAGGACAGACGGCCGGGCTCCAGCCTCAGGGCGCATTCCAGCCTTTCCCGGTCCCCCACGCTGTTGTCCAGGGAAGGGGGCTGCAGTTCCACGTAGACCGCCGAGGAGAGAGGGGAGATCTCGTCTATCTTGGAACCGAAGTACGTTTCCAGTATCTGCATCTCGTTGAGCTGGCTCTCCTCGGGGACGTAGGCGACGGTATCGCCCAGCACTTTGGTCATGCAGGCCAGCCGATAGCCCATCTCCCAGTCCCCGGGCAGGATGAGATTGGTCTGCTTGGACTCCACGTTTCCGCTCACGATCATCCGGCAGCGCCCGCAGGTCCCCTTGCCGCCACAGGCGCTGTTGACCTCCACGCCGGCCAGGAAAGCGGCCTCCAGCAATGTCGAACCGGACCCCACTTCCACGGTGGTGCCCTTGGGATAGAATCTGACGGAAACGCTCATCGTGGTTCGAATCGATTACCTGTTATTTAATCCAGGCTAACCGAGGACCTCAGCCCTCCGGATCACAACCGCGTCCAACGGTCGGGGCACATTCCTTCGGTTTCTTCTGGCGCAGCTCGATCCCGACCTTGTATCCCTCACCCAGGTTCATTCCTATGGCGTAATAGGAATGGTCGGAGGGAGCGTACCAGAAGGGCATTATCTTGGCCACGTCCGGTATGCCTTCCGAGTCCAGGCAATCCTGGTCCACCTTGACGTCCTTGATCTCCCCCACGAACTGGGTGTGCGACCCGAGGTCCGTCACCCGGATGACCCGGCACTCCAACACCAGCGGGAACTCTCCCACGTAGGGGGCGTCCACGATCTTGCTTGGGATGGCCGTAAGCCCAGCGTTGGCGAACTTGTCCTCGTTCTTCCCGGAAACGATGCCAAAATAGTCCGATTCCCGGACGAACTTCTCCGATGGGATGCTGATCGTGAACGCTTTGCGGTCGATTAGATTTCCATAAGTGTACCGTACCTTCCTTACCGATATGGCCACGCTTGGAGGGTCGGACGAGCAGATGCCACCCCAGGCTGCCGTCATGACGTTCGGTTTGTCGTTCCTGTCATAGGTTCCGACGACGAAGATCGGAGTAGGATAGACTAGAGTGGTCGCGCCCATCGATTTCTTCATGAACATTCACCAATGTTAGCACGCACCCGCTAACCTAATTACTTTTACTGTCCTGAAAACCGAATATCCGGCCCCTCGAACCGATATTCGACCGACAGGATCGATCGCTCTCATACCTGCAAGACCCTGCATTCAAAAGTGCTTCAATTCCGATGGGCGCACTGTTGCAGATTGGCTGAAATATTAGGAATTCTCATTATCAGGCAATGGCCGATGAGGAAGACCACGATCATGAAGAGGAAGGGTCCCATGGGCACGACCATGACCATCATGACCATGCTCACTTCGACATCAGCAAAGGACCTTCCAAGCCGTTGCTGGTAGCCCTTGCCATCACCGCCATCTTTGCCGTGGTCGAGCTGCTGGGAGGTCTTGTCTCCGGCTCCCTGGCATTGCTTTCGGACTCGGGCCACATGTTCACCGACATCCTCGCCCTGGGACTGAGCCTGGGAGCGGCCATCGTAGCGCAGCGAGAGCCCACCGAGAAACAGACCTACGGCTATCTCCGGGTGGAGATACTGGTGGCCCTGGCCAACGGAGTGGCGCTGATAATCATCTCACTGTTCATCATGTACGAGGCGGTGCAGCGCTTCCAGAACCCGGTGCCCATCGACTCGGGTATCATGTTGGTTGTGGCCGTGGCAGGGTTGGCAGCGAACATCGCCGGGGTGCTGGTGCTCAGGGAAAGATCGCATGAGAACCTCAATGTGAAGGGAGCGTTCCTGCACATGATCGGGGACATGCTGGCCTCTGTCGGGGTCATTGTCGCGGCGATCCTCATCTATCTGTTCAACCTGACCGTCGCCGACCCGGTGATCAGCATCGCCATCTCGCTCATAATCATGTACGGGGCGTTCCGGCTGTCGAAGCAATCCGCCTACATCCTGCTCGAGTTCACCCCCGCCCATATCGATCTGGCCGAGGTCCGCTCCTCGCTTGTCAAGGTCCCAGGGGTGGAGGACGTCCACGACATTCATGCCTGGACCATCTCGTCCGGGGTCTATGCGCTGAGCGCGCATGTGCGTGTGAACGACCAGCCGGTGTCCGCCTGCTCTTGCATCATAAAGGCGTGCGAGCATGTCCTGGACCAAAAGTACCAGATCAGGCACTCGACCCTTCAGCTCGAATACCGCGAGTGCGATTCTGGTGTCTGTTTTTTCAAAGGGTTCATCAAGGACGAAAAGGGCAAGAACGGAAAGGACAAATGACCGCTCCGGAATGAATCTAGTCCTCAGACCCGATGGCCGTCATCGTTTTGTGTGGGTCAGAGGTCCGTACGCGATCCTCGATCCGATCCACCTATTCTCCGGACCTCTGACCTACGGAGACAAGTTTGCTGGCCTTTCTGTCCGAGGATGCAAGGGAAGCATTGTTCTCACAATGCCCTGGCGTATCGGGGGATACGCACTTCCTCTTTCATATGAGGCCGCAAATCATCTCTAGGACATCACTGGATGGTCTTCGATATGTACATGCCTGCAGATAAATGAAGCAAATCCGCCCACTGACCGCTGAACGAGCGTTATTCATTTTCCGGTTATTATTTCCATTCGGATGGAACGGCTCAGTGCCGGAACACCCTCACGCCGGTGAACACCATGGCCATGCCGTGCTCGTCGGCCGCCTTGATGACCTCTTCATCGCGGATCGAGCCTCCCGGCTGGATGATGGCAGTGACGCCGTTGTTGGCGGCCTCGTCCACCCCGTCCCGGAACGGGAAGAAGGCGTCCGATGCCATGACCGAGCCCTTGGCCTTTTCCCCGGCCTTGTGGCAGGCGATCATGGAGCTGTCGACCCGGGACATCTGTCCCGCGCCTATCCCCACGACCTGCTCTCCCTTGGCCAGGATGATGGCGTTGGACCAGACGTGCTTGACCACCTTCCACGCGAAGAGCATCGAGCTTATCTCGAATTCCGTCGGGGCCCTCTTGGTGACAACCTTCAGCGTGTCCGGCCCCACCCGGATGTACTCGTTCGTCTGGACCAGTATGCCGCCCTTGACCCTTTTCATCTTGTTCTCCGGATGGGCGTCGATCTCGATCGGACCGTTGGTCCGCAGCAGGCGGATGTTCTTCTTCTTCTCCATCAGGCTCAGCGCCGCTGGCTCGTATCCCGGCGCGATAACGCAATCGACGAAGTGCGAGGCGATCATCTCCGCCGTCCTGAGGTCCACGTTCCGGTTGAGCCCGATGACGCAGCCGAAGGCGGCCAATGGATCGACGTTGTACGCGGCCTCGAAGGCCTCCGCGATGTTGTCGGAAGACGCTATGCCGCAGGGGTTGGTGTGCTTGATCACGACGGCGGTGGGCCGGTCGAACTCGCGCAGCAGATCCAGCGCCGATTCCAGGTCCAGGATGTTGTTGTAGGAGAGCTCCTTTCCATGCAGCTTCTCGCTCTTTGGCACCGAGACGCCGGTGCTGAACGGGTCGACGTAGAAGGCGGCGGTCTGTTCCGGGTTCTCCCCGTACCGCAGGTCCATGGACTTCTCGAACCCGATGTTCAAGGTTGAAGGGAACTTCTGTGACGGGAACACCCCGCCCAGATACTGGGAGATCATTGAATCGTAGGCCGCGGTGGTCCGGAACGCCTCCAGCATGAGTCCCTTGAGGGTCTCTTCGCTGAGCCGATTGCCGTTCTTGTCCATTTCGTCCAGCACGCCCGCGTATCGGGCCGGCTCGGTCACGACCGCCACCGACTCATAGTTCTTGGCCGCGGCGCGGATCATGCTCGGGCCGCCGATGTCGATGTTCTCTATGATCTCATCCAGCGACGCCCCGGACTTGAGCACGGTCTGTTTGAACGGATAGAGGTTCACCACCACCATGTCGATCTTGTCTATCCCCATCTTCTTGATCTGTTCCATGTGCTCCGGTAGGTCCCGCCGGGCCAGAAGACCAGCGAACACTTTCGGGTGCAGGGTCTTGACCCGTCCGTCCAGCATCTCCGGGAATCCGGTCACATCACTGACCGCCCGGGTCTTAATGCCGTTCTTTTCCAGCAGGGACGCGGTGCCTCCGGTGCTGATGATCTCCACCCCCCGGTCGACCAGGTTCTTGGAGAAATCGACTATACCTTCTTTGTCAGAGACACTGATAATGGCACGTTCTATCTTGACCATGTGAAATGACCTCGATCGTTGACGAGGCATACTCGAGAATCAGGGTATGCCACCAGTATATTGAATCCGGCCTGATAAACCTAACTGGTTGAAGGTACAGGAGAATGACCAGAGGTCGATGGCCGGAGATCCGCCCTGGATCCGATGTCACCGAATGCCACACCATCGTTCATACAAGATGCTCGAAGGGCAATCCTTTTACCGCCGCCCGGCATTCATCGACAGGTTGCACATGATAGTCATAAGCGAGCGCATCAATGGGCTTTTCACTTCAGTGGGCAGAGCGATAGACAATCGTGACGCCAAGTTCATCCAGGAACATGCATTGAGACAGGTGGCCTGCGGCTCCAACATACTGGACATCAACGTTGGGCCGGGCCGCGAGGACGGGCCGGCGGCGATGGACTGGCTCGTGAGGACGGTCCAGGAGGTCACCGACCTGCCGTTGTGCCTGGACACCCCCGGGGCCAAGACCATGACGGCGGGACTGAAGGCCTGCAGCAACAAGGTGGTAATGAACTCGACCACGGCGGAGAAGAAGCGAATGGACGTGTTCTTCCCGCTGGCCCGGGAGTACAACGCGGACATCATCTGCCTGACCATGGACGAAAGGGGAATACCGAACGACGCCGAGTCCAGGGCCGAGATGGCCATGCTGATGATGACCACCGCCATGGAGAACGAGATCATGCCGGAAAGGCTGTTCCTGGACCCGCTCATCCTGCCGACCAAGGCGGCCCAGGACCAGGGGGCCAAGGTCATCAAGGCCATCGCCATGTTCCAGCAACTGAACGAGCCGGCGCCGCGCACAGTGGTGGGCCTGAGCAACGTCTCCAACGGCGCCAAGGACCGGCCACTGGTCAACCGCACGTTCCTGGCCATGCTGATGGGCGCCGGCCTGAGCGCAGCCATCCTGGACCCAGAGGACGCTCAGCTCATGGACGTCATGAGAACAGCCCAGATCCTGCGGAACGAGAAGCTCTACTGCGACGATTACCTACGGGCATGAGCGCATACGATTTCGATCCGGACAAGTACCGCCAGTCGTCGAACCACCAGCGGGATTGGGGAATACAGCTGATCGAAGAGCTGGGCCTGCGCGGCGACGAGAAGATACTGGACCTGGGATGCGGAGAGGGCACCCTGTCTGCCAGACTGGCTGCACTGGTCCCGAACGGGGGCGTGGTGGGCATGGACTCCTCGGTCCCCATGATCGAGGCGGCCAGAGCCCTGGAGGGCCCAAACCTCAAGTTCCTGTACCGGGACATAGACGACCTGGATTTCAACCAGGGATTTGACCTGGTCTTCTCCAACGCCGCCCTGCACTGGGTCAAGGACCACGACAGCCTGCTGCGGAACGTCCACCGGGCGCTGAAGCCCGGCGGCGCGGCAAGGTTCAACTTCGCCGGGGAAGGGAATTGCCCCAGCTTCTTCGGAGTGGTGAAGGAACTGATGGCCGATGAGAGGTACTCAAGGCACTTCGAAGCGTTCATCTGGCCCTGGTACATGCCGAATGTAGGTTCGTACGAGGACAAGGTCCGGTCGACCGGGCTTTTCGATTTCCGCGTCTGGGGAGAGGTAGTGCCGCGCAAATTCTCCGCCCCGGAACTGACCGGTTGGATAGAACAGCCGTCGCTGGTCCCGCTGTTAGAACAATTACCCAGCGACACCAAGCAATCTTTCCGGGACGATGCGGTGGCCATGATGCTCCAGCGCACGGAACAGCCAGACGGGGACTATCTCGAGACATTCTGCCGGATCAACCTACTGGCGCGGAAGATATGAACGGACCGGAAGGGACCGACGGCCGCGGTCCTTCCGCATCTCGAACATTCGTCATGCAAACCGGCGATCGCTTGTCCAGGGATAGTTTCATTAGCCCGGCGCTCCGAACAATCAGTCCGGCGAACGGAAGGCGATCGGATGATGACCTACGAGGACGGACTGAAAGAGCTGGACCATTTCATGGAGGAGAACGGTTTCGGGATGGGTGGGACGGAGGATGATCACTTCCAGGCCGTGCTCAACAATTCCCTGAAGTTCGTGGAGAAGGGCAAGGACCTGAATGACAACTATGACCGCCTTTTGACCGTGGCGCTGTACACCGTGAACACCCTGGACAAGATGATCACCCGTTGCCAGAACGAAGGGGCGGTGGAAGAGTTCCAGAACTACCGCCGTCTGGTCAACTCGTTCGGCTACCAGGAAAAGGACGTGATGAGGTCTTACGAGAGGCTGCGCGACATCTACGAGAAGCTGCTCTTTTCCTCGACCTACTTCGGCTTCTGCGACTACCTGGTGGATGCCGGGCCGGTGAAGCCGAAGGAAGCGTGAAGCAAGGTAACCGGACATCGGGCGCCTGACAGGTCCTTCATCCCAATGCCAGAAGGACCCCGAGAACGATGGTGACGCCCATCAGTGCGAGGCAGGTCATGTTCGACACCCAATGGGCGAATCTATAGCGCTTCGGGTCTCTGGCCATGCCGATCCCGGTGAAGATGCCCCCGATGGCGAATATGATCGTCAGGAGCGCCAGGCGTCCATGGAGCGAGTAGAACACCGCGCCCCTCAGGTCGCTCGTTATCGAGATCCAGTAGATGAAGGTCGAGATCAGGAGCAGATAGAATGCGATGCTGACGTAACGATGGTACCGGCGATCGAAGAAGTCTGGGATCAGATCGGACGTCTTCTTATCCAGGGAGTTCCTCAGCCCGGAGATCGATGAGAAGATGCCCAGGGCGAACGCCACGGACATCAGCAGGGCATGGACGAACCAGTCCGTTATCGGTGTGATGGTGGCGTCATCGGCCCAGCCTTTCCCTTCCCAGTATCCTTTGTAGTCATATCCGACCACTTCTATCGCATAGACCCACTTGGCCCATTTGTATCCCCATTCCCCGGGGACGACGATCCGCAAAGGATAGCCTTGATTTGCCGGCAATGTGGCATTGTTCATCTCGTAGGCGACGATGACATCGCTCCGGTTGGCGTCGGCGACCTTCAGGCTGGTGGAATATCCGTCCAACCCGTAGAAGACCACCTCCTGCGCCCCGGCTTGCAGTCCCGCCCGGTCCAGAATGGCGCCGAGACGGACCCCTACCCATACCGCCGTTCCGGAAGGTCCGGTCACGCACCGGACGGTCTCCTTCTCGGAGGAATTGTCCATGGACAGCACCTCGGGGTAGGAGAGGTTGAGCTTGTGGTCGACCATCCCGAAGACGGTCAGGCTGTAACCGCTTATGTTCACGTTCGGGGTCCCGTTGAACGAAACATCAAAGAAACGGTCGTTGGGGGTGATCGGCGGGCCCGATGGAGGCGTGGGGGAGGGGATCAGCAACAGTATCAGCGCTACGGTGATTAGAAGCGCCAATATCCCGACCGCCCTCTTCCAGATCATCCGACCAAAAGATTGCAGCCCATGGGGCATAATCCTTCCTCTTGATGGCTTGAAATAAGCGGCGATGCGTGGATTCCAGAGGACATGATCTCGAGGGAGGTGCGACGACGGCCGGGCTCAAGAGGGCGCTAACGCTAAGGGACGCCACCGCCATCAATCTGGGTGCGATAATCGGATCGGGCATTTTCGTCGTGACCGGGATCGCAGCGGGCGTGGCCGGGCCGGCACTGTTCATCTCCATACTGGTCGCGGCGGCGGTCTCCCTCTTGACCGCTCTGAGCCTGACCGACCTGTCCCGGTCCATCGCCAGAGAAGGAGGGGTGTACGCTTACGCATACGAATACATATCACCCTACGCCGGGTTCATGGCCGGATGGATGTACATCCTGGGCAACATCCTGGGGGCGGCCGCGGTGGCGCTGGGCTTCTCGTTCTACTTCCATGCACTGGTCCCGGGCATCGACCTGAAGATCGTGGTCCTGCTCGTGGTCTCGTTCTTCACCTTGATCAACTACATCGGCGCCAAGGATTCGGCCTGGCTCAACAACATCATAGTGATGGCGAAGATGTCGATACTTGTGTTCTTCATCGTTTTCGGCGCCCTCTTCATAAATGCCGGGAACCTGACACCCATCCAGCCTTTGCAGGGAGGCGTGCTGCTCGGCGCCTTCTACATATTCTTCGCGTTCGGCGGGTTCGCCCGCATCACCACTCTTTCCGAGGAGGTGGATGACCCGCTGAGGAACGTCCCCCGGGCGATCATGCTCTCCCTGGCCATATCCACCGTGTTCTACATACTGGTCGGGACCGTGGCGATCGGCATGGTCGGACCTTCAGGATTGGCCTCATCGAGCTCCCCCTTGGAATTTGCCATGCGCGCGTCCAAGGACAACGCCGCCGTCACGGTGGTGATCATAGGCGGGCTCTTGGCCACCTCCAGCGTCATGCTGACAAGCATTCTGGGCGTCTCCCGGATCGAGTATTCGATGGCCCTGAATAAGGAGTTCCCCCGGGCGTTCGCCAGGCTGAACGGGAGCTCCGGCATCCCTTACGTGGCAGTGATGGCCACCGGAGCGGCGATCTTGGTGCTGGCCCTTACCGGGGACATCGTGTCGGTCATAGCCATAGCCACCTTTTCCCAGCTGTTCTATTACGCCCTGACGAACGTATCCGCCGCAAGACTGGTGAAAGGCGGAAGAAAGTATCGCCCTTACGTTCCGGCACTAGGAGCGATCTCCTGTCTAGGCATGCTCGTTTTGGTGCTGTTCATCTCCCCCTGGGCGGGATTGGGAGGGATTATATGCCTGGGCGTAGGGTCGTTGATGTTCTTCATAATGAAGGCCAGACGCCAACAACAACTGGATGGATGAGCCTGTGCGATGAGGTCGAAGGCACCTTGTCGGAGAACGTTGCCAGATCACTTCAGCAACACGATGGAGGGGGTAACTCAATAACATCAAGTAAAGTCTTCGAGTGAAACTTCAGATATGAGCCGTTCATGGCAACAGTGGCGTGCGCTTTCCCAATGTCCGAGGGTCGTGGAGTGTTTTCAAGGGAGCACGACAACGTTGGACAAACCTTAGGGACCTCATTCATCCTTACGGTCCAAGAAACGTTCGGACGTAAACGTTCCAGTGGATCATAGAAAGAATAGAAAAATAATCATCGGCAATGCCAATGATCTCCGAATTATGGAAAAGATTTAGGAAGGACTGGTCCTTAGAACCGGTCCCTGGGGGTTGCGGGCTTGTGCTTCTGATAGCAGTCCCTGCAATATACCGGCCTGCCCTCGGTCGGCTTGAATGGAACCTGGGTCTCGACTCCGCAGTCGGAACACTTTACGTTATGCATCTCTTTCGGGCCATCATCTCTGCGGCCACCAAATCCACTGGATCTCGGTTTTCCGTACATTATTACTACCTATTGGTTGTTCCCGTCCTGCCACTTTCGAGGCGATAGGGATGATTTTAGAATAAACGCCCTAGTATTTATAATAAGCTGGTCCGTCCCTCGTAAAGAAAGAGCCTGGCGTGGCATGCTGGCACACGGACCGGAACATTCACTTTTCCGGCTCCGGGACGTCCGGCCGGGGATGCAGACCGGCCTCCCGCACGATTTCCGGCACCTTCTCCTCCCAGGACACCGCCATGATGTGGACCCCGTGGACCCCCTTGACCTGCTTGAGATGCTCGATGGTCTCCACGCTGAGCTTGATGCCCTCCGCCTTCGGGTCGGCAGCGTTCTTCATCCGGTCGATGACCTCGTCCGGCACGCTCATTCCCGAGACCCTGTTCTTCATGTACAGGGCGACCTTCGACGGATTTCAGGGGCAGCACCCCGGCAAGGATGTGGACCTTCCGGTCGAGCCCCCGCTCCCGCACCCCGTCCATGAACGTCTCGAACCGTTCCATGTCGTAGATCGACTGGGTCTGTATGAATTCGGCTCCGGCGGCGATCTTCTTGGCCAGACGGGGAACCCGGAACTCGAACGGGTCCCCGAACGGGTTCTCCACCGCACCCAGATAGAGCTGCGGCGGCGTTTCCAGGACATCCCCGCCCCAGGTCTTGGCGTCATCGCGCATGGAGCGGAGCACCATGAGCTCCTGCACCGAGTCCAGGTCGTAGACGTTCTTCGCCTCCCTCTGGTTTCCGAATATCTGGTGGTCCCCGGTGATGCAGAGGACGTTCCTCACGCCCATGGCGCTTGCGCCCAAGATGTCCGATTGGATGGCGATCCGGTTCCGGTCCCGGCAGGCCATCTGCATGACTGGTTCGACGCCTTCCTGCATGCACACCAGGGAAGCGGCCCAGCTGGACAGCCGCACGGTGGCGGTCTGGTTGTCGGTGAGGTTGAAAGCGTCGGCGTATCCCTTCATGTTGCGGGCGTGCTTCCTCACGACCGCGGGGTCGGCGCTCTTGGGCGGCCCGATCTCGGCGGTGACCGCGAACGCCCCTGAATCGAGCACCCGCTGCAGGTTGCTCGTGGTCTTCACGCGGAGCCCTCCCTGATCCTCTTCTCCTCGTCGGTCAGGACCGCCTCTTTCCTTACCGTCCTGCGCGGACCGCCGGACCGGCTCGGCTTCCAGTTCTTGGGCGGGATCACGGCCTCCATCAGGTCCAGACGTCCCTGTTGCTTCAGCGATCGGTAGATCAGGTCCCATCCGCAGGGGGTGTCCGGGTCGATCTCGCACTTCCCGTTCTGGGAGCCGCCGCAGGGGCCGTTCATGAGGCTCTTGGAGCACCGGGCCACCGGACACACCCCTCCGGTCAGGTGCAGGACGCAATCGCCGCAACCGGCACACTTCTCCCGGTATACCCCGCGTTCCTCCGGGGCGCCCATGGAAACGGTGTTCACGCCCGGGACCACGAAAGCGTCCGGGTAGACCTCATGGATGACCTGGGCCCCCACCCCGCAGGCCAACGACACGATGACGTCCTGGTCCTCCATGGAACCCGCCATCTCGCCTGACCCATTCCTTCTCGCAGGCCCGCTCAAGCGTGGCCTCTTCCACCTGCCAGCCCTTGCCGGCCAGATCAGAGTGCAGCCTGAGCGACTCCGCCAGTATGCCCACTTCCTTCTCTCCCCCGGCCAGGCAGACCGCGACGCAGGAACGGCATCCCACGACCAAAACTTTCCTGTGCCCCTCGAGCATCCTGATCAAATCATTCAGGGTCTTCTGTTCCGCAATGATCATTTCTTCACCTTGTTAATGGGGCTGGGCCCCAGTCTCTCGGCTCGGGAGACCATCTCCTGGACGATCTCCACGAACCTGCCATTCCTGGTTCGATGCCAGGTTGAACATCTCCAGACGTTCCGGTTCCAGTCCGGCCCCCTGGAGCAACGTCTTCGTCAAGGCCACGCACTTCCGTGCCTCGATGTTGCCGTACTGGTACCGGCAATTGCCTTCCAGGCATCCGGCCACGAACACCGCGTCCGCCCCTTCCCGGAACGCCTTCAGCATGTGGACGCTGTCCAGCCGTCCGGTGCATGGCAGTTCCACCAGGGTGACGCTTGATGGGTACGACAACCCCTTAAGCGCTGCCTGTTCGGCCGCCGCCAGCGCGCTTTCCCGGCAGACGAACCCGATGATCCTCATTGGGCATCATCCTCCATGGCCGAGGATATCTCGGCCGCGATCTGGTCATCCCGGTAGGAGTACACTTGGATGGCCCTGCTGGGACAGGCCACTGCACACATGCCGCAACCCTGGCACAGCTCGATGGAGACCTCTGCCTTCCCATCCTTGCTGATGCGGGGGGCGTGGAAAGGGCATGTCCTTACGCAGGTCAGGCATGACGGAGCACCGGTCCCGGTCCACCTCGGCCACGTTGCCTCCCAGCACCAGCCGACCCCGGAGCGACGATGCCGCCCTGGAAGCCGCGGACCGGGCGCTCATGGTCGGGCCGGCCCCCAGGTTCATCTCCGAAGACGAGCCGCACAGGAAGATGCCCGGACGGGCGGCCACCGGGCCGGCATTCGGGATTAGAGCGGGCCAGGCTGCCATCCGTCCCGAGCGCGAGGTGCAGCGCCCTGGCCACGCTTTCCGTCCCTAGGGTCTCGGAACGGTCGTCCGACCACTATCAGGTCGGCCGGTATCCGGATGGACGGAACCGGAATGGACGTCGTTGACGATCAGACCGGCACCGTCTACGACCGGGACCGTGTCGGAACGGATGAAACGGACCCCCATTTCCTGCGCTTTACGGTACCCCACCTCGCACTGCCCGAAGGCGTAGACCTCCCTGGTTATGACGGTGACGAGCGAACCCGGGGACAGGCCCTTGGCGTGCATCGAGTGATGCACCGCATCATGCGTGGACATGGGTGAGCGTTCGGCCACCCCTTCCTCGTCCAGCGCCACCATGACGATGTTCCGGGGCAGCCTTTCCAGCGCCCTGAGCTTGGTCTCGAACTGCTCCTGGGTCACGGCGCCGGGGAAACGCGTGAGCATCGGGTTCACGGACGGGACCTGATCCAGGGCGACGATGATTCTGCCTGCGGACTCCTCCCACGAGGTGCCGGCCCGGGTGACGGTGACGGTGAACCGACCGGGTGGCCCGAGAGCTCCAGGACCTCGGCGGAGTGCAGCACTCGCAGACGGTCGCCCGCCGCCTTGGCCATCTGCTCCAGCGCCCCGCCCTCCAGCGGGATCACGCTCTGGTGGTCGCTCTCCTCCAGGCGTTGCGCGGGGTTCACCACGACCACGTCCAGACCCTCGTCCAGCAGACATCTCGAGGCGGTGATGGCGGAAGGTCCGTTGCCGATCACCATCACCGCCCTGGACGGCTCGACCTCGGTGCGCGGGGTGGCCTGCAGCATGGCGCTCCGTTTCAGTGAGGTGAGCAGCATGCGCTCGGCCTTCGGCTGGGCCTCGGTCCTGGGTAGCATTGAACAGAAGCTGAGGACGTCGCAGAAAGTGACCATGTCGGGGCAAATGCCGGACGTTTCGGCCATCTGCACGAACCGGTCCGAGGCCGTCCGGGCGTTGCACCCAACGACGAGGATCCGGTCGATGTCCCCGGCCTTAAGCGAGAGCCTGATCTCCCCCATCTCCGGTGCGCCGCAGCCCCGGTCGAGACATATGACATCCCTGACGTTCGGGGTCGGCCGCCGCCACGCCCTCAGTCTCTGGGGTCTATTTTCCCGCTATCGCCCCGCGCAGGAGCATATGAAGACACCTATCCCCTTGGGGGCCTCCGGAGGGCGTGCGCCGGCGGTAGTACATGTCTCGCTCACTTCAGCCCCTCCAGATAGACACTGGCCTTGGCGGCGGCGATGGTCCCGTCCATTACGCACTCCTCGATGTCCTTCGGACCGGCGCAGGAACCGCAGAAGAACAGCCCTTTGGCGTCGGTCACCCGTCCCGGGTTGCCAAGGCCGAGCTGGACTGGGCCTGGCTCGACGGCGTGCGCACCCTGGGCCTGACCGCCCGGCGCCTCGGCCCCGGAATCGGTGGTCCGCCAGATCATCGCCGCCCTGGCCGAGCGCTTCACCCTCAGCCTCGACGAGGCCGAGGCCCGCCCCGAAACCGTCTCCTTCAAGCTCCCCCGCACCCTCGCCGTCCCCCCGCCACGCCCCATGGCCGCCGCCAAGGCCTGAACCCCCATCTCCACCCCGGGCGAAGCAGCGCAGCCGCGCAGACCCGGGGGTGACAGGGAGAGGGTTTTGCCGGGGGCGCTTGACGGGGCGGCGCAAAACCGGCTTTTCGCGCTCCAACACTCGTATGAAAGGGAGGCGGCCATGGCCTACGCGCCGTTCAATCTTAACGGCAAGGTCGCGCTGGTCACCGGCGGCGACCGCGGCATCGGCTTGGCATGGCCGAGGCCCTGGCCCAGGCCGGCGCCGACATGGTGATCTGGGGCTCCAACGCCGACGACAACCCCGCGGCCGAGGGCCAACTGACCGGCTATGGCGTGCGGGTGAAGGCCCAGCGGGTCGATGTCGCCGACGAACACGCGGTCGCCGCGGCCATGGCGGAGGCCGCCGCCGCCATGGGCCGGGTCGACACCGTCATCGCCAACGCCGGCGTCGGCGGCGGCGCGCCCTCTTTCGCCGAGTTTCCCACCGAGACCTATCGCCGGGTGCTGTCGGTCAATCTGGACGGGGTGTTCTTCACCTTCCGCGAGGCCTGCAAGCACATGGTCGAGCGGGCCAAG
>CAWDCQ010000074.1:0-10400 GCA_963800775.1 uncultured Methanomassiliicoccales archaeon | reverse complement strand
CAGGCCCTCAGAGTTGAACTTGATCTCCGTCATCTTACTGGTACTCCTTTCTTGCGCAGGTACGACTTGACCTGCGCCACCGTGAGCTCGTTATAATGGAATATCGACGCCGCCAGCGCGGCCTCCGCCTTGGTCTTGGTGAGGACCTCGAAGATGTGCTCCACCGAGCCGCATCCCCCGGAGGCGATCACCGGGATGTTGACGCTGCTCGCCACCGCCTCGGTCAGCTCCAGGTCGTAGCCGTCCTTGGTCCCGTCGGCGTCCATGCTGGTCAGGAGGATCTCCCCGGCGCCCAGCTGCTGCGCCCTCTTCGCCCATTCGACCGCGTCCAGGCCCACGTCCTTCCGGCCGCCGTGAGTGTACACGTTCCAAGACCCGCCTGTCCTCTTGGCGTCGATGGCCACGACCACGCACTGCGAGCCGAAATCCTCGGCGCACTGGGTGATGATCTCCGGGCTCTGCACCGCGATGGTGTTGATGGAGACCTTGTCCGCGCCGGCGTTCAGAGCGGAACGCATGTCCTCCCGGCTGCGCACTCCTCCTCCCACCGTCAGCGGCACGAACAGCTGGCTGGCGGTCCTTTCGACCACGTCCAGCAGGGTCCTCCGGCCCTCATGCGAGGCCGAGATGTCCAGGAACACGATCTCGTCCGCCCCCTGGGCCTCGTAGCTGGAGGCCATGTCCGGCGGTGAACCGACACCCTGCAGATTGAGGAACTTGACCCCTTTCACGACCTCCCCGTCCTTGACGTCCAGGCACGGGATGATCCGTGCTTGGTGAGCAGCTCAACCCCTCCGTACCTTGGGCCGGTCCTTGGTGGACAGCACCGTCTCCCGTCTTGCCGTGGCCCGCCTCAGGGCGGTGCCCAGCGCCTTGAAGGTCGCCTCCACCATGTGGTGGTCGTCGAACCCCCTTTTGATGATGACATGCAACGTTATGCCGGATGACATCGCGAACGAGCGCAGGAAATGGTGGTACAGCACGTCCGGGCAATCGATCTCCGCGTAGGGCCTGTCCACGATGTCCAGGTCCACCTCGACCAGTGCGTCGTCCATGGGGACCACGGCGGAGGCTATCCTTTCCACCGACTGCTTCTCCCAGCGCCTCCCGGAACGCCTGGCCGAGAACGATGGCCACGTCCTCCACCAGGTGGTGGTCGTTGTCGCCCTTGGCTTGGACCTCGATATCGAACGACGAATACCGGGCGAAGGTCTCCAGCATGTGCCTGAGGAACTGCTCATCGCATCGGACCGAGGCCTTGCCGGTGCCGTCCATGTTCAGCTCTATCGAGACGTCGGTCTCCTTCGTCTGCCGATTCAGTTTCGCCGATCTTGCCGCCATTTCAAAGCCTCCAAACATCCGTGGGATTCAGTTTCCCGGTATAAAGCGCTAAGCCGACCACTGCCGACCGGACGCCAATGCGCTCCAGTTCGGCCAGGTCGTCCCTTCCGGTTATTCCTCCGGAGGCGATGACCCGGTGCGGGCATGCGGAAACGAACGATTCCACCTCGTCCACATTGATGCCCTGGACCTTGCCCTCCACGTCCACATCGGTGTGCAGGACCGCCGCCAGCGGGATGTCCCTTATCCTCCGGAACATCTCCTGATGAGATATCCCGGCCGATTCCTGCCAGCCCTTCACAGTGATCATTCCCTGGCGGACGTCAAGCGCCAGGACGATCTTTTCCGGATTCCTCTCCGCCAACCGGGCGAGCCATTCCGGTTCCCTGATCGCCTTGGTGCCCACGACTACCTGCGCCGCTCCGGCATCCAGCAGGTACTCGGCGAGCTCGATGGAACGGATCCCTCCGCCCACCTCCACCGGCACACCGCACTCTTTGATGATTCGTCCGTATGACAGGGGATGTTATTGCCCTTGGCGAAAGCGCCGTCCAGGTCGACCACGTGCAGCTTCGGCGCTCCTTTCCCCGACCCAGTCCCGGGCCACCTGGACCGGGTCGGGCAGCACCAGCTGTTCCGTCCCCCGGACGCCGCCCACCAGCTGAACCACGTTGTGGTCCAGGATGTCCACCGCGGGCATAACCATCATCTGCATCCCTCGGCGAAACGGACGAAGTTGCGGAGCAATGCCAGCCCGTTCGCGGAGCTCTTCTCGGGGTGGAACTGCAGGCCGTAGGTGTTCCCCTTGCGGAAGACCGTGGGGAACCGGCCATAGTAGTCGGTGGTGCCCACGACCACGTCCTCCAGTGCGTTGCCGTAGAACGAGTGCGCGAAATAGAAGTAGGGGGACGGGATGGACTGGAACAGGCTGTCCTGGCACTCGACGGAGTTCCATCCCATGTGCGGGACCCGGTCGGCCTTCAGCCTGATCACCCGGCCGTGCAGGAATCCCAGGCCCGGGCCGGCGCCCTCCTCGCTCCCATCGAACAGTATCTGGGAACCGATGCAGATGCCCAGGCACGGCTTGCCGTTCTCCAGCTCCTTCAGTAACTCGGCCCGGTAGGGGAGCAGGCGTTCCATGGTCTTGGTGAAGGCGCCCACTCCCGGCAGCACGATGCACTCAGCGTCCAGGAGCGCGCCCATGTCCTTCTCCACGTACACCTCGGCGCCGCAGTTCTCCAGTGCCTTGCGGATGCTGTGCAGGTTGCCCACGCCGTAGTCGGCGATGCCCAGCCTCACCATTCCCTCACGACCTCTTCCAGCTTGGCCAGGAGCGTGTCGTTCATTTCCCTGGTGCCTATGGTGGTGCGGACGCAGTTCTCCAGGCGGCGGAGCCGGCCGAAGTCCCGGATGAGCACGCCCTTGTCCGCC
The DNA here is from genome assembly GCA_963800775.1 of uncultured Methanomassiliicoccales archaeon. Taxonomy (GTDB): domain Archaea; phylum Thermoplasmatota; class Thermoplasmata; order Methanomassiliicoccales; family UBA472; genus DASXVU01. The sequence continues at coordinate 7,628 of CAWDCQ010000074.1, read as the reverse complement.
AGGCGGGAGACCAGCTTGGACGATTCCTGCGGTGATCGGAACAGGATGAAGTTCGCCTCCGATGGAAAGACATGGAACCCGAGGCGGGTCAGCCCGTCGTTGAGGTGCTTGCGCTCCCGGTTCACCGTGTCCACGCTCTTCCTCACGTAGCTCTGGTCCTTTAGCGCCGCCACTGCCACGTGCTCCGATACCCGGTTCAAAGAGTAAGGGATCTTGACCGTCTGCATGACATTGGCCATGGCCAGATTGGACGCCATGTAGCCGACCCGCATGCCGGCCAGCCCGTAGGCCTTGCTGAAGGTCCGGGTCACGATAAGGTTCTCATACTTGTCCACCAGCGGCATGAACGAATCCCCGGCGAACTCCCCGTACGCCTCGTCCACCACCACTGGCCGGTCGCAGCCCTCGACCACCGCCCTGACGTCCTCGGGGCGGAGAAGGTTCGAGCGTGGGGTTGTTCGGGGTGCAGATGATGACCATCTTTCCCTTGGCCGAGTTGATCCCCTCCACGTCCAGCTGGAAATCGTCGTCCAGGTCGATCTGGGTCACCTTGCCCCCGTTGATCCTGACGAAGAAGCCGTGCAGCGAATAGGCCGGATAGGCGGTGATGACCGTCTCGCCGGGCTCCATGAATGTCTTGAAAAGAATGTCCAGCATCTCGTCCGAACCGTTCCCGACGACGAAGTTGTCGCGCCTCAGGCCGTAGAACCGGGCCAGTTCGTCCCTCAGACCGTCGGAGTAGGTGGACGGATATTGGTCCAGGTCCATGCCGGCGCATTCCGCCACCGCTTTGCCGCCGGCCGGATTGCATCCCAGCGGGTTGGTGCTGGTGTCCATACGCAGCTTTCCCCCGCAGTGCGGGTTGTAATAGGTGGACATCCCCCTGGCAGTGCTCCTTACCCATTCCTCCTTCATGCCATCGCCTCAGGGGACCATCCGGTCGATGGGGGTTATCAGGATACCCGATGCCCCCAGCGTTTTCAGGCGTATGATGGCATCATAGGCCTGGTCCTTGTCGATGACCACATGGACCGCCACCACGTCATCGCGGCCGGCGATGTTCATGACGGTCGGGCCGGCTATCCCGGGGAAGAACTTGCGCACTTCGTCCAGGGCCACAGTCGGCACGTCGGCCATGAGGTACTTTTTGTTCTCCGCGTCCATGACGCTGCGCATCGCCGAGACCAGCTCGTCGATCTCATCGCGCTTGGTGCGGTAGGACTCATGATTGGCAATGACCACCGCTTGTGAGTGGGCGATGACGGCGATCTCCTTCAAGTGATTCATCTTGAGGGTCGATCCGCTGGAGACCAGGTCGGAGATTACGTCCGCCACTCCGAGGTGCGGGGTGACCTCCGCCGCGCCCGAGATCTTCGTAATCTCCACCTTCTTGCCCAGACGCTCAAAGTATTGCTGGGTCATGTGGGGGAACGATGTCGCTACCACGGTGCCGTCCTTGATGTCATCGACGCTGTCGAACCCCGAACCCTCGGGGGACGCTATCGAGAGCCGGCAGTGGCCGAAATCAAGTTCGTAGACCGTCTTGACGTCGACGCCCGCCTCCAGGACCAGGTCCTTTCCGGTCACTCCCACGTCCACGGCCCCCTTGTGCACGAAACGCACGATGTCGGAGGCGCGCAGGAACATCACTGAGAGGTTCCTCACGTTCGTGTAGAGCTTCCTTACGTCCGCCCCCTCGATCTCCAGACCTGCGTGGTTCAGTATCTGGACCGTCCGCTCGCTCAGCCTTCCCTTGTTGGGTATGGCGAACTTTAGTGTCAAGTGCTCACCGTGCCATTGTGGTCAACGATAATACATTACTTCAACCTTTTGCGCATAGACCAGTCATTCCGAGAGCAAAGTGTCGCCAGTTCCTACCGGACCCGATTCCCGAGGGGAGCGCCGCAGGAAACGCACTGCCGGTTCGTGGGTGAGTTCTGCATGCCGCAGTACTCGCACTTCCCGTGCACCACCCATTCATTCCGGATGTGCTCGATCCTCAGCCTCTCCCTTCTGGTGATCGTCCTTCCCATCAGCAGGAACATGGTGGCCACGAGCACCAGGGCCAGGCTTACGAAGAGGAACCCCGGTTCCGGCCAGCAATCCCGGCAGCAGGAAGCCGAAGGCGAAGAACCCCATCATTCCCGCCAATCCGTAGAACAGCACCGCCTTGCCCTTGGCGTCCGAGTTGGGATCGTCGAATATAGGGGGAACGCCGGACAGGTCGGTACCGCACACTGGGCAGAACCTGGTCCCCGGTCTCGGTTCTGTCCCGCAGGCGGGGCATTGGGTCATCGGGACGATGGAAATCGGCTCTCACGATTTGATTCTTTCCGGACAAAACCCGTCCGATGAAATTTACGATCAGCACCCATCGGGAAAGAGGATGCGCGCCGCCCGGGAGAACGTCCCCTCCGCCCGGACCATCCGGGGAAGGCTTCCTTTCAGGGCGATCCGGTCACCGACGATGGCGGCGCATCCGGTCACCCCTTCGACGGCTGCTACTGCATCCACCGCCCGGCCCAGGGCCGCTCCGTCATCGGACCGGACCAGATTCCCCAGCATGCTGGCGCAGGCGTCCGCCAGCGCCACGTTGTCCGAGACGACGATGGCCGCATCGGCGATGCCGAAGGAGATCGACGGACCTACCGTGGCCGAGGAGGTGCAGATGCCCATGACATGGTCGACCGGTCCGAACCGGAACGCCAGTTCGCTGAAGCGTGAGCTGCCGGCGAAGATGCCTATGTCCACCTCCCGGTCGAGGACCATGGCGATGTCCCCTCCGTTGTCTACCAGTGCGTGCACCGCGCCGGCTTTTCTCATCGCTTCCACCGCCGCCTCTGCCACCGCCCCGGCCACGGACGCCATCGGCCCCACGTCCGCGGCCCTGGCCGCGTCGCACATCCGTCTGATGAGGGCTGGAGCGTCGGCGCTCTCCGGGTAAGGCTCCAGGGTGGAGCGGAAGAAAGGGTCGGCGGCGATGAACCGTTCCAGCGTCTGGCGCGATTCGAAAATGGAACGCTTGGCATCGGCGACGTACCGTTCCTCGGCGACGATGGTGACCGCCGTCTCCCGAAGCTCGAAGTGCTCCCTCACGATCATATCTTGAAGATTATGGCCCCGGGCGGGCAGGCGTCGATGCAGGTCCCGCAGGCGATGCACTTCTCCGGCAGGTAGGAGACCATCCGGGTGTCCGGGTCCATGACCATGGCGTCCACCGGGCAGATGCTGATGCACATGCCGCAATGGGTGCACCGCTCCTCGTTCTTCTGCACGTAAGCCTTGAGCTCGCGTACCTCCACCTTGCTCTCCTTCAGGTACTCGACCGCTTTCTTGATCATCTCTGCCTTGCCCTGCATCTCGATCAGCATCCGGCCGCCGACGTCGTTGACCTCGGCCCGCAGGATGTTTATCTGGAGGTCGTAGTCCTTCACCATGCGGTAGGTGATGGGCACGTTCACCAGGTCCGGCGAGAAACTGAGCTGGAACTTTTTCTTGGCCATCAGACCACATCCTCCTTTGACAGGACCTCGAGCGGTCTCTGCGCCCTTTCCTTGGGCATCGGGGCGACGGCCTGGGTGAGGGTGAACTCCCCCTCCTCGATCCACTTCTTCAGGCGTCCGGCGATGATCCGGGCCTTGTAGTAGCTGGAGAGCGACGATGTCTTGACCTGCTTTCCCTGGAGCTCGATGGAACCGGAGCGCAGCTCGGCGTAGTTGATCTCCTTGATCGGTTTCCGGTTGCGCGACTGGACCGCGTAGTCGAGCAGCGGCGCGAAGATCTGGTCATCGCGGATCGAGACGCACCTCATCATATCCTCGTCCAGGATGGGGATCGGTACGCCGATCCCGAGGCCCAGCGAGAGGCCGTACTTCTGGAAGTTCAGGGCCCGTACGAACTCGGGGGACATGCCGCGCAGGTCCCCGACCAGGGCCAGGGAGCGGGCCGCACCCACCGGCACGCCGTTCCTGGTGGCCGTGGTGGTCTTGTACTGGGTGCCTTCCCAGGCGACGTAGCCGACGCCGCCCCCCAGGAATATCCGGGTGCCGATGCCGATGGTCCTCATCTGGGGGTCGTTCAGCAACGGGGAGAGCTGGCCGGCAGACGAGTAGGTGATGTTCCCGTAGCGGGGCAGCAGCTTGCCCATGTAGGTGTAGAGCGTCTTGTCCGAGCTGTTCGTAGCCAGGCCGTAGTTCTGGTAGGCGTTCCTGGGGTTGTACAGGTAGGCCTGGTTGATCGTCTTGAGCGAGATGTACGTGTCGATGTCCTTGCGCGGATAGCAGTCCGAGCAGTACGAGTTCGCCTTGAGGTGGACGGCCTTCCCGGCCACCAGCTCCTCGATGACGTGGGCACCGCCATAGCTCATGTCCTCGTCGTTGCGCAGCTCGGTGGCGCCGATGTAGGCGTCCACGGCCGCCAGGCCGCCGTAGGCCATGACGCCGTTCAGGTACACGTGCTGCATCTTGATCGGCGGTTCGGAGTGCCCGAAGTTGAGGAACGCCCCGGAGGAGCACATCGCCCCGAAGGTGCCGGTGGTGACCACGTCGACCTCCTTGGTGGCCTTCTCTATGCCTTTGCTCTCGATGAGGCCGATGACCTCCTCGGCGGTCATGACCACCGCGTCCTTTGCCTCGATCCTGCGGTTGATCTCCTCGTAAGTGCGTTTCAATGGATCACCTTACAACAGTTTCTTCGCCTTGGCCAGTTCCGCGTTGATCACCGAGCCGCCGGCGCCACCCCTTATGGTGTTGTGCGAGAGCACCCACATCTTGGTGTACTTGCCGCTCTGACGCACCCTGCCGACCGTTACCGCCATTCCCCTGGCCCGGGCCGGCTCGCCCGCGTTCACGTCGATGACCGGCTGCGGCCTGTCATCCTCGCTGCGCACGATGATCGGCTGTCTCGGCGCCGTCGGCAGTTCCAGCTTCTGAGGTTCCGCCCGGAACTCGTTCAGCAGAGTGGTTATCTCCTCCACCGTGGGGGATTTGCCCATGATCATGGCGGCCGATTCCATGTGCCCGTCGACCACCGGGACCCGGGCGCAGGAGGCGACCATGTCGAACGTGGCGTTCTTGATCCCCCCCTTGGGCGAGATGACGCCGAGCATCTTGAAGATCTCCGCCTCCATCTTCTCCTCCTCGCTCTTGATGAAGGGAACGACGTTCCCCAGGATGTCCAGCGACGGCACTCCTGGATAGCCGGCGCCGCTGACCGCCTGATAGGTGGAAACGCAGAGGAAGCGCAGGCCGAACTCTTCGTGGATAGCGCTCATGGGGATGGCCAGGCCGGTGGTGGAGCAGTTGGCGTTGGTGACGATGTACCCGCCGTTCTGGAAGGACTTCTGGGCCTTGACCAGCTTGATGTGCTCCGGGTTCACTTCCGGGATGAGCAGCGGCACGTCGTCCCTCATACGGTGGGACGCGGCGTTGGAGAAGACCGCCACGCCGCTATCGGCCAGACCCTGCTCGCAGTCCTTGGCCACTTCCGTCGGCAGACCGGAGAACGCCACCCGGCAATTTGAGGCGATGGTCTTGACATCGAGCTGCTCGATCTTCCGCTCCAGCGTCTCTTCCTTGAACGGATGGTCCTTGATCCGGAGCACCTGTTTGAGCTTCTTCCCTTCCGACCGTTCCGAGGCGTACAATCCCTGGACCTCGAAATATGGGTGGTCCTCCAGCAGCTGGATGAACCTCTGTCCGATGTTGCCGGTCGCTCCCAGCACCGCTACCTGTATCTTGGCCAAATTCAATCCTCTCCGAAGTATTCCTTGCCTTCCTGCATGATCTGGACGAACCTCTTCTTGTCCGCATCCATTGCCGACGACTCGATCTCCGAGACCGCTTCCCGGAGCAGTTCCAGGCAGCGCTGGCTATAGGGGTTCAGGTGCTGGATCTCGTAATAGAGGTCGGGGCTCTCGTTGGCCACCCGCTTCGACGTCGCCGCCTGGCTGCGGAAGGTGGTGGAGGATGCCTGGTCCAGCCGGTCGTAGGCGATGCCCGTCCTGGACAGCGTCCTGAAGAACGCGATGTTGACGGCGTGGGAAAGTCCCAGCACGTATGACATGAGCTCGTCATGCTCCTCCACCGGGATGGTGGTGATCTTGGCCCCGGCGCCATCGAACAACGAGGTCACCTTGGTCACCGCCTGCTGCGAACCGCAGTCGCACACCAATATGTTACGGTTGTAGACCGATTCCGCGTCCGGCCCGAACATCGGGTGCAGGGAGCAGATCTCCAGGCCTTCCTCGGCCGCCGCCTTGATGGTGGGGATGACCGGCGACTTGATCGAGCTTATGTCGAACACGGTCCCCTTGGGCTTGAGCGCCACCACCTGTTCTAGGACCTCCTTGGCCGCCGATATCGGGGTGGCCACTATGATGATCCCCGCCTCCTTGACGCCGGCCTTCAGGCTCACCGCGGCATTCTCTGCCTGGGGCGATTGGTGTCGAACACCTTGACCTGGTGGCCGCGTTCGGTCAGGAAACGGACGAACCACTGCCCCATCTTCCCGGAGCCGCCCACCACGAGCACGTCCGTCGGCTTGCCCGGACGGGGCATGCGGCCCTGCGCCTCCACCGACTCCCGGATCAGGATGGTGGCTATCTCTGCCGCCGCCGACTCGCTGATGCCGACGTCCTTCGCTCTCTCCAGGTAGCGGGCTATGACCTGCTCCTCGACCCGGATGTTGCGCACCGGCCAGCCCTTGCGCACCTTCTCCCCGCCCATGTAAAGGGCGGCCTGCATCCTTTTCTTGACCAGGTCCAATATCTCATTGTCCAGTTCTTCGATCTTCCATCGGATGCCATCCACGCTGTCAGTCAACGAAACCCCCCCTCACGCATAGATCCGCCAATACCAGAGCGGCGGCGGCCTCGACCACGATTACCGCCCTGGGCACGATGCACGGGTCATGCCTCCCTTCCACCTTGATGCCCGTCTCCTCCATCGTCTTCAGGTCGACGCTGCGCTGCTCCCGGGCGATGGACGCGGTGGGCTTGAACGCTACCCGGAACGTTATCGGCATGCCGTTGGATATGCCTCCCAGCACCCCTCCGGCGTCGTTCTTGGCGGTGCGCAGGCGTCCGTCGATCACCACGAACGGGTCGTTGTGCTCGGAGCCGCGCATGCAGCCGGCCCGGAAACCGGCGCCGAACTCGATCCCCTTCACCGCCGGGATGGCGAACATGATCTTGGCCAGCTCGCCCTCGACGGTGTCGAAGAACGGCTCGCCCAGGCCTACCGGGACGCCGTCGCAGATGCAGCTTACCACGCCGCCCACGCTGTCCCGGTCATCGCAGGCCTCCAGTATCTCGTTGCGCATCATCTCCGCCACGTCCTCGCCGGCCGCCCGGACGTCGTTCTCCCTGGCCCGGGTGATGATTTCCTGGATCGAATGCTCCTTGACGTCCACGACCTTGCCGATGCTCTGCGTGTACGCGGCGATCTCGATGCCCAGGTCGGAGAGGTAGCGCCCTGGCGATGGCCCCGGCGGCGACCAGCGGCGCGGTCATGCGGCCGGAGAACTGCCCGCCTCCCCGGACGTCGACGCACTGGCCATATTTCGACACCTGGGTCATGTCGGCATGGCCGGGACGGGGCACTTCCTTGAACCGCTTGTACTTGTCGCTG
>CAWDCQ010000073.1:0-13318 GCA_963800775.1 uncultured Methanomassiliicoccales archaeon | reverse complement strand
GCCCTTGACAACCTGGAATATTTCGGAAGGATATGGCATCTGCCGGCCGCTGAACGTGCGGAACGCAACCGGGAGCTGCTCACGCATTTCGACCTGTGGGAGCGCAGGAACGACAAGGTGGTGGACTTCAGCAAGGGCATGAAGGCAAAACTGGCCGTGGCCAGGACGCTGATCCATCGTCCCCCGCTCATATTCCTCGACGAGCCCACCGAAGGCCTGGACCCGGTGGCGGCAGTGTCGCTCCGCGACGACCTGGTAAGGCTGGCCACGAAGGAGAAGGTCACCGTCTTCCTGACCAGCCACAACATGCCGGAAGTGGAGAAGATCTGCAGCCAGATCGGCATCATCCGAAAAGGGAGGCTGATCGCCTTCGGCAGCCCGGGGGACATATCCTCCGACAAGCGGATCCAGGCCGAGGTGTTCGGGCACGGCTTCGATCCGGCCGTCCCTGCTGAACGTAAAGAAGATGCCGGAGGTCCTGGACGCCGCCCTGGTGGGCGACCATCTGCTGCTGGACCTGGCCCAGGAGGACGATCTGGCCAAGGTGGTCACCGAGATCGTCAGGCAGGGTGGGCAGGTGGGCGAGGTCAAACGGGTGAAGCAGAGCCTGGAAGATGCATACGTGCAGCTCATGGAGGAAGGGCAATGATCGAGGATGTGCGGACGGTCATGTGGAAGGAATGGAAGGAGATCTGGAGGGAGGTTCCCGGACCAGGGTGTTTCCGTTCCTCATATTCCTGATCTTCGGGGCGGTGGATCGTGCCCAACGCCCTGCGGGGAGGGGCCGCCGACTGGTCTACCGTACTGTACCTGCTCATCTGGCTTCCGTTTCCTGTTCTCTGCCAATATCATCGCCGATTCGGTGGCCGGAGAGCGCAAAAGCCACCTACTTGAAACTCTGCTGGCGTCGAGGCTGCCAGACCGGGCGATCGTCCTGGGCAAGATGTCCGTCACCGTTCTCTATGCCTGGGGCATGGCCGTCTAGGGAGCGGCCTGGCATTGGTGGTGGCGAATCTCCGGTCCACTGCACTGGTGCTCTATCCGGCCGACATCCTGGCGGGCATCATCGGGCTGGACAAGTTGCTGGCGGCGGTGTTCGTCTCGGCCCTGGGGGTCCTGGTCTCGCTCAAGGCGCAGACCTCCCGGGAGGCGCAGCAGATCATCGCCATATCGTCCCTGGTCATACCATTCGGTTCGCTGTTGATCGTACCGGCACTGCCCTCCGGGGCGCTCTCGTTCATTATGAGCGGGGGCCTCGACGGCGTGATGCTGGTGGTCGCGGTCACGTTCCTGGCGATGGACATCGTGCTGACGCTGTTGGCGCTCACCCAGTTCAAGAGGACGAAGCTGATGGCGCACAAATGATGATCCGAACGCGCCCTGCCCTCCGACCTTCCCATTCATCCGGGACCGTCCGGAGTCCCTTTCCTGCCGGACGGTGTCATATCCTGGACCGCCAGCCAACGGAAATGGACAAAGGCTTAATGCTAAGCGGTCCCATCTGGACCAATCGGTCCGAGTCGTTGAAGAGGTCCCTGCCTTGTTGGCAATCGAAGTAAAGCATCTCACTAAAAGATTTGGCGACTTCCAGGCCATATCTGATCTGAATTTTTCGGTGCAGGACGGCGAGACGTTCGGATTCCTCGGCCCCAACGGTGCGGGCAAGACCACCACCATCCGCATCCTGACCGGCGTATCCGCGCCCACCGAGGGATCGGCGTCCATTTTCGGGCTTGACATCGTCAAGGAGACCATCACTGCCAAGAAGAAGATGGGCATTGTCTCGGAGACCTCGAACGTGTACGACGACCTTTCCGCCTGGCGCAACCTCATGTTCTCCGCCGAGCTGTACGGGATCGCCAAGAGCGTGCGGGAAAGGAGGGGGCAGGAGCTCCTGGAGCTGTTCGGCCTCTGGGCCAGGAAGGACGACAAGGCCCGCGGCTATTCCAAAGGTATGAAACGGCGCCTGACCCTGGCATTGGGTCTGATCAACGAGCCTAAGCTGCTGTTCCTGGACGAGCCGACGTCCGGACTGGACGTGCAGAGCAACCTGATCATCCGGGACGTCATCCGGGACCTGAACTCAAGGAAGGTGACGGTTTTCCTCACCACCCACAACATCGAGGAGGCCAACCTGGTATGCGATCGGGTGGCCATCGTGAACCGGGGACGGATAGCGGCCATCGATTCGCCGGAGAAGCTGAAGGGCACCATCCAGAGCGTGCAGTCGGTGGAGGTGGCGTTCGACCGCTCCTCGCCCAGCATGGTGGAAGCGCTGAGAAGGATCGACCGGGTCAGCGAGGTCCGGAAGGAAGGGGACAAGTTCCGGCTCTACACCGAGGACCCGGCCACCGTCATGGCCCAGCTCATGGAATACTCGAAGACGGACGGGAACCGCATCGTCACCATGAACACATTCGGCCCCAGCCTGGAGGACGTGTTCATCAAGCTCACCGGCCTGGAGATCAACGCCAAAGGGGTGAGGACGGTTGACTGAGAACAACTGGTATCGCCAGGTGGTCATCGAGCTGAAGGCCGCTTGGGCCATCGCCAAGAAGGACATGCGGATCTATTACATCAAGCCGAACATCATCGTCTCCGGGATAATGTTCCCGCTGTTCATGTTCCTGGCCTTCTCGGTCAGCACCACCGCCGGCCCGTCCCTGCTGATCCCCGGCCTGATAGCCATCACCATACTCTTCTCGGCGTCGTCGATAGAGCCGGTCTCGATCCCGATCGAGAGGAGGACCAAGACCTTCGACCGCCTGCTGTCGGCGCCGGTGTCGCTGAACAGCGTCGTCCTGGGGGAGAGCACCAGTGGCTTCCTCTACAGCATCGGTATCGCCTTCGTGCCGCTGATCGCCGGTATCCTCATCCTCGGCGCTGGCGTCGTCAGCGCCGTCCCGCTCGCGCTGGGCCTGCTCCTGACCTCCTTCTGCATCGCCTCGATGGGGACGCTGTTCGCCTCCTATCCGACCGAGAGCCCGGGGGACATCATGTCCATGCTCAACATGGTCCGGCTGCCGCTCGTCTTCATATCCGGGATATTCATACCGCTCACGTCGATCCCGTCCTACGCCCAGTTCATCACCTATTTCTCACCGCTGACGTATGGGTTCGACCTGATCCATTCCGCATACTCCGGAACATCGAACTTCGATCCCCTGGTGGACGTGGGGATGCTAGTGGTGTTCATACTGATCTTCCAGCTGCTGGCGGACCGGCTGTACAACCGGTACAAGGCTTAGGATAGAATAAGAAAATGACGACGTGCGGACCGGAGAAAAGGACTCCAAACGGCCGAATGCCGCGCGTCCGGAAGAGCAAGGTCTTCATGTCCGCGTTATTACGTCATGCGTACGTCTATGACGGACCCGCTGGGAGGCTCTCCTCAGACGAAGAGCAGCAGGACGAAGAAGACCTGCAGGATCAGGACCGCCAACACCAGCTTCCTGAGGCTGTCGACTTTCTGCTCCAACCTGCTCGCGGGCATGGGCGGGTACGGATAACCGGGGAACGGCTGATTCTGGTTCGGCTGGGGACCATAGGGCTGCGAGGGCTGGGGTCCGCTTGGTGGTGTCGCCGCAAAGGTCTTTCCGCATTGAGGGCAAAACGTAGCTTGTTCGGGGACTTCGGCTCCGCAATTCCAACATTTTGGCATTTTCTCACCGTTTTGGAACGACGCCTAGACGAAGACGTTCGGCATCGTTACTAGGTTGCCGTTAGCGGCAATTCCGTATAAAAACGGTACTACCGACAATAGTATCAAACCCGTTCCAAACGGAGGAGGATGTGAGATGATGCCGATGGCATCACTCGCTTTTCAGCTTCCTTTTCGCCTCCTCTAATTGCTTCATCATCTCCTCCGATGGCTTGGGGTAGTGGATGTCTAACGACTCTATCGTCCTGGTTATGATGTATGAGACCAGGGTGCGGGACAGCCATTTATGGTCCGCAGGGATGATGTACCACGGCGCCGCCTTCGTGCTCGTACTCCCGAGCAGTTCCTCGTACGCCTCCATGTATTCGTCCCAGTGCCCCCTTTCGGTGACATCGGCCGGGTTGAACTTCCACATCTTATGCGGGTCGTCCAGCCGGTCCAGGAATCTCTGTTTCTGCTCTTCCCGGGATTCGTTCAGGAAGAACTTCAGGACCACCGTCCCGTTCCGGACCAGGTGGCGCTCGATATCGTTGATCGACTCGAAGCGTTCCTTCCAGAGCTTTTTCGGGTCCTTCTGGTCCGGCAGCTTCTCCTTTTCCAGGAGCTCCGGGTGTACCCTTCCCACCAGCACCTCCTCGTAATAGGACCGGTTGAATATCCCGATCATCCCCCTTTCCGGCAGGGCGCTGTAGCAGCGCCACATGAAGTCGTGGTCAAGCTCCTTTTCCGAAGGGACCTTGAACTCGGTGACCTCGCAGCCCTGCGGGTTCACTCCGGACATGACGTGGGAGATGATGCTGTCCTTGCCGGCAGCATCCATTCCCTGGAGGATGATGAGCATCGAGTACGAGTTCTCCGCCCAGAGTAATTCCTGGACCCTTTCCAGCTCCTCTCTGCTCTTCTCCAGTATCTTATCTGAGTTCTCCTTCGTCAGGCTGAGGCCGTTCAAGGTCAGGTCGGCGCAATCCTTCCAGCTCGTGGAGTGCTCCTCCAGCTTGATCTCCTTGTCGACTGGTACCAGCGTCCTGGCGATCACCTGGTCTTCGTCATCGTCCATTAATATCACCGATATGCTGTGTTCTAGGCAGCAGACGATATTTATGCTTGGAGGCGGACCTGAAGGACCTCTGCATCATGTCTAGCCCTCTTCCCTGAACATGTGGATGTTGCATCGGTGACCTGGCGGATCATTCTGCGGACTGCAGCCTTACCAGCCCGCCAGGAATGCAAAGGAGAAGAGGCTGAAGCATATGGTCCCCAGGAACAGCGCGGCCACCCATCTGCGTCTGTGGAGCTCCTTGGCGTAGGCTGCGCCCAACAGGGCGAAGATCACCGTGGCCACCAGCCGGGAAGCGAAGATCGCCTGTCCGGCGTTCGACCAGAACAGCAGTGGAGCGACGATCGGAACCACCAGGAAGGTGTCGATGGCGATGATCCCCCAGGTGTATCTCCAGTCCTCCTGGTTCGGGTAGTAGCGTTTCCGTGCTGGGTCCTCGCCCGGGTCCCCGGCGGCGATCAGGTCCAGCACCTTTTGCCTCTCATCATTGTCCAACACAGAGGTGACCGAATCGTCCAGAGAGTCGATGGCCGCCATTCTAGCCTGATCGTCGTTCCTGGTCCGGAGGTCGAACGCTATCCGGTCGTACTTCGCCCTTTCAAGCATGTATGAGTGCATCACCGTGACGCCATCGATGATGCCCCAGACAACGTTCACCGAGAAAGCGATCAGCACGACGTAGAGAATGTCCCCTTTGGTCAGTTCGGTCGATCCCAGTACGCCAAGGGAGACCACCACCATCCAGACCGCGTAGAACATCTCGCCCAGCCGGTCCCCTGCGGGCAGGTATTCCCGATAGAACGACTGGACCTTGGGAACGAAGGCGAACAAGATGGATCCCTCGACCGTGCCTTATCCCAGCCGGATGAATATAAAGTGCTGGGAGCTCAGGTCATAGAGTTCAGGACCAAAGATCTCTTCTTGGACCTAGGTCCTCACTTCTTATCTTCCGCGGGCGGCCAGGTCACCGGGTCATCCAGATTGGTCTCCATGATGCTGCTCTTCCCGCAGGCCGGGCACTTGAGCAGTTTCTTGCTCCCGATGTGAACCAACGTGGGATGCCAGGGATACTCGAACACAACGCCGCATTTCTTGCATTTCGCTTTCATGTCAGGCGTCAAAAGGCCAACAATTATAATGAAGTATTTGCGATAACGCTCTTCAGGTCGAACGAACAGGAGGTTATCGAGTTGAGGATCAGCCGGTCGTCATGGGACAGATGGGCGCCAGTCCTCTACCTGTTCATCATCGGCACTGCGTTGGGATTCGGCATAGGCCTTGCGGTGGGATCATCGAACAAAGCAGGTTCGGACCTGGCGTATATCGCCCTGTTGCCAGTGGTCCTGATCGTGATCGCCTTCGTCGTCTTGGTCGTGGTATCGAAAAGGATAGGGCGCATGCCCAAGGACTGAGCCGTTGATGTGTCGTCTTGGTCCTAGGAATTGGCGGGGAAGCATGTTCACTTTTCTTGAGAATCATGCATGATGTGAAAAATTAGAATAGAAAAGGTTTGAAAGGGGGCTTCAGTTCTTGCCCGTTTTCGGCGTCGGCGGCAGGTCCATCGCCACTGCCACCTCTGCGCTCAGCACGCCCTTCACCGGTTCCGGTGACGGCTCCGCATGCGCCCGCTGGTGATACTCGTCGGCGGTCTTCAGCGGCACTCCCCTGACGAACACGCTCACAACCAGGGCGAACATCACTATGATCGCCGCGATCAGGAACATGGAGGTGATGCTGGTGCTCAACGACAGACGTATCGAGTCCATTATCGGGCCGGGGATGGCGGCACCCGCGGGTGACATCAGCAGGCCGCCGATGCTGTTAACATCGGTCGTCGGCAGGCTCGCCATGGCCTGGGGGGACAGGTTCTTGTTCAGCTCCTCGACCATGCGGCTGTTGACGATAGCGCCCAGTATGGTGACCCCGATGGTCCCGCCCACACTGCGGAACAGGGTCATGGAGGAAGTCACGACCCCCATCTCCTTCTTGTTCATCACGTTCTGGGCCGCGACCATGTAGTTAGACATGACCGCTCCGAGGCCCGCCCCGACGATGATCAGGTAGACGATAGCGTCCGTCTGCGAGCTGCCCTGATGCAGCGTCGACATCATGTACAGGCCGAACGCAGAGATCGGCGGCCCAATGACCAGCCATAACTTGTACCCGGTGCGCTTGAGCAGGAACCCGCTTGCCAGTATGGTGATCATGACGCCTATCATGAGCGGTATGAGCGTTGTTCCGCTGTTGGTCGCGCTCATGCCTATCACTGCCTGCAGGAACATGGGCAGAAACGCGATGACTCCGAACAGGCCCATCGACATGATCATCAGTCCCAGGCTGCCGAGCGTGAAGATCGGCTCCTTGAACAGGTGCAGGGGCAGGATCGGGTCCTGCGCACGGCGTTCAATCATGATGAACCCTATTAACGAGGCCACCGACAGTGCCGTCATTCCCAGTATCTCCGCGCTGTCCCAGGCGTAGGTGCTGCCTCCCCAGGTCATCACCAGCAACGCTGGCGTAAGCATGGAGGCGAGGGTGACCATGCCCAGATAGTCGATGCGCCTGGAGGTGTCGCTCACCTGATTGGGGAACTTCATGGACGTGACCGCGATCGCCAGCAGGCCGACCGGCAGGTTCACGTAGAACACCCAGCGCCAGTCCAGGTTGTCGACTATGAAGCCGCCCAGGAACGGGCCGATGACGCTGGCGATAGCGAATATCCCGCCCAGCATGCCCTGGATCTTGCCCCTCTCGGTCGGCGCATAGAGATCAGCGACAGTGGCCATGGCCACCGGCATTATCGCTCCGCCGCCGATACCCTGGATGGCACGGCACGCGATCAACATCTCCATGGAGTTCGACATACCCGCCAGGATGGAACCGGTCAGGAACAGGCCCATGCCGGCCAAGAAGACCGGTTTCCTTCCGTAGCGGTCCGACATCTTGCCTGCGACCGGTATGGCGAGCGCCTCTCCCAGCATGTAGGCGGTGAACAGCCACGCGAACAGGTTCATCCCGCCCAGGTCACCGACAATCTTGGGCAGGCTGGTCCCCACCACTGTCTGGTCCAAGCTGGAGACCAGCAATCCCAGCGCCAGACCTATCATGATGAAGTTCCGGGTGCGGTGCTTGCTCCGCTCCTCCGGCGTCAGGGGGCTTGCGACCTCTTTTTCCTTCTTCTGTTTTCCGAACAACTTTAACACTCCTTTAATTTTGGATCGGGAACTACTTGCAGCAGCCGATCTCCAGGCTGTGCTTCTTCATCTTCTTCAAGAACTCCAAGAACGTGCCCTCTTCGGCACCCAGGAGGCGCTCCGACAGGAACGCGATGATCTGAATGGTCCTTTCCTCGTCCTCGCAATAGTCGGTCCCGGTGTTGGTGTGATTGATGACACCCTTGATCCCGAACAGAGCGATGGCGGTCTCCCTGGGGTAGGGGGTGTTGAACACTCCCTCCTCGACGCCCTGGGCTATGATCGCCTCCATGGCCGGCACCAGGAACCTCATGGTCCTCACCTCCACCTGAAGGTGCAGCGCCTGGTTGCGCTCCTCATGGAAGTACTTCATCAGCTTCCCCGAGCGAACGCGGATCAGGTCCGAGGATGTGGACATCTCCTGCAATCTCTGCATCGCGGTCAGGCCCTCCTTGTTCGTGGCCATGATCACGACCTGTTCCATCTCGTCCAGCAGGCGGTCGACAATGGCGGCCAACAGCTCCTCCCGCGATTTGAAGTAGTAATAGAAGAGGCCCTTGGCGACGCCGACGCGCTGGACTATGTCATCGATGGAGGTGTTCTCGAACCCCTTCTCATTGAACAGCGCTTCGGCCGTGTTTATGAACTCGATGCGACGGTCGGATGCGGCTTTGGTTGAACGGGGCATGTGAATACCTTTCGACTGACGGTCAGTCAATATTGGCCCACTATAAAAACTAAACCACTCAACCATCCCAAAATGAGATTATCACGTCATCTTCGGTCGGATGGAAGTGTGTCATGTTCTTTTCCTCTGTTCAGTGGCCTGGCGAGGCCCGGTTGCGTTGTCATCTAGGTCCTTGACTTAGTACATTTGTACAAAACTATTGCAAAACGACGCTGACAGTTCATATACCGTGGAAATCGATTGTTGATATAACGGCAGGAGAAAGGCGGACCCAAGGTCCGGAGCACAGCAAAGCTGGCGCGGCTCCCGGGTCGGCGCATCATCCGGCCGGAGGACCAGGCGAGGGACCGGGAGGTCGATCATGCTCGCAGCTCACCTCGACATGCTCGTGGATCCCGGGAGATCCCCGGTATCAGCCAAACGGAGGTCTATGAAAGGAAGCATGAATGTTCCCCAAGAATAACCAGGACAACAGAACAACTTACGGGGTCTGGAGTTTTGAGACGTCTCTCCGACAACTTTCCTCCAGACCTCGACCCCCCGATTTAAGGGATTATCTTCATATTCCATAAGGAACAGTTAAGGGCCGTTTCTATGAGCAACGCCAAGGTGAAGGTAATCCGTCCGCGCGGGTCGCTGTTCGAGCTCGCGTTCGGAGAGATCTGGGAGTACCGGGAACTGCTGTACTTCCTGGTCTGGAAACAGATCAAGATCAAGTACAAGCAGACCGCGCTTGGCATAAGCTGGGCCATCATCCAGCCGGTCCTGGCGATGCTGATATTCACCATCGTCTTCTCGACCTTGGCCGCCATTCCCACGGACGGGATCAACTACTCGGCGTACATCTTCACCACCCTGATCCTCTGGACATACTTCTCCACCACGCTGACCTCGGCGTCTATGAGCATCATCTCCAACGCCTCCACGATCTCCAAGGTCTTCTTCCCCAGGATACTGCTGCCGCTCAGCCTGGTGATAGCCGGCCTGCTCGACTACGCCATAGCGTTCGTTCTCCTGATCGGCCTGATGCTGGTACTGGCCGTCCCTTTCTCGGCCTGGATGTTCGTGATCTTCATCCCGCTCATCCTGACCGTCATACTTTCTGCGGGCATGAGCTTCTGGCTCTCCGCCGTCTCGGCCAAATACCGGGACGTCCAGTACATCACCCCGTTCTTCACCCAGCTGTTGCTCTATGCTTCGCCCATCGTCTACGCCTGGAGCATCGTGTCCAACTACAACTGGCTCCTGCAATGGAACCCGCTGGTGGGAATCATGAACCTGCAGCGTTACATGACGTTTGGGCATCCCGGTTTCCCGCTGTACCTGCTGCTGAACGCGACGGCGATCTGTGTCTTCATCTTCATCGGCGGCATGGTCTACTTCAAGCATTATGAACGAAGGCTCGCGGACGTGATCTGATGGAGCCAGTGGCAGAGATACGGGGCATTTCCAAACGCTACCGGATAGGCACGCATGCGGCCTACACGGGCAGCCCCCGCCTGACCGAGACCCTCAGCAACGCCATGAGCCATCCCTTGCGTTCGATCCGGGCGAACATCACCACCAAGGAGTCGTTCTGGGCACTGAAGGACATTACCTTCGATGTGCAGAAGGGAGAGGTGCTGGGCATCATCGGGAGGAACGGCGCCGGGAAGTCCACGCTGCTGAAGATACTGTCCCAGATCACCTACCCCACCGAAGGGGAGATCGTGCTCCGGGGCCGGGTCGGCAGCCTCCTGGAAGTGGGAACCGGATTCCACCCCGACCTCACCGGAAGGGAGAACATCTACCTGAACGGCGCCATCCTGGGCATGACCAAGAGGGAGATCGATTCCAAGTTCGAGGCCATAGTCAAGTTCGCGGAGGTGGAGAAGTTCCTGGACGTGCCGTGCAAGCGCTACTCTTCCGGCATGTACCTGAGACTGGCGTTTGCGGTCGCGGCCCACCTGGAGCCGGACGTGCTCATCGCGGACGAGGTACTGGCGGTGGGGGACCAGCAGTTCCAGGCCAAGTGCCTGGGGAAGATGCGGGAGGTCTCGGAGGAGGGCAGGACCGTGATCTTCGTCAGCCACAACATGCACGCCATCCGTTCGCTGTGCCAGACCGGCGTCCTGCTGGAGGCGGGCAAGATGAAGAAGAAAGGCTCGGTGGACGACATCGTCGAGGAGTACGCCCGTTCCATCGAGGTGCTGGACACCAGGTTCCCGGTGCGCGCCCAGGAGATCACCATCGAGAGCCTGGAAATAAGGCAGCACGAGATCGACACGTCGATGGTGGACGGGACGCTGCCGTTCAACATCGTGATCCGGTTCGAGATCCCGCAGGATATGGAGCTGCTCCGCATGGGCGTGTTCATCAAGAACTCGTTGGGCGACAACCTGGTCCGTTCTTACTTCTCCGACTGGGACGAGCGGATGGAGCACCTGCAAGCGGGCTCGTACGTAGCGGTCCTCTCCTTCCCGGAGAAGCTGCTCGCCCCGGGGAACTACTCCATCAGCGTGAGCGCCAAGAAGCACGTGAGCCTGGACCTGCTGGCCGGCCACAAGGCGGAACGCCCCCTGAACGTTTCCGCGCCTTCCGACCTGAACACCGGGGGCGGGTCCGACCCGGCGCAGGCACAGATACTGCTGGACCGGAGATGGAACGTGAAAATGCTATGACCTCACGGAAAAGGGCACCGGTTCCCCGCAGTTCATTCCATAAGTTCTTTAAGAGGGCTGGCATAATTGTTAGACGAAGGTCACCGTCATGAAACATTCCAATAACATGAGGGAGAAGATCACTCCTAAGGACAACGCCGGGGCGGTCGCCAAGAAAGCAGCCGAGGAAAAGAGGGTGACCGCGCGCTTGGACGACAGCAGTGACCGGATCGAGATCGGGACCGGCTCCGCGCATGCGGGCATGGGCGGGAATCAAAAGATGGGGCCGGCAGAGAGGATGACCCCCTTCAGCGCCTCAAAGGTCGCCGAGAAGGAAGGGAACGCCCCCGAGGAGGACGAGACCGGTCTGAAGAAGGCCAGGTCGAAGACGTCCTGGATAAAGGGTTCCTCCGAATCCAAGAAGATGGGCGGCAGCCACAACGTAAAGGGCAAGCTGTGAGCAGTTCCGAGCCGATCACTTCTTGACCGGCATCGGGATCGGGCTCGTTCCATGCAATGACCGCTTACGGTCGTCCATGAGGATGATGGACCATTTGCCGCGGGGACGATGGAACGCGCGCATTCCTTACGGTCTTTATTTTGAGCTCTTTGTCTGGAATCTCTTATTTCTTCTATCCCGACGACCGTTGCCGCATCTCGAAACCAATATGTATTCCTGGACATCAATCTGACGCATGCACAAAATAACTCCATTCTTATGGTTCAATAATAATGCCGAAGACGCCATGGACTTCTACACCTCGGTGTTCAAGAACTCGAAGAAGGGCGACATCAGCCGCTATGGGGAGAGCGGGCCGGGGCCGAAGGGTTCGGTCATGTCGGCTACGTTCGAGCTGGAAGGGCAAACGTTCTTCGCTCTGAACGGCGGTTCGATCTATTCGTTCACCCCGGCCATATCGATGTTCGTGGACTGTAAGGACCAGGAGGAGGTCGATTATTACTGGGAGGAGCTCTCGGAAGGGGGACGCAAGGATAGATGCGGGTGGCTGACGGACAAGTTCGGCCTATCCTGGCAGGTCGTCCCCACGGTCTTGACGCAGATGCTGCGGGACCCGGACCCGGCGAAGGCATCACGGGTCATGAAGGCGATGCTGCAAATGGACAAGCTGATCATCAAGGACCTGAAAGACGCCTATGGGCCCTAGGCCGTGCCGATGATCGAAAGGCTGACGATCACCAAGAAACATAGAGCACCTTTCTGCCCGGTTCAGGGTCGACCTCATCAACGACCTTGTTTCTCACCAGATCGGTAATGAGCTGGACATCATCCGCCCGATCCTTGACCCACCTCTGATGGTCAATGAATCCATCATCAGGGTCCTGAATGACTTCCCCTTTCATTTTTCATCCCTTTGAGGCCGTCTCACACATTCGCGTGTGATCTACAATTCATTCGATTTTACGTCTATTAGAGCGGTATGGGTCGATTTTCTCTATGTTGGAATAAAATCTCGCCGATTTGGCGCACATTCCAAGGGAGTCCCCAGGCCACTGAGCTATAGTTCGAACGGGCCACTAGAACTGGCCAATCCGATCATGCGATTCATTGATCGCGGTCATCAGTTATGTCTGGACCAAGGAGGTCATTTGTCTCTTTCAAATAGCAAGGAAACAGCGGATAGGAATTGGTCGACGATCTTCCCCGAAGTCGTCCTTTCAACGGAAAGGTTCGACGGGGATGAGAGCATCTCCGCCGCTCCTGGGGCCGGCCGCTTTTCGAGATCTGGGATGCTCACCGGCGGGACCGAGATAGTCCTCGGCCAGGAAGTAGTACAGGACCCCGATGGTGATGGTGGTCGCGTACGCGATCACCGTCCCGTAGAACAGTCCCATGCTCGGATAGAGGTAATGGACCGCGATGCTGTAGGGGATGCACATCACCATGATCGATACCATCATTGAGAGCGTGATGCCCCTGGACCGTTCGGTCCCGCCCGTACCGTCGTCCATATGGATGGCGATAAGGGTGGAGGTGGTCAGCGCAGGAAATGCGGCGAACATCCCGCTCAGCAGCGGGACGCCCATCTGGCCCATGATGACGGCGATGGTGACCACCCC
>CAWDCQ010000072.1:0-40506 GCA_963800775.1 uncultured Methanomassiliicoccales archaeon | reverse complement strand
GGGGCGGTCGCCGAGCTCGAACGGCTCGACCGGGACGCGACCGCGCACCAACGAGGCCCAGGCCGCCGAGGCCGAGGCCCGGGCGCGGCTCGGCCGCAGTACGCCGACATCCTGGGCGCGCATGCGCAGATGATTTCCGACCCGTCCGTTCCCGGCGCGACACCCGGGAGCTGGATCGAGCGCGAACGGATCTCCGCGGACACGCGGTCTGCGAGGTGCTGGACGCCCACGCGGCGCGCCTCGAAGGCCCCCGACTCCTTATCTCGCCCCGCGCGGCCGACGTGCGCGACATCCGCCAGCGGATTCTCGGCCACCTGATCGGGCAAGGCCCCCGCCGGTGGCCGCGGGGCTGCCGGAGCCCAGCGTGCTGCTCGCCCCGACCTCTCACCGAGCGAGACGGCCGGGCCTCGACCCGCACTGATCCTGGGTTCGCGACCGAGGCGGGCGGCCGCGCCAGCCACACCGCCATCGTGGCCGAGGCGCTGGAGATCCCCGCGGTCGTCGGAATCGGCCGTTCCTCACCTCGCCCGCCACGCCCGGTCGGTGATCGTGGACGGCGACAAGGGTCTGGTCGTACTCGACCCCGACGCGCCGACCCACACTTCCCCTGACGCTGATCGGATCGAGAGAGCCGTACATCGATTCGGCGCCGGTGAGCGTGGCTCCGATCAAGCCGGGCGAGGAGCGCGAGTTCGGTCTGACCTTCAATTCAAGACCCGACAACTGGAACCAGCAGATGCCTGAGGTTCGCGTGATTCATGTCGGGCTGCGATAGAACCCGCTCCGTACTGCGAGCGGTACCCTATACGGAATTGTCATCTCTGGCGAGGAGCCGGACTTGTCCTTCAGGGGAATCTGGATGCTCTTTGCGGCGGGAACAGTTGCGGCTGCGGCGAGGATCTTTGCCTCCACCGGGATCGACTCCTCTGGCGTGATCTGCGGGAAGTAGGCGTTGTTGAAGTACTGCGCCAAACATGCGGTGGGTGTTGAAGAAGGTGCCGTTGACGCCGATGCAGTGCTGCTGCACCCGCGCCCACGCGTGGGCCGGGTAGAGCGGGGCGATGAGTTCTCCAGCTTGTCGTAGAGGCTGGAGGCCTCACCCTCCTCGTTCTCGGCGTTCTCGATGGCCCAGCCGGTGACGTTCTCGGCGCAGCCCTTCGATCCACCAGCCGTCGAGGACGCTGAGGCTGGGGACGCCGTTGAGCGCGGCCTTCATCCCGCTGGTGCCGGAGGCCTCATAGGGGCGCAGCGGCGTGTTGAGCCAGACATCGACGCCCGCGGTGAGCTGCTCGCCGAGATCCCAGTCGTAGTTTTCGAGGTAGATGATCTTGAGCGAGGAGCTGTTCCAGCTTTCGCGCGTCGGCGAAGACCTCGCGGATCAGCGCCTTGCCGGCGCTGTCGGCGGGATGGGCCTTGCCGGCGAATAAGATCTGAAGTCCGCCGATGTGCTTGGCTATCTCGACGAGGCGTTCCGGCGAGTGGAAGAGCAGCGTGGCGCGCTTGTAGGTGGCGACGCGGCGGGCGAAGCCGAGAGTGAGCACGTCGGGGTCGAGCTCCATGCCGGTACGCCGCTGACGGTCGCGAGAGACGCTGCTGGCCGAGCCGTGGCGTGGCGTCTATCGTCGCGGGGTCGATGCCGTAGACCGAGCGCAGGTAGTTGTTGTCGTGCCGCCAGTCGGGGATTTCCTTGTCAAGAGCTGCTGGAAGTGCGGAGAGAGCCAGGTCGCTGCATGGACGCCGTTTGTGATGGCATGAACCGTGCACTGGGAAACATGGCCTGCGAGACCTTGCCGTGCTGCATGGCCACGCCGTTGACATAGCGCGAGAAGCGGAGCGCGAGGTAGGTCATGTTGAGCAGGTTGTTGTGCAGCGCTCCGAGCGCTCAATGACGGATGCCGCGCTCCGAGCCGAGGACGGTGTACATCTGGTCGATGCCGAACTGGTCGTGACCGGCGGGACCGGGCGTGTGCGTGGTGAAGACGCATCGCTGGGCGATGGCCGTAGATGTCCTCGTCGGTCGCCTTCTCCAGCGGCTCGCCCATGAGGCGATCCTCCAGCAGGCCGACGCCGAGCAGAGCGGCGTGGCCCTCGTTCATGTGGAAGACATCGGGCTTGATGTCGAGCGCCTTGAACAGCGCGACTCCGCCGAGGCCGAGCACCGTCTCCTGACAGAGACGGTAGTAGGTATCGCCACCGTAGAGGTGGTCGGTGAGACGGCGGTCGTAGGGGTCGTTGCCCTCGACATCGGTATCGAGCAGGAAGACGGGAACGATGTATCCGGCCGCGCCGACGACATCGAATCGCCATGCGCAGATGGCGATCTCGGCGACCCTGCATCGTCAGCTTGACGACCTGTTGCGCACTGGGCAGCGTCGTCTCCGGCGACCAGGGCACGTCGGTCTCGGTCTGCTGGCCGACCGCGTCCAGATGCTGGCGGAAGTAGCCGCGACGATGCGCCAGCGAGACGGCAACGATCGGCGCGGCGGTATCTGCGGCAGAGCGCAGCGTGTCGCCGGCGAGCATTCCCAGACCACCGGAGTAGGTCGGAATCGCGGGATCGAGCGCGATCTCCATGGAGAAGTAAGCGATGCGCCGCGAGGTGAGCTTCAGTTGGGCGAGATCGGTTGCGCGAGGGGAAGCGGTCGGTTGGCTCATGCGGTCGGCGTCCTTTGTTGAAACGAGAGATCCGGAGCAGAAGACGGGATGCACTTTGGATGCACCTGCGCCTGCTCCGGGTACAACGTATCTATCGACGGAATTGTCGGCTACGGTAACTCTGTCTGGGATGTCGGCTTGGAGAACTGGCTACAGTCTAGCAAACACTGGGCAAGCACACCACCAAATTGGGAATCGACAATCCTTTATTGATCGAAGGAGAGCCGGCCAAACTTCATGAAGATTCCAACGACGGTCGCCAATCCCAGAGCCAGCGTCGTCCAGGGAGCGGCGGAAGGGATGCGCTTGCGAATCGCCTGAATCGCGAAGAATACCACGGCGAAGAGCAGCATCAGAATCACGCCATCCCACTGGAAGCCGCGCGTGCCGTTCGCCGACCGCGTCATCACCGAGGGGACGTGCAGGTACGGGGGAAGGAAGACGCTCAGGATCGGTAGAAATCCGCCGACCGCAAACGCAAAGAGAAATAATGCAAACTGGAGAACGGTGAAGATTGCTCGCTTCATGACAACTAACTCCTCTGGGCGGATGCTCTGGCCGCTGCGCCCCGTCTATTCCTCGATCCCGCAAAACACTTCAAGCTTTTGTGAACTTCGTCTCCTGCCTCTCGCGATGGCGTTCCAGAGCCAGCTCGATCAGGCGGTCGATCAGCTTCTTGTACGGAATCCGCTGGCCTTCCAGAGTTTGGGATACATCGAGATGCTGGTGAAGCCGGGCATGGTGTTGATCTCGTTGAGATAGATTCGCGGACTGGATTTTTTCTTTCCCTTGCCGCTCTTCTTCGTCTTCGCCGGTTCCATCAGGAAGTCGACGCGAGCGAGGCCGGAGCAGTCGCAGGCACGGAAGGCGGCCAGCGCCATCTCGCGAATCTGCTTCGACTCGGCAGCGGTGAGGTTGGCGGGAATGATTGGGATCGACGGTGCCTCGGGCGATTCGGCGTACTTCGACTCGTAGTCGTAGAACTCCTTGTTGGGAACGATCTCACCAACGACGGAGGCCTCGGGCGTATCGTTGCCGAGCACGGCAACCTCCAGCTCGCGCGGCTTGACGCCAGGTCCGCCGACACCCTGCTCGACGACGATCTTGCGATCAAAGCTGGCGGCGAGATCCATCGCTGCGGCCAGCTCGCTGCGCTGGTGCACCTTGCTGATGCCAACCGACGAGCCAAGGTTCGCAGGCTTGACGAAGAGCGGGTAGTCGAGCGACTTCTCGATGAGGCGCGTGGCGCGCTTGGCATCGGATCGCCATGCGCTACGCAGCAGCGTGACGTGCGGCGTCTGCGGCAGACCAGCGGCAGTGAAGAGACGCTTCATTGCGTCCTTGTCCATTGCGGCAGAGGAGCCGAGAACGCCCGAGCCAACGTAGGCGATGTCGGCCAGCTCGAAGAGCCCCTGAATCGTTCCATCCTCGCCGAAGGTTCCGTGCAGCACCGGGAAGACGAGGTCGAAGGATGAGGCAAGTGGATTGCCCGGCTGCGCCAGCTCTGCCCGCGCACTGAGTTGCAGCGAGTTGGAGACGTGCGGATGCACATGCGCCACGGGAATCTCCAGCGGCTCGCCACTGCGCAGCACAGCGGCCGCGGCGGCGAACTCGGCGTCATCTTCGAGCGCGGCGGCGTGCAGCTCCGGCGATGCGGGAGTCGGGCTGGCGAGCAGATGCTGCGCCTCGGGCCGTCAGCCAGTGGCCCTGCTTGTCGATGCCGATGGGCACGACGTCGTACTTCTTGCGGTCGATGGCCTTGAGAACCGAGGCGGCAGAGAGCAGAGAGATCTCGTGCTCGCCCGAGCGCCCGCCGTAGAGAATGCCAATGCGAAGTTTCTTCTTCATCGTGTTTATCGAGCCAATCCTGAGGAGGAACCAATACCGATTCAGTATAAGCGCAGCGGATCGATTCGGGGCTAAACCCCAGGCTCTCTCCGACAGGCATCGCCGCCAGTGGGATAGACTTAGAAGCTGTGTTGAACAAACTGATCTTCGCAAATCTTACCCACCGCCCCGTGCGCACTCTGCTCAGCGTACTGGCAATCGCCGTCGAGGTGACGATGATTCTGACGCTGGTGGGCGTGAGTCACGGGACGCTGGATTCGACCAAGGATCGGGCGCGCGGCGTCGGGGCAGACATCATCGTTCGCCCGCCCAACTCGCAGGTGATGAGCTCGCTCAGTTCGGCTCCGATCAGCGACAAACTGCCCGCCGTTCTTCTCAATGAGCCGCACGTTGCGCAGGCGACGGGTACGGTGATTCAGAGCCTCACCTTTCCCGACTCGATCACCGGACTCGACTTCGCCGCATTCAACAAGATGAGCGGCGGCTTCAACTATCTCTCTGGCGGCGACCCGGTGGGCGACAACGATATGATCGTCGACCAGTACTACGCCCAGCAGAAGCATCTACGAGTGGGCAGCACGATCCGTCTGGTCAATCATGACTGGGCCGTCTCTGGCGTATTCGACGGCGGCAAGCTGGCGCGCATCTGCGTGAAGCGATCCGCGCTACAGGAAATTCAGGGCAGTCAGGGACACCTCAGCCAGATCTACCTGAAGCTCGACGACCCGAAGCTGGCCGATGCCGTCGCGGCATCGCTCGAGGACAAGATGCCCGGCTATCCCATCTATACGATGGAGGAGCTGACCTCGATGCTCTCGATCAGCAATGTAGGGATGCTGCGGGAGTTCATCGGCGTAGTCATCGGCGTGGCTATGATCGTTGGCTTCATCGTCGTCTTCATGGCGATGTATACGGCTGTGCTTGAACGCACACGCGAGATTGGAATTCTAAAGGCCGTCGGCGGTGGTGGAGGATTGATTCTGAATCTTCTCTTCCGCGAGACGCTGTTGCTGGCGCTGCTTGGCACTGGTGTCGGCATCCTGTTGACCTACGGATCGCAGTGGCTGATGAAGCATCTGGTGCCTGCAAGTTTGGTTCAGGAGACGGTCTACTGGTGGTGGCCGATTGCCGGCGTCATCGCAATCGTCGGCGCACTGCTGGGCGCAGTCGTGCCGGGAATCAAGGCCGTGAAACAGGATGTAACCGAGGCGTTGTCGTATGAGTGAGGCGAGTGTGGCGGCGGTTCAATCAAAGCAAGCAGAGCCGATTATCAGGGTGCGCGGGCTGACAAAGGTCTATCGTCTGGGCGACGTGGATGTTCATGCGCTGCGTGGCGTCGACCTGGAGATCGCGCGCGGCGAGTTCGTCGCAATCGTCGGCGCATCGGGATCGGGCAAGTCGACGCTCTTCCACATCCTCGGCGGACTGACTCCGCCGAGCGCAGGAACCGTCGTCATCGACGGCAAAGATCTGGCGCAGATGAACAACTCCGAGCGCGCCACACTGCGCAAGACGCACCGTCGGCTTCGTCTTTCAGAAGTACAATCTGCTGCCGACCTTATCCGCCGAAGACAACATCAAGATCGTCGAGTACATCGGCGGGCGCTCGACCGAGTTCACCCCGGAGTTTGTCGAGGTCCTCAAGCTGCTGGGCATCGACGACCGGCTGAAGCACAAGCCGCGCGCACTCAGCGGCGGACAGCAACAGCGCGTGGCCATTGCGCGCGGCATCGTCAATAATCCCGCGATTTTGCTGGCCGATGAGCCCGACGGGAAATCTCGACAGTCAGAACTCCGCCGCCGTTCTTGAGCTGATGAAAGACCTGAACCAGCGCACCGGGCAGACGATTCTGATGATTACGCACGATCCCGAAGCCGCAGCCTACGCCAGCCGGACGGTTCACATTCGCGACGGACAGATTGTGTGAAGGCTGTGCGCAATCGCCTGCCAATGCTGGCGAATCGTTTCTTTGGCGGAATATAATTCGGCGCATGTTCAAACGTGGAACTCTGCCCACCCTTCTGCTCGTCGCACTCACTGCCTCCACCGCAGCTTTAGCCGCACCACCAGCCGATGGAACGCCGCATCTGGAGCGGTCGGGCGCGAATACGCGGCTGATCGTCGATGGCAAGCCGTACCTGATTCTGGGCGGAGAGCTGCGCAACTCCAGCACGTCGAGCTTCGATTTCATGAAGCCGATCTGGCCGCGAATGGCTGCGGAAAAGTTCAACACGCTGCTCGCCGTGACGACGTGGGAGCAGATCGAGCCGCAGGAGGGCAAGTTCGACTTCTCGCTGGTCGACGCCGCAATCACCGGCGCGAGAGAGAACAATCTTCACCTCGCCCTTCTCTGGTTTGGCAGCTGGAAGAACGGCATCTCCAGCTATGAGCCGGAGTGGGTCAAGACCAACAGGAAGCGCTTTCCGCGTGTGCAGGACGCCGAAGGCACGAACCTCGAAATTCTCTCCGCCTTCGGCAACAACAATCGCGACAGCGACGCGCGCGCATACGCCGCGCTGATGAAGCACATCCGCGAGTTCGATGGAACAAAGCACACCGTGCTGATGATGCAGGTGGAGAATGAGTCGGGCATTCTGGGCAATACAGCGCGCGACCACTCCGCCGAGGCCGAGGCCGCTTGGAAGCGACCTGTTCCCGATGCGCTACTCGCATTTCTAGCGAAGAACAGAGCACAGCTACAGCCGGAGCTCCTCGACGTCTGGGCGCGTACGGGCTTCAAGAGCAAGGGGACGTGGGCCGAGGTCTTCGGCGACTCGCAACGCAGCGAGGAGATCTTCGAGGCGTGGCAGTACTCGCAGTACATCGATGCGGTGGCGGGCGCGGGCAAGGCGGAGTACGCAATCCCAATGTATGTGAACACATGGATCACGCAGTACACCGGCGAGCCGGGCGGAGAGCACCCAAGTGGCGGTTCTGTCTCGCGCGTGCTGGACGTGTGGCTGGCGGGGATCTCGCATCTGGATATCGTTGCGCCAGACATCTATCTGCAGACCTCCGCGGCGTGCTGGCCGGCTACGACCATCTTGGGCAATCCGCTCTTCATTTCCAGAGACGCGCAACGGCGCGGCGGGCGGGGCGAATGCGCTGTATGCCTTCGGGCAGGGCGTGATCGGCTTCTCTCCCTTTGCGGTCGATCAGGCGGCCGAGTCGGAGAATGGCGCGCTGGGCGCAGTGTATCGAGTGATCGGTCAACTGACGCCGCTGCTGACAACGACGGATCGCGCGAAGATGGCGAGTGTCGTTCGTCAAGAGGGCGACGCCAAGGCCGCAGTCGAGCTGGATGGCTACCTGCTGCGCATCCAGTACGAAGGAGTGACGGCACGAGGGGCTGGCGGTGGCACCGCAACAATCGGAGCCGCAACAATCCCGCCCGGTGCCGCGCTCATCCTCAACACCGCGCCGGATGAGTTCATCGTTGCCGCCGAGGGCGTCACCATCAACTTTCTGCCCAACTCAAACGGCGCCAGACAGGTCAGCATCCTGAGCGTCGAAGAGGGAACATTCAACAACGGGGTATGGGTTGCCGGTCGTCGTCTCAACGGCGACGAGACCAACAGCAACGACCACCTCATCTTCCGCGGAAGTACCCCGACGATTCAGAGAGTTAAAGTTTATCGTCACGATTAGAGCATCCCTACAATTACTGTACCTCGCTTTTTTTGTCATTCCGCAGCGAAGCGGAGGAATCTGCTTTTGTTCGTTCCTCGCCGGGGTATACCATTCCGGCTACTGCTCTAATTCGGCGCATTCTCAGTCCTTTCGATCTGCCGTGTTCGGCCAGCTCGAAGATGTCCGGCCTCAGGAGCGGCTCGCCTCCGCTGAGGACCAGGATGCACTTCGAGACATTGGCTATCTGGTCCATCAGGCGCTTGCCTTCTTCCGTCGACAGCTCGTTCCTGCCCTCGGTCTCCTTGGCGTCCATGTAGCAATGGCTGCACTTCAGGTTGCACTGGTTAGTGGTGTTCCAGGACAGTATCCGAGGGACGTGTTGGTTCATGTTGATGCCCTTCCAGGTTGAGCCTTTTCTTGAATCAAGTTCTCTATCAGAATAGGAATGATGATGAAGGACGATTGCCACCCAATCATATTATTAGTTTTCCGCGGAGCGGGCGACGCTGGCGCCGGTCCGTTCGGCCGGCCGATATCGGTAAATTGGAAATGCGTCACAAAGATCCGACACGTTCGTTCCATTCTTCCATAGTTAGTCCGGCCGTGCGGTCTTCCCATACCACCGCCCGGCAATATTTTCCCCCAATAAGAAAGATAGAAATACGTTCGCCTTAATCCGATTGGAGATGAGCATCAGGCAGCCGATCGTCAGCGTTCTTGGTCATGTCGACCATGGCAAGACCAGTCTGCTGGATTACATCCGCGGCACCACTGTGATGTCCCGCGAGGCCGGGTTCATCACCCAGCACATCGGCGCCACCGAGGTGCCGCTCGAGCACATCGAGAAGGTGACGGCCCAGCTGGCGAAGAAGAAGTTCAATGTTCCGGGCCTGCTCTTCATAGACACTCCCGGTCACCAGTCATTCACCTCATTGCGCGCCCGGGGCGGCTCCCTGGCGGACATCGCCATCCTAGTCATCGACATTAACGAAGGGCCCAAACCCCAGACCATCGAGTCCATCAATATTCTCAGGCGTTTCAAGACGCCGTTCATCATCGCGCTCAACAAGATAGACCTGGTGGACGGCTGGATATCGCATCCCAAGACCCCGTTCATCTTCTCCGAGAAGGACCAGCCGGAGAACGCGCGGGAGAACGTCAACAACCGGCTGTACGACATCTCCGGCAAGCTGGCCATGGAAGGGCTCTCCGCCGACCGCTATGACCGGATCGAGGATTTCACCAAGAACATCGCTCTCATACCCATCTCGGCCAAGACCGGCGAGGGCATACCGGACCTGCTGCTGGTGTTGGTGGGGTTGGCCCAGCGCTTCCTGGAAGCGGAGCTCAAGACCGAGGACGGGCCGGCCAAGGGAACCATCCTGGAGGTCAAGGAAGAGAAGGGACTGGGCCCGACCGTGGACGTCATCCTCTATTCCGGCACTCTTCACCGGGGAGACACCGTCGCACTAGGCACCCGGAACAAGCCGGTCATCACCAAGGTCAAGGCGATCCTCAAACCGAGACCGCTGGACGAGATCCGCGACCCCCGCGACAAGTTCGGATCGGTGACCGAGGTCACCGCGGCGGCCGGGGTCAAGGTCATGTGCCAGACGCTGGAGGGCGTGATCGCCGGGGCGCCGTTGCGGGTCATCAAGGGCAACAAGGAAGCGGTCCTCGAGGAGATCACCAAGGAGACCAAGGTGAACATCGAGACGGCCGATTCCGGGGTCATGATCAAGGCGGACGCCATCGGTTCGCTCGAGGCGCTGGCGTTCGAGGCGGCGAAGGCCGGCATCCCGATCCGCAAGTACGAGGTGGGCGACGTTTCCAGGAGGGACCTTATCGAGGTGTCCTCTTACAACGACGAGCTCCACCGGGCGGTACTCGGGTTCAACATCGACATGCTGGTGGACGCCAAGGAGGCCTTGCCCAACTATCCGGGAAAGATCTTCCTGAACGACATCGTCTACGGCCTGATCGACGACTACCAGAGGTGGGTGGCGGAGGAGAAGCGCAAGGCCGAGCTGGAGAAGCGTTCGCTCACCGCCTTCCCGGGCAAGATCATTCTGCTGCCCAACTGCGTGTTCCGGGTCAGCAAACCGGCCATAGTCGGCGTCCGTGTGCTTGCTGGACGTATCCGCAACGGGCAAAGGCTCATCGACAAGGACGGCAACGAGATCGGCAAGATCAAGAGCCTGCGGGACAACGAGGACACTCTGAAGGAAGGGATCTCCGGCCAGGAGATCGCCATATCCATCGACGGTCCGACCGTCGGCCGCCAGATCGACGTCGACACGGTACTGTACGTCGACATACTGGAATCGGAAGTGAAGAGCCTGGCCGACTACGACCTGAACATGGACGAGAAGATGGTCCTGGAAGAGACCCTCGAGATCAAGCGGAAGAAGGACCGCTTCTGGGGCATGTGAGTTTTCTAAGGAAGGGACGTGCCCGTCCCCGTTCTTCACTTCAGCCGGTTGCCGCAGTTCGGGCAGACCATGAAGTCCTGGTTCACCGGCTTTCCGCAGACCGGGCAGTTGCCCTCCGGGGTCGCTGGTCTGACCATCGGCGGGACCGGTGCCGGTGCCATCGGCTGCGGGTAGGGCCTCTTCTTCCACCACATGAAGTATAGCAGCACCAGCACGATTATGGCGACCACGGCGACCATGACCACGATCAGTGCGACCAGGGCGAACGCGAACAGATTGCCGGTCGGGGACTGGATGGAAATGTCATATCCGTTGAGAACATAACCGATGCGGATCTCCTGGCTCGGTGCCGCCCCACCCGCGGGCATGTTGGTGTTGTCGGCCACCAGGAAGTAATGTGTGTTCTGGGCCAGCGGCAGGTCGGACACCGAGGTGGATTCCGAGGAAAGACCTATCTTCGATCCGGCCGATATGTATGAGAAATTCTCGCTGTTCCTGTAGTTATCGTAATTGGTCTCGTTCATCAGGAGGATGTCGTAGGACGTCGCTCCATTGTTCCCGATGATGTAGACGGAATAGGAAATAACTGGCGTCACCGACTGGTCCTGGTCCGTCGTGAACTCGCCGATGACCGCATAGCTATTGACCGGGATGGTCGAGGTCCCGGTCCTCAGCTCCCTGGCGGGCGGGTCTGCGGCCAGGACCGGCAGGGCTGAGCTTAGGAGCATGAACATGATCGCCAATACCGAAGCCAGCAGTACGATGGACCTTCTCATTTGAATCCTCGGCATTCTTCATGGCACCCCCTTCCTAATAAGCCTATCCAGCTCTGGGAGGATGGCGGTCAGTGGTCATGCCGGTGGGCGGTATCCGGCCAATGGGCATGGCTGTGCACCGTCTCCTCGTGGGTGTGGACATGGGAGTGGCTCCCCTCCCGTTCGCCCGGATGGTGACGGTGGTGCGGGTCGTCATGGTCGTGCGGATGGACATGGGTGACGGTGGAATGGCGATGGAGATGGGCGTGCCTCTCTCTGGTTATCAGCCAGACCGCGGCCGCCATCATGACCCCGGCGGGCAGCATGAGCCATTCCGGCGGCTCACCCAGGACCGGGATGGAGACCGCCGCCCCGATGAACGGACCAACGGCGAACAGGGCCGCGGTCCGGGAAGAGCCCATCCGCCCCAGGGCCATGATGAAAAGGACCAGGGAGACGCCGTAGCTCAGGGCCCCGAGCACCAGGGCGTAGAGCATGCCATAGCCGAACACCAGCGGTGAGCCGATCAGCAGGGTGATGCCGATGGACGCGCTCCCGGCGACCATGCCCTTGAGCATGGATATCTGCACTGGGTCCTTGCCCGCGATCCTCTGGGTAAGATTATTGTCCAGCCCCCAGCAGAGCATCGCGCCCGCCAGCAACGCGACCCCCTCCAGCCGGAACGCGCCGTTCGAGGGATCGTAGGTCAGCAGTGCGCTGGCGGCGGTCATGATCAACAGCGCCGCCCACAGCCGTTTCCCCTCCTTCTCTCCGAACACGGTCACGGCCAGCAGTATCGTGAACACGCCCTCCAGATTCAGCAGCAGGGAGGCCGTGAAACCGGACAACAGGGTTAGGCCAGTGATCATCAGGATCGGTGCCACGATCCCTCCGGAAATGATGGAGCCTGAAAGCCATTTCGCGTCCTTCCGGGTGACCGGCTCATATCTCCTTCTTTTTCCGCTCAGTCTCCTGAACAACATGAACAGGCCCAGGCCGAGGAAAGCTCCAAGATACAGAAGTCCGGCCAATTCCGTCGCTGGCATTCCTTGGACCAATGACTTTGCCAAAGGCGCGCTTATCCCGAAAAGGGCCGCGGACACAATGATGATGACCACCGGACGAAGATCGGCCTTCATTGATGTACGGTCACAGGTAATCCGGTCGTTAATTCTTTTCGCAGTGCCTGTTGAACTCAACCAACGGTGAGGGGTCAGTATCCGACGTCTTGAATAAGCGAGGCTGAGTTCCTCGGGGGCAGGGCATACTGGCCGCCGGACGAGGCAAGAGTCGCGTTGAGCAAGCGAGCTACGGATGCTTACTGGTCCGCCTTCCCAGCCGCTTGCCCTTTGAAGGTTTCGTTTCTCTGAAGGTTCGGATCGTGACCCTTACTTCTTCCCCTTCGGCCTCGCATTCTGGTGATGCGGGTTCAGCTCGTCCTGGGTCTTGTGAGCGGCCAGCTTCGAGGCGGTATCTTCGGCATCCTTCTTGTTCGATTTCTTCTCGTCCGGATCGTTTTTCTTCGCCATGGATATCAGTTGGTTAACATTCCTGGTCCGCAGTAATATTAGTTGCCATCCGGATCCCGGGCATCTGATCCTGACGCGCTCGGGTAACCAACCTCGCATGTCCCCAGATCGAGGTTCAGAAGCGATGCGAAGCGAGAATATGTATAAGGACGAGGGACCATGTCTAACTAACGCTGTTCATCCGTTAGGGGTGAATTCCGGTTCGGCCCGCAGAAGGTGTTTAGTAACCGTTCCCGGGCCCTGCTGGCGACCACGGATAACGCGCGCCTTAATATCGCATTCATGACACCAATAGTTATTTAAGGCGAACTACATTAGGGCGAGATACTCACTAGGTGATAGTATGGTTGAATTTAAAGCCGTTATTAATGATGGAAAGAACGGTAAGTCGTACCAGGTGTCCGTAACTGGTCACCACGCCAACTCCCTGATCGGGAAGAAGATCGGGGATGTCGTTGACGGCATCTTCGTCGGACTTCCAGGCTACAAGCTCGCGATCACTGGTGGAAGCGACAAGGACGGCTTCCCAATGAGAAAGGACCTCCCCGGACCGAGGAGGAAGAGGCTGCTCACCGCCACGAGCACTGGATTCCAGTCGACCGAGGGCGGATTGAGAAGGCGGAAGTCCATGAGGGGCAACACCATCGCTCCGGACACCGTCCAGCTCAACCTGAAGATCTCGACCCAGGGCTCCAAGCCCATCGAGGACCTCATCAAGAAAGAGGAGCCCAAGGCATGAGTGTGCCCCACCAGCCCGAGATCAACATCGGCATGATCGGTCACGTCGACCACGGCAAGACCACGCTGACCAAGGCGCTCAGCGGAGAGTGGACGGACCGTCATTCTGAGGAGATCAAGAGAGGGATCTCGATCAGGCTGGGATACGCCGACGTGGCATTCTATAAATGCCCGAAGTGCGGCGACAAGAACGCATACACGAGCAAGCCGGAATGCAAGGGATGCGGCGGAAAGGCCGAGTTCCTGCGGTCCGTATCGTTCGTGGATGCACCGGGTCACGAAACGCTTATGGCAACGATGCTCTCAGGCGCGGCCATGATGAACGGCGCGCTGCTGCTGGTGGCGGCCAACGAAGATTGTCCGCAGCCCCAGACGAAAGAGCATCTCATGGCGCTGTCCATCATCGGCGTCGAGAACATCATCATCGTCCAGAACAAGATCGACATCGTCACCAAGGAAGAGGCGCTGGCGAACTACAAGCAGATCAAGGCGTTCGTCAAAGGCACCATCGCCGAGAACGCCCCGATCATACCGGTTTCGGCGCACCACGATGTTAACATTGACAAGCTGATCGAGGCCATCGAGAAGTACATCCCCACCCCCAAGCATGAGGGCAAGGGTCCGGCGAGGATGTTCGTGGCCCGTTCATTCGATATCAACCAGCCCGGCAGTTCCCCGGAAGAGCTGAAGGGCGGCGTTCTCGGCGGGTCCATCATCCACGGGAAGCTGGAGATAGGGGAGGAGATCGAGATAGCTCCGGGCCGAAAGGTCGAGCTTACCGGCGGCAAGGTCGCCTGGGAAAAGATCATCACCACCATCGAGTCCCTTCATGCAGGAGGGGCCGAACTGCAGAAGGCGAAACCGGGCGGACTCATCGCCATCGGGACCAAGCTGGACCCGTCCATGACCAAGTCCGATGGGCTCACCGGACGGGTAGTCGGCAAGCCGGGCACATTGCCTCCAGTGCTGCACAAGATCGTCATGACCACAACTCTCCTGGAGCGCGTGGTCGGGACGGCCGAGGACCTGGCAGTGGAGAACATCAAGACCAACGAACCGCTCATGCTGAGCGTCGGGACGGCCACCACGGTCGGTGTCGTCACTTCCGCCAGAGGTACCGAGTCCGAGGTCGCGCTCAAGATACCGGTCTGCGCCGAGAAAGGCCAGCGGGTTGCTGTTTCGAGGAAGATCACCGGCAAGTGGCGGTTGATCGGATTCGGCATCATCCAGTAGGTCTTCATGCAGAAAGTGGTCCTGGACACTAACGCGCTTCTCATGCCCTTCGAGTTCAAGATCAACGTTGATCTCGAGCTCCAGGGTCTTTTAGGCGATTACGAAGCGTACGTTCCCGGGCCCGCCATCGGCGAGCTGAAACGTTCTAAGAGCAAATTTGCCAGCGTCGCGCTCAAGCTCGCCGGCAAGTACAAGCGATACGAGACGCCGATCCAGGGCGACGAGGGCATCATCGCCGCCGCCATCGATCTGGACGCCTACGTGGTCACCAACGATGCCCTGATGCGGGCGAAGCTGCGCCGCGCAGGCATCAAATGCATATTCCTGCGCTCGCGCAGTCATCTTTTCCTGGAAGACGACCAGCTTTAGATCAGCGGCCGGGGCGGATCTTCGGCGTCTTTATTCAAAGGGGTCTTCGTCTGTTCCAATCTGGCCGTCATGATCTTTTTGCCATTTTCCGATACGGCGAAGATCGGGACCTTGTTGCCGTACCTCATGACCTTCATCTCCGCCATGAGCGCACGCACTTCCTTTGAAGCACATCCAGTGACGATGTCGCAATACTTGAGGAACTTGATCGCATCGTTGGCAGACACCTTGCTGGTGTGCACGGCGAATATGACCGCTGAATCTTCCATCATCTTACGGATGGTCTCGGCATCCTTCCCGCTCGCCACTGAGACACCGATCTTCCTGAAACCGAGCTTTACTGCCTTCTCCACACCGCGGACCTGGTCGATCTTCGCGGTCTTGGGGTCCAGCACGCGCTCCCTGCCTATGGCGTTGATGACGGACTCGATCGGCGAGGTCTCCAGTATGCCCGATATCCGGCCGCCGATGCCCTGCGCCAGCTCCGGATCGGTCACGATGACGGTGCCCGCCCCTTCGCAGACGATGACCGTGCAGTCTATCATGCCCTTCGAGAGGGCCATGCCCATGAGCTCGGACACCCCGAACGAAAGGAAGTCCTTCATGCGCATGTTGCGCGACTCGGTGCACATGCCGAAGTCCCTGATGCGGAACTCTACGTTCTCCCGTACGACGTTGGGCGTGATCTCCTGGATGCCCCGATGCTTGGCGAACAGGGGGCAGTATCTCACCTGCGGTTCCCCTACCTCGACCACTTTGCCATCCTCCACTACCACGCGCGTCTTGCCAAGAGCCTCGATAACATGTCTTCCCATACTCTAACCGCTCGCCAATTATTCCTGACGGTAATAAAGTGTGCCCTCAACGGTTCGTAACGTATTCCCGCAAGTCGTTCCGGGAACAACAAGATTGATTAGCTACCCAATTTATTGGTGGTGGTCCCGTCACGCTCGGCCTTGGGCTGGGCGTATGGTCCGGAGTGGATACATTGGAAGAAGAGACCGACGAGAAGTTCATACTCGCACTCAGGCGGATCGCCCTCATGGGGGGAATGCACGATTACGTAGCGATATCCTCGCGCGAGCTCGGGGAGATGCTGGACATGAGCCAGCAGTCCGCGTCCAAGCGCATACTGGAGCTGCTGGACGGCGGCTTCATCAGCCGAGATCTGGGCGCGCGCAGGCAGCGCATCCGGCTGACCGACAAAGGTGTGGACATGCTGCGGAAGGAGTACACCGAGTACCAGCGCATATTCGAGATGAAGGATGAGCTGGTCATCAAGGGAACGGTCATCACCGGAATGGGCGAAGGCCAGTACTACGTCACGCAGCCAGGCTACATCGAGCAGTTCACCGAGAAGCTGGGGTTCACGCCTTACGAAGGAACGCTGAACGTCAAGGTCAACCCGTCCGAGGTGCACAAGGTGGACACGCTCCGCCAGACCAAGGCCATCATCGTGAAGGGCTTCGAGCGGAACGGCCGCACCTTCGGTGACGTCCAGTGCCACCTGGCCACGATACAGAACATCGAATGTGCGGTGGTCATCCCGTCCCGGTCGCACTACAGCGACGTGCTCGAGATCCTGTGCAAGTTCCATCTGCGCCGGACGCTGGGTCTCAACGACAACGACCCGATCGAGGTCAGGGTCTCGCTGATCTGAACTTTCAGTTCTTTTTCAGCACGTTCTTCAGCGCCGATTCGAACACCGCCCGGCCGTCGCCGGACGCCACCGGGTTGTCCCCGGTCCTGGTCCAGTCCGGGTGGGTGAATCGATCGAAGACCCGCTCCGGATGCGGCATCAGTCCGAACACGTTCCCGTGCACGTTGCTGATCCCGGCGATGTTCCGGACCGAACCGTTCGGGCACCACGGATAACCGGCATAGTCCCCTTTTTCGTCCACATACTTGAAGACCACCTGGTCCTGCTGTTCCATCCGGTCCAGTACGGACTCCTCCGATTCCTTGGGGAACATCAATTTGCCTTCGGCGTGGGCGCAGGGGAACATGACCACCTCGTGCCGGGGAATGTCCGAGGTGAAAACGCACTTGCCCCGGTTCTCATGCTTCAGCAGCGTCGGGAGGCACTCGAAGCGTCCGGACGAGTTGGTGTACAGCGCCGCCTCTGGCTGCTCAGAAAGCGCTTCTCCGTCCAGCGCCGGGAGCGCTCCCAGCTCGACCAGGATCTGGAACCCGTTGCAGATGCCGATGACCGGCCTGCCGGCCTCGATGAACTTGACCAGGTCCTTGGAGAGGCCGGACTTCATGCGCGCGGCGAAGATCGCCCCGGCCCGCACGTAG
Organism: uncultured Methanomassiliicoccales archaeon; assembly: GCA_963800775.1. GTDB lineage: Archaea > Thermoplasmatota > Thermoplasmata > Methanomassiliicoccales > UBA472 > DASXVU01. The sequence continues at coordinate 23,018 of CAWDCQ010000072.1, read as the reverse complement.
TCGCCGGCAGAAAACCCGCCCGGGAACGCCAGGATGTGGTAGTCGCCGAGGTCCCTTCTCATCGCCGGAGGGCATTGCCCCAGCAGTTGTTTCAGGTGCACCTTCTCAGCGTCCGCCCCGATGGCATTGAACGCCCGGGCGCACTCATCCTCGCAGTTGGTGCCCTCGATCCTGATGACGCAGACCTTGACCTCTTCCGCTCTCACTTGATCACCCCAACAGCTTCCACAACGGCTGCGACCAGCATTCCCTCAGGGCCTCGACGGGCTGGCATATCAGGCCGTCCCGGCCCCTTATCCTAAGGTTCGTACCTCCGACGTGGCCGATCCGGGCCATCGGGATGTCCACCCGGTCGGTGAACTCCCTCTCCCTGCCTTTATCGATCTCCACGATCCAGCGAGTGTTCGATTCGGAGAAAAGACGTACGGTGTCGGTCATGTCCCCCATGTCGCTGAGGTCGATCTCCGCACCGATGTCGCCGGCCATGCACATCTCCGCGATCGAAACCCCTAGCCCGCCATCGGACAGGTCGTGGCAGGAAGGGACCATGCCGTCCTTCATGACCTCGTTCAGCAGTGCGATCGATCTCTTCAGGCGGTCCGGGTCCGAGTCTGGGACGAGACCACCTTTTCCTCCGAACCGGCGGTATAGCGCCGAGCCCCCCATCTCCTCCCTGGTCGAACCCATCAGGAAGAGCGGGTCCCCCTCGTGCTTGAGGTCGGTGGTGACGACCTTGCGTATGTCCTCTACGATGCCTAGTCCGAGGACGGTAGGCGTCGGCAGGCACGGCCCTCTGGAGGTCTCGTTATAAAGGCTGACGTTGCCCGAGGGCACCGCCAAGCCCAGGCCGTTGGCCATGCTGGCCAGTCCCGCGATGGCCTCCTTCAGCTCGCCCAGCCTCTCCGGTTTCTCCGGGTTCCCGAAGTTAAGGCAGTTGGTGAGGGAGTGCGGCGTTCCGCCGACCGCTACGATGTTGCGGCACGCCTCGTCCACAGAGGTCTGCCCGCCCTTGTAAGCGTCCAGGGCAGTGAACCAGGGGTTGACCCCGATGGCCAGCGCCAGACCGCGGTAAGAATGGTCCAGCGGCTTGAGCACGGTGGCGTCGGAAGGTCCGCGCTGCCCCATCTTGCCCTGCATGGGCTTGATGACGGTGTTGCCCCGAACCTCGTGATCGTACATCCTCACGACCCACTCCTTCGAGGCGATGTTCGGGTCCGCTAACAGCGCCATCAGGACCTGGTTCATGTCCTTGGGCACGTTCGGCAACGAATGCACCGCCGAAGAGGGCGTGCTGACCTTGGTCGGCCGGGCATATTCCGGGCCCTTGGTCAGGAACTCCAGGTCCAGGTCGAACACCTGCACCCCGTGATAGATCAGCTTGACGTGGTTCCCTTCCACGACCCGGCCGATGACCGAGGCGTTGACGTCCCACAGCGCGAAGATGTCCAGGATATCCTGCACGTTCTCATCCGGAGCGGCCAGCATCATCCTTTCCTGGGACTCCGAGACCCACATCTCCCACGGGGCGACGCCCGCCTCCTTGAGCGGGACCTGCTCCAGGTCGACGACCGCTCCGCAGCCTCCAGATAGCGCCATCTCCCCCACGACGCAGGACAGCCCGCCGCCGCCCAGGTCCTTCATGCCGTGTATCAGGCCTTTCGAGTTCACTTCCAGGCAGGCGTGGATGAGCGGTTCCTTGGTGATCGGGTCCCCCAGCTGCACTGATCCCCGGGACTCCTCCTCGGAGGTCGATTTCAGTTCCGCGGAGGCGAAGGTGACGCCGTGTATGCCATCCCTGCCGGTCTTGCCCCCGACCAGTATGAGCACGTCCTCGGTGCCCTTGACGGCGTTGTTGACCAGGTCCTTCCTCTTCAGGATGCCGACGCAGCCGACGTTCACTAGGCAGTTGCCGACGTACGATTCGTCGAAGTACCAGGCCGCCGCACACGCACGGGATGCCGATCCGGTTACCGTAGTCCCGGATGCCAGCGACGACGCCGCCGACCAGGTACTTGGGTGACTTGGACCCGGCGGGCATCTCTCCCTGGTAATCGATAGGGCCGAAGAACAGGGGGTCGATCAGCGCGATCGGCTGGGCGCCCATGCACAGCACGTCCCGGACGATGCCGCCGATGCCGGTGGCCGCGCCCCCGTAGGGCTCGATGGCCGATGGATGGTTGTGCGATTCGATGCGGAGGGCGTAGCCATGCTCGTCGTCGAAGACCATGACGCCGGCGTCCCCCTTGGACAGGATGTCGGGATGCTTGATGTTGAACAAGTGCTCCCGGAGAAAGACCTTGGAGCTCTTGTAGCAGCAGTGCTCGCTCCACGCCTGGGCGATGGACTGGATCTCGATGTCGGTGGGTATGCTGCCCCTCTTCCGGAAATAGTCGCGGACCCGCTTCATCTCGTCCAGGGAGAGGTTCAGCCCCAGCTTGGTGCTCAGCTCCCTGAGCTGTTCATCGCTGGCCGAGAAGATGTCCACATCGAACAGCTCGAACGGCACCGCCCGCTTTTTCAGCAACTGGTCGATAGCCATTGGACTCACTGCTTGATCTCAACTTTGAATTTCTGTATGACCGGGTTGGCCAGGAGCTTGCGGCACATTTCCTCGCTCTGCTTCCTCGCTTCCTCGGCCGGCAGGTCCAGCTCGACCTCGAAGGTCTTGACCGAGCGGACGCCCTTGATGCCCTTGAAACCGAGCAGTTCGAGCGCTTTCCTGGTGTTCTGGCCTTCGGGGTCGGCCACGCCCTGTTTGAGCTCTATCCGGATCTCTGCCACGACCATTGACGCACCGAGATTCTCGTATCGGTTGATGGTTAATAATCTTCTCCCTGCCACATTGCTCAGGGAACGATGTTGTACCAGGTGTCGATGGCGCTGAGCGCCCCGGTGATGATGAACTCGATGGCGATGGCCGCGAGCAGCAGCCCCATCACCCTGGTGAACGCCCCTGCCCCGCTCTTCCCCATGCGGAAGAAGATCGGCTCCGAGTAGCGGAGAAGGAAATAGCTGGCGATGACGGTGATCAGGATCGAGATGAATATGGAGGAGCTTTCGAACAGCACGTCGTTGGAGGTGGTCGCAAAGGAGATGTAGATCATGACCGTGGTGATGGCCCCCGGACCGGCGAACAGCGGTATGCCCAGCGGAACCACGCCCACCTCCTCCTTCTCCAGCGCTTCCTCGTGCTCCTCCCCGGTGATCTTGCCCCGCCCCACCTGGCCCCTGGTCATGTTGAACGCGATCGAGAACAGCAGGATCCCGCCCGCGATCTTGAACGCCGGGATGGTGATGCCGTATATGGCGAAGATGTAGTTGCCGAAGATAGCGAAGGCGAACAGCACACTGGTGGCTACTATGCACGCCTTTCTAATGACCCGCAGTTTCTGTTCCGGCGTGTAGCCATCCGTGATGGCGACGAACACGGGTATGTTGCCTACCGGGTTCATGATGGCGAATATCGCCGCAAAAGCGGTGATGGCAAATTCGAAGCTCATCGAGCCATTAGAACAGCGGAGTCGTTATATGCTTTGCCTCCTGGGAATGAATGTTGGGGCCGGTCCAGGCCGAGCCTCTCTGTCCGTCACTTCCTTCGACCGCCGCCTTGTAGGGCCGGCTCTCTAACCCATCTTCCAGACGACCCGGCTTAAAATGTTCATGTTTGTTCAGCGATCATTGGCTGGCCATTGTCAGCCTGCCAACACCAGGTCACGGTGCGCCCCAGCATGTCGAACGACGGCCTAACGCCGCCCTCATGCACGTCCATGGTGCGCTGGATGTTCTCGAGCGCCACCACCTCGATGAAACCGGACGAGCGCAGTTTCTTTACCGTTGATTCCAGCTGGTTGGTGTTCGGCACATAGCCGCAGAACCGACCCCCGGGCCTCAGGTACCTTTTCACGTTGTCCACCGCTTCCCACGGGTTCGGCATGTCCAGGACGACCGAGTCCACCATCTCGCCCACGCCGATGGTCCGCACATCCCCGATCTTCAGCTGCCAGTTCGCCCCGAACCCGGTGCGCGCCACGTTCCTCCGCCCTTTCGTGGCGAAGTCCTCGCGCAGCTCCACGGAAATGACCTTGCCGGCCGGCCTGACGACATTCAGCAGGGGCATAGTGAGCGCAGCGGAGCCCAGTCCCGCCTCCAGGACCGTGTCTCCGGACTTCACATCCAGGTTGAAAAGTATCGTGGCCGCGTCCTTGGCAATGATGACCTGGGCGCTGCGGTCCACCGATTCCATGAGCTCCGGGTTCCCGGGGATGAGCACATAGAACTCGACCCCGGCGAACGACATCTTGGCACCGGACTCGAGCGCCATAAGCTTGCTCCCGTCAAGCACGCCCAGCCCCGGTATCTTCAGCATTTCCGGACGTGCGTTGGTCCAGTACCTGCGGCCCCTGTCGTCCAATAGGTAGACCAGCTGCCCTTCCTTCATGACACCGCTGATTGTGCGGTCCTGATTAAAGGATTTGTACGCTCACTTGAGCCTGTTGCCGCACTCGGAACAGAACTCGTCGCTCGCACTCACCGCTGCACCGCATTTCGGACACCTCGGAATGCCTTCGATCTGCTCCTTGATGTGGGGAGCCCAGGTGCCGTAGTTCGGGCCCGTTTCCTCGTCCTGGGGGGCGGCCTTCGGGGCTGCCGGCTCCTGGCTTGGCGGGACAGGTCCCGGTGTCTGCATGGGTGCCACCGGCGGTGGTTCGACCCGGTTGCCCTCCATCGGGGTAGGGTGGGATTCGGGCACTGCCGGTTCGCTGTAACGGTACTCAGGGGGCGCATGATGGTCCGCTGGACGCCCGGTCCTGTTCCTGTTCCGCATGATCAGGTAGATGGCAAGTCCGACGACACTGAGGATGACGCCGATCGCAACCCACTTCGCGCCTTTGACCTTCCTTCTGAATGTATCGATCGAGATCCAGCCGCCGATCACCACTCCGATGATCAGCCAAACCACCAAAACTATCAACAAGTCAGTATCCATCCGATCAACCCAGTCAGTATAATGAGCCACTCATTTTTAAATTAGACCGTTCCATTGTTCGAGGATGATGCGATTTCTCGAATCCGCTCCATCCCGGAATGGTTGGAAACATACAATCCTGAGCAACCGGGGCCAGGGCATTCAGGGCAGCTCCTCTCTGGTTCTGGGATGCGGACCATTGCTTTCACGCGTGAATTCTGTCGCCCTTGGGTTAAATCCAAATATACAGGAAGGTCAAACTAACACTTATGACTGCAAATCAGCCCGACACGGCCCCAGAGAACCCGCCGGCTCCAATGCCTCAACCGAGCCAGCCCTACACTCAGAACCCGCCTTACCAACAGTATCCACCTTACCAACAGAACCAACCCTATCAGCCGTATCCACCCTACCCGCCGATGAGGAAAAGACCTCTGGGGGTCACCATCCTGGCCGTCCTTGAGATCCTGGGCGGCATCTTGCTGCTGATCCTGTCATTTGGATTCTTCGCCTTGGCAGCCCTGATAAACGTTAGCGACATCCGGCAGAGGATAGGCATCTCCGTCCCGGATTGGGTCCTCAACAACGGACCGTTGTTCTTCGGCGCTTTGGGGTTGTTCTTCCTGATCATGGCCATAATCTCGCTGGTGTTGGCCTGGGCCTTCCTCAAGGGCAAGAACTGGTCAAGGATACTGGCCATCATATTCCTGGTCCTGTCCATCATAGGGAACGTGATCGGTCTCGTGGGAGGGACGAGCGTGTTCTCGGTGATCCTGTCCATTCTGCTGCCTGTGATCATTGTCATATACCTCTATCAGCCCAGCGTCAAGCAGTGGTTCACGCAATAGGCAACCCTCTTCCCTTCCTTTTTTATTCTCCCTTACCCTATCAAGTCAACGAAAACAGGCCATCTCCAGCATCTGTTGGACACAGCCCAATCTATTAATAGGCTGACCGCATTTTGGCGGCCTGATGGAAGAGAACGCCTTCCCCAAGAAAGTTGAGATGGGCATTTCAGTCCTCTTGCTCATCAGCGGTATCGCGCTATATCTCGCCTGGGGCATTTGGTATAACGGATGGAATTTCTTCGATCCGCTGTACATTGGATTATATTCCCTGGTTATCGTGATGGTGCTCTTCGGCATCTTCGGGATCCTGCTCACAAGAGTGAAAAAGGATTGAAACGCTTTCAGGTTTTGAATCTTCTCGATCTCATTCCTCACCGACCAGCTTGAGCTAAGGATAAATGCGATTCATTCCTGATCGGATCAAAAAGAAAATGAATTTTGGAAGTGATGGCGTGTTAAAAGAGGTTCCCCGCTGATTGGGTAGTTGCTAAACAAATCCAAGGGCGGGAGAACCGATGAAGTACATGGACTGGACATACATAAAAAGGACACTCAGGCTTGCGTTGTGGACGAAAACGGGAAAGTCATTCTCGTCAAACGGGTAAGGACCGATGTCTCCGACATCGGTCATTTGTTTGGAATGATCGAGGAAGGAAAGGATAAACTGGCAGTGGTCATGGAGGCTACCGGTTTCTACTTCTGGATCTACGACAGCATCGTGGCCCGAGGCCACGATGTCAAGGTCGTTCATCCGACCAAGGTCAAGCCGTTGATGAAGGCCAGGTCGAAGACCGACAAGAATGACGCGTTCATGCTGGCCGAACTTCTTCGTGCAAGATGCCTGGAAGGCATCTACGTGCCTTCCGTAGAAATCAGAGACATGAGAGACCTGACCAGGCACAGGGAGTCCCTGGTCCGCAAGAGAGGGGATCTGAAAAGGGAGATCATCGCCGCGCTGGACCAGCACGGAATAAAGGCCCCTTCCGAGTTCAGGACAAACTTCACTCAGAAATACAAGGACTGGGTAAGGTCGTTGAACATCTTTTTGATCAATGAGAAACTCGACTTGTTGGAATTGTTCATGGTCAAGATCCAGAACGTGGAGAAGACCATTGAGGAAAGGTATGGCAATAACGAGGATGTCCAGCTTATCCAGACAGTGCCAGGCATCGGCCTGGTGACCGCCACCGTCATCAAGGCAGAGATCGGTGATGCTTCCCGGTTCGATTCGGCGGAGAAGCTGGCTGCCTATGTTGGTGTTTCTCCTACCACCAGCCAGTCAGGAGAAAAACAGTGGAGTGGACCGGCCAGGCAAGGGATAATCGGGCCAAACACGTTCTGATCGAGGCGACACTTATTCACACCAATTTCTGTCCCGATTCGAAGATATCGATCTACTATCGAAGGAAGAAGGACTCGATAGGTGGAAAGAAGGCGATGGTGGCCTCAGGTCGAAGATGATGGAAGCGATATTCTACATGCTGGCCAGAAGAGAGGCATTTCACGCTCATTGATTGGACCACCAGTCAAACCTTGTGCCGGTGAGCACCTCGAAGTGATCGTGGCAGATCGATGAGAAAGGACGACGGACATGTCATCATACGGCTTTGACCGTGGAAAGGTGGTTGTCAGATCGTCACAATCGAATTTGAGGTCGACGGAACAGTGAAAATAATGAGGCAAAAATGAAAAATAAATAAGAGAGGGATACCCCGACAGCGCGGGGACCCCTTTTAACAAAGGTGGTTTTTTACATCGCCTTTGACGCGTAGGCGACGGTGGTGGTCTCTTTGCCGCAGACGATGCACTTGCCGTGGAACTCCTCATGTTCGTATGGCGTTCCCAGTAACTTCAGCTCGGTCCTCTGTTCGAACTTGTGTCCGCATTCCTCGTCGCCGCACCAGCCGAACCTCAGGGTCTTTCCCGGGACATTGTCCAGCGACTCGATGGTCACGTAGGAGTCCTTCATCCGCTTCTGGGCGGATTCCAGCATCTCGATCATGATGGTGTCGAGCATTTCCTTGACCCCTTTGACGCACTCGGAACGGGCGAAGGAGCCCTTCTTGGCGTCGTTGCGCTTGGCGTACGCGACCTTGCCCCCCTCGATGTCCCTCATGCCCAGCTCCAGGCGCAGCGGGACTCCTTTGATCTCCCAGTTGTAGAACTTGCTGCCGGGCCGGTCATTGGATTCGTCCAGCTTCACCCGCACGCCCGCCGCGACCAGTTCCTCGGCGAGCTTCTTCGCCTCCGCCGCCACCGCTTCCACGTTGCCTTTGGCCAGGATCGGTATGATGACCACCTGGAACGGTGCCACCGCCGGGGGCAGGATCAGTCCCTTGTCATCGCCGTGCACGCCGACGACCGCGCCGACCAGCCTCTCGCTCATGCCGAACGTGGTCTGGTGGCAGTACTGCGTCGTCCCGTTGATGTCTTCGTACTTGATGTCGAAGGGTCGGGAGAAGTTCTCCCGGTAGTGATGGATCGAACCAAGCTGCAGGGACTTGCCCTCCGGCATCAGCGTGTCGACCCCGACGGTGTAGTACGCCCCGGGGAACTTGTCCCAGTCGGTCCGGCGTAGCAGGGAATAGGGCAGGCACAGCTTGGCCATGATGTTCTTCAGGATGACGAAGTCCTCCTCCACCTGCCTCTGCGCGTCGGCCTCGTCGACGTGGCAGGTGTGCGACTCGAAGAAGTGGATCTCTCGCACCCGGATGAACGCCCTGGTCTGTCCGGTCTCGTACCGGAACGTGTTCACCAGCTGGTAAGTCTTCAGCGGCAGGTCGGTGTGCGACCTCACCCAGAGCGCGAAGATCGGGTACATGGCCGTTTCGGACGTCGGCCTCAGGCACAATTTGATGTCCAGTTCGTTCAGCCCGGCGTGCGTCACCCAGTACACCTCGGCGTCGAACCCCTTGATGTGGTCCTTCTCCTTCTGGAACTCGGTCTCCGGGATCAGCAGGGAAAGTTCACCTCGCCGTGGTCGGTGGCGTCGCATTCCTGGCGGATGTAGGTGTCGATATGACGCATTATCTTCCAGCCATAGGGTGTCCAGACGTTCATGCCCTTGATCGGGTATCGCTTGTCGGTCAGGTTGGCAAGCTCGACTATCTCATTGTACCATTCACTGAAGTCTTCCTCTTTCTTCATCAGGGACACCTTTGGCTTCGAATGGGTGGAAATGTGATTCTGGACTTAATAGTTACATCAAGAAACATCTTTTCTTGGCCGTCGGACAACGCGACATGTTTATGTGCATTTGGCACGCATCAACATGCACCGCTCGACGAGAACGTCGTTCCCCCCATCCTTAGGAGAGCTCCATGAAAGCCGCGATCGTACAGGCAGTCGGCAAAGCACCGGTATACGGAGATTTTGCAGAACCCGTAGCTGCAAGCGGCAAGAACCTTGTTCAGGTCACCGCCGCGGCCCTCAGTCATGTGGCGATCAGTCGAGCTTCCGGAAGTCATTATACTTCTTCGAGGGCCTTCCCATTTGTTGCTGGATTGGACGGCGTTGGAAGGCTCGGCGATGGCAGGCGGGTATATTTTCTGTTGCCTGAGGCACCATACGGAAGCATGGCGGAAAAGACCATCGTGCCGGCAGCGCAATGCGTGGTGTTGCCTGACGGTCTGGAGGATGTCACCGCTGCCGCAATGGTCATTCCGGGCGTGTCCTCATGGGCAGCATATAAGGAAAGGGCCAAGCTGCTGTTAGGAGAGACGGTATTGGTCAACGGCGCAACCGGGTCAGCAGGTCGGTTGGCCGTGCAGGTCGCTAAACATTTAGGCGCAGGAAAAGTGATAGCGACGGGCCAGAATCCCCAGGTCCTGCAGTCCTTGAAAACTCTCGGAGCAGATGTCATAATTCCCATCATCGAAGATGCGGACGCTCTCGAGAGCTCATTCAAGGAACAGTTCGTGGAAGGCATCGACGTCGTCATCGACTATCTCTGGGGGAGAACGGCTGAATTGCTTTTGATCGCCGGAGCCAAGGCCGGGAGGGATCTGGCCCCTATCCGTTATGTGCAGGTCGGATCGATCAGCGGGGAGAACATATCATTGCCGAGCGCGGTGCTGCGTTCTTCCGCGATAACCCTGATGGGCAGCGGTATGGGGAGCGTACCGATCGGTCGGTATGTGAAAGCCATCGAACAGTTCCTGCAGGCCGCTGTACCTGCCAGATTTGAGATTGTTACAAAAGCAATCCCATTGTCCGGGGTGGGGCGGAACTGGGCGATGGACAGTAAAGCGCGGATCGTCTTCGTCCCATGACCCGTTCCTCTTGGTCGGTTCGAAAACGACGCCAATGGGCCGAGCATAGCGTGAACGTCTGGTTACATAGGTCCAAGGGCATCACCGGGCTGGACCAACACTAATATACCCTCGGGGCTGGAATAAAAGGCGCAATGCGTCGAAGCCCGGCGATCATGATAATGTTCTTTCTGTTCCTCGGCATGATCGTGACCGCGCCCGGCACCCGTGCGGAGGCCAGCGCCCCCGCCATCCCGTCGACTACGCTGGTGTCCCATCGAACGTGACCGACGTCCAGGTGGGCATCTACGTGAATGGCGTCAGCAACTTCGATTTCGGAAAGGGCGCATACTCGTTCGATTTCTACCTCTGGTTCGTTTGGACCGACCCCACCATCCACAACATGAGCTTCGAGATCATGAACGGCCAGCCGGCATACTCGGGAGCGTTCCAGAAGATAATCGATGACACCAACGGAACGGTCAAGACCAGTGGTTCCGGATCCGGGCCAACCTGTTCGTCCCGCCCCGACCTGAGCAGCTATCCGTTCGAGGCCGGCGGGCGAAGGTCCAGGTGGAGGATTCTCGCTCAACTCCAGCCGCTTACACTACCATTGGGCCCCGTCCATCAGCGGATACGACGCAGCCAGCGTATACCTTCCCGGCTGGAGGATCACGTATCTGAACTATACGGTCCTCACTCATTCCTACCCTTTCGGGGAGAACTACTCGCAGGCGGTCTTCACCCTTCAGGTCGAGCGGGACATCATCCCGGCGACCATCCAGATCGTGCTGCCTCGATAATATTCTGCCTTATCTCCAGCCTTTCCTTCTTCTTTCAGGAGACGCAGGGAATCGAACATCGGCATACGGCTGGGCCTCGAACTCCAGCATGATGATATCGGCCGTGCTGTTGCTACTACGGCCAGCAGTCGACCCTTCCCTCCATGAGCTCCTTCAGCATCTTCGATGAGCTGATGATATCGGTCTATGTGTTCCTCGGGCTGACGATCGGCGTCACCGTTCTGGGTGTGGTGGAGAAGGACGTGTTCAAGCAGCCCGGAGGGTGGACCTCATCAACAGGTTCGGGGCGATCACGGCGCTGGTCGTCGCCGTGATGGTGTTCGTCCTTCTGGAGGTCACCAAAGTCTGATCAGATGGCCTTGGCCACTTCCGGCGCCACCGAGATGATCGAGACCTCGCTCTCCAAGGTGTTCGCCGCGGTTATCTTGTCGCAGTACTTCTTGAGCCGGTCCAGGGCGCCGCCCACGAACAGTCCGTGGGTGCAGGCCGCGCTCACGCTCCGGGCCCCCAGGCGCCTGAGCTCTTCCGTCGCGGCCACGATGGTGCCGCCGGTGGATATGATGTCATCGACGATCAGGACCTTCTTGTTCTTGGCGTCAATGTTCTTGGGGGTCATGTGGACGTTGGTGCCGGACAGCCTGGTCTTGACCAGGTAGTCCCACTCGCAGTTCAGCACCTCGGCGACCCAGCCCGCCCTCTTCAATGCGCCTCGTCCGGGGCCAGCACCAGGTCGATGCCCTGGTCTTTGTAGAACCTGCCGATGGCCGGGGCGGCATGGGTGTCGACCACTTCCGCCGCATCGAACCAGTCCAGCATGGCATGGTTGTGTATGTCGACCAGGATGACCTTGTCCGCGTTGAGCTGGATGTCGGTCTACCATGACCTTCGCCGAGAGCGGTTCCCCCTTGTTGAACCGCTCGTCCTGCCTGGCATACCCGTAGTAGGGTATGACGTTGGTCACTTTCTTGGCCCCCAGGCCGATGGCCGCATCCTGCAGCAGGAAAAGCTCGATCATGTTCTGGTCCGGATAGGAGTTCTGCACGATGACCACGTCGTCGTCCAGCGTTTCCTTCTCGATGCGGACGTAGCACTCGCCGTCCGGGAAGCGCTTCACCGTCGCCGGCGTGTATTCAGCATTCAATTCTGTGGCCAGGTCCATGGCCAGTTTGGTCGATGCCGATCCTCCAACAACAAGCATTCTTATCATCACGTCATAATGCTTCGGATAAATAACCCAATCGCACTGGAAGGTCATTCCTGAACGTCCGAACTTCTCGGAAAGACACTCGCCGAGCAGATATCGCTTCCCCGTTCCAGGATTGAGTGGCAAAGATATTTATTCCATCCGCTTGATATGTCAGGCTGGATGGGAATGCAAACCAATTCAGATGCTGAATCTACGTCAGGCCATGCCTTTTCGGAAGAGGACACGAAACTTGATCTGGAGCCCAAGCCGGAGGCGGTCCTGGAGGACGCCGGGGCGGACGACCCGATCGAGGCGGAACCGCTCGTGCATCCTTCGGAACTGGCGCCCCCCAAGGTGAGGGCGCCGTCCAAGCACCCCGTTCATGATGACAAGTATGGCGACCTCGACGGCGTCGGGATCATCTACGGCAACGTCGGGTCCACTGACCTGCACTTTCGGGTCGACGGCGACATCGAAAAGATGGAGTACGTCCAGATCAAACATCTCCATGACGGATGGGTCCTGGGCCAGGTGGTCGATGTGCAGCGGAAGACCGACCTGACCATCGAGAAGGCCAAGAAGATATCAGAGGGGATGGCGGTCGACATCGACGAGATGGTGGCGGCAACCGTGAACATCGTCGGCTTCCGTGATGACCGCGGACTGCTCCAGGTGCCGCGTTCGCCGTTCAAGGCCGGGGACATGGTGTTCCGCGCCCGGGACGAGCTGATCAAGGACTGCATCGGACTGAAGGAGCACACCAAGACCGGCGCCTACCTGGGATACCTGTTCGGTCACGATATCCGCGTCGAGGTGGACATCAACGCCATGGTGCAGAAGCACGTCTCGATACTGGCCAAGACCGGGGGCGGCAAATCGTTCCTGTGCGGCGACCTGATAGAGGAGCTGATGAAGCATGACGTCACGGTCATGGTCATCGACCCGCACGGAGAGTATTCCGCGATGAGGGACGTAGGCTCGGCGCCCAAGGGCGGCAAGGACTTCCACATCCTGCCCCAGGGGTTCGGGGAGAAGATCCAGGAGTTCGCCACGGACGTTTCCGTGAACAAGAGCGCCAAACCCCTGAAGTTCACTTTGGCGAACATCGATGCCCGGGAGCTGCTTGGGCTCACCCAGATTCAAGAACGGGAAGGTGTTCCTGACCGCGCTGCGGAAGGCCATCGACTCGGTCAAGTCGGTCAAGAAGGACTTCGGGCTCAAGGACATCATAGCCATGCTCGAGGCCGAGGAGGATGCCGCCAACAACTCCCTGATCGCCGAGCTGGAGTACCTCAACGAGGTCAACATCTTCGCCCCTCAGGTACACGAATCGACGAGCTCGTGGTCCAGGGTAAGATGACCATCATCAACCTCAGGGGAACGCCGCCGGACATCGCCGAGCTCATCGTCAACCGCATCTGCACCGCCCTGTTCGAGCTGCGCAAGATCGGGAAGATCCCGCCGATGATGCTGGTCGCGGAAGAGGCACACAACTGGTGCCCGCAACAGGGACTGGCCGCATCGTCGAAGATATTCCGGACCATAGCGGCGGAAGGCAGGAAGTTCGGCCTGGGCCTCACCATCATCTCTCAGAGGGCGGCCAAGATCGACAAGAACGTCCTTTCGCAGTGTAACACCCAGATGATCCTCAAGGTCACCAACCCCAACGACCTGAAAGCGATACTTTCATCCGTGGAAGGTCTCTCGGAGGGCATGGAGGATGACATCCAGCGGCTACCGATCGGAGTGGCGCTGATCGTCGGGGGCAATATCCAGATGCCCTTGTTCGTGGAGGTCAGGCCCCGTGAGTCGAGGCATGGCGGGGAGAGCATAGAGATCATCCCCACGAAGGGGTAGAGATGAAGCGGGACCAGATCACCGATGAGCACCTGGGCCGCTATCTGGACATCACCAGGAGGGCGCTGGAGAAGCTCAAGGTCTCCCCGCCCGAACGTTCGTTCAACCGGAAGCTGGCGGACTCGTTCCTGGAGATGGCCACCACCTACTACGGCGATGCCAAGCATTTCCGGGAGGCCGGCGACTTCATCAATGCGTTCGCCTGCGTGAACTACGCCCACGGATGGCTGGACTGCGGTGCCCGGATCGGATTATTCGACGTCGGCGGCGACGACCAGCTGTTCACCCTCTACGAGTGACCTTTTTCCCGGAGGCTGTTGTCTTTTTCTAGGTCTCAAACGGCTCGGTCCAGCCCCGGTCAGGCGATGCCAGAGGATCGGTTCGTCATTGACCAGCCGGGGGACCTGGGGGTCGACCTTGGTGCGGAACGTGTTCCCGAAACCCTTGAGGACCTGCTCCAGTCGGTCGGCGTCCCCGAACGCGAAAACCGAATTGCCCAGCATCGACATGCTGGCCTGTCCGAACCTATCCGCCGCCGCGATCGCCTTCAAAGCCTCCGGGGAGGCCAGTCCGCTTTCGACCGTGAAACGTTTGGACAGCCTGGCGAACGAGGTCAGGTTCTGGTCCCGGTCGAACTCTTCCAGGCATCTCTTCCCGACGGTGTTGATGACGGCCTTCTTCCGTTCGTCGGTGAGGACGTCGCTGGTCTTGATCGGCCTTCCGATCTCGCACAGGACCACTTCCGGCTCACCGTCGAACCGGTCCACCTTTCCCAGCGGGGGGAGCCCTTCCTTCCTTCGGTAGGTCATCCCGGCCCGGAACATCGCCGATACGTCGCCCATGCCAGTGTGGTTCACTATCTCCGATTCGTGCGCCGCCTCGTAGGCCTCATGGGCCGGACGCCCCAGCAGGCTGCCGAGTGCCAGGCAGGCCGATAGCGCGCCCGCGGCGCTGGTCCCGAAGCCCTGTGACTGGGGCAGGCCGAGCGTGGTCACGATGTTGAGATCGTAGGGCTCGTCCCTCAGGAGCCTCCGCAGTGCGTGCTCTGTGACCGGAGCGAACGTCTGGTTCCCGTTTATGGTGACCTCGATGGCCCCTTTCCCGTCGGTCATCCAGACCTCCGATCTGGCTCCCAGCTCGGTGCAGAAGCCGGCCCCCCGGGACCCGGTCTCGAACACGTTGTCATGCTCCACGATCTGGAAGAAGCCGGTGATGTGGCCGGGGCAGAGGCTACGGCCCTCCTCATGCTGTCACACCGCCTTGTCCAAGAGAAGGTCGGCGACCTCCCTCTTGGTCCCCGACGAGCCGTACGTACTTGCCCTTGTTGGTGATGAAAAGAACGGCGGTACTGCCCGGCCTCACATCGGTCAGGTCGTTGGCGATGATGGCGTCCAGCTTGTACTGCTTGATCCGCGCCTCGGCCTTTACCACCACTTCCGCCTCCCCCAGGCCGCTCTCGGCCTTGAACCCGATGAGCTTCACCTTCTTCCTTCTCAGGAGCGGAAGGACCTTTTCCACCGGTTCCAGGACCAGTTCCAGCTCCTTCGAGTCAGAGGACAGTTTGCCCTCCGTCCGCTTCGGGGCGAAGTCCGACAGCGCCGCCGGTACGAAGACGATGTCATGTGAGACCGACGGGACAAGCTTCACCAGGCCCCCCACCGACACGAACCTCCTGGTTGGGATGAACGAGGGCAGCGGCACCGAGCACCGGCCCATCCAGAGCTCGACGTCCGCGCCCCTCTCGAACGCCGCCCGGGCCAGCTCGACGGCCGTTTCTCCGGTCCCCCGGTTGGTGATCACCCGCATGTCGTCGATCGGTTCCTCGGAAGAACCGCCGATCACCAGCACCCGCTTTCCGGTGTAATCGCCCTTGCCCAGGCGGCGGAGCACCGCCTGCACGATCTCCTCATTGGTGGCCACCTTGGCCTTGCCCTCCTCCATACGCGGGCCCACAAATTCCAGACCGATGTACTTGAGCGCACTGATGTTGGTCTGGACGATAGGGTTGTCGTACATGGCCTCATGCATCGCCAGTGCGATGATCACCGGCGTCTTGGAGCCCAGGGCGGTGGTGGCCATGGTGGTCACCGGCGTGTCATCGATGCCGCAGGCGATCTTGGAGATGGTGTTGGCCGTGCAGGGTGCGATAAGCAGCAGGTCCGCCCTGTCCTGGGCGTTGCCTAGCAGGTCCACGTGCTGCACCCTTCCGTCCAGCTCGGTGATGACCTCGTTCCCGGTGGCGAAGACCATGGAACAGGGAGTGATGATCCCCTGCGCTTCCTGGGAGAGCACCGCGTGCACTTCCGCACCGTGCCTGATCAGTTCTCGGGCCAGTTCCAAGCATTCCACGGCGGCGATGAGACCGGTGATCCCCAGCACAATGCGCTTTCCGAACAGTTTTCTGCTCTTGGCACAACGTATGCCCTCAGAGGGATGCATGCTCTGCCAATTCCTAGCTCGGTCTTAAAAGTTCTGCTGCACTGCCTTGAGAACTTCCGCGAACACATCTTCCAGGGGCCGGGAGGCGTCGATCACGTAGGCGCTCGGGTCGGAGAGGGACATCTCTTCGTAGATCGAGGCCACCTTCCTCAGGAAGCCGACCTTCTCGAACTTGCTCTTCTCGTCCCGCTGCTCCATGCGTCTCATCGCCATTTCCGGGTCGATCATGAAATAGAACGTGATGTCCGGCCGGCGGATGATCGGGGCGTTGACCGCCCGCAGCCACAGGACCGGGTCCGGGACCAGGCGTTCCAGGGTCACTCCCTGGTAGGCCAGTGTGGAGATGTAGTAACGGTCGCAGATGACCACCTTGCCCTCGTCCACCGCCTTGGAGAATCTCCAGGGTGTGCTGCGCCCGGTCAGCCATGAAGAGCAGCGCTTCGGCCAGGTCCCCGACGTCCTCCCGGTTGGCCCGGCGGACGCGATCGCCGATCCACGAACCGCTCGGTTCGGCGGTCAGGACGACATCCGTGCCGAACGTCGTTTCCAGCTTGTCGCCTAACATCCTCGCCACGGTGGACTTGCCCGCCGTCGATGCCCTCGAAAACGTAGAAGCGGCCTGCGACCTTGGCCGCGGCGGCCAGATAGGCTGCGCCCGCCTGGGACCCCAGCGAACTGTTCATCGTGCCCCCATGAGGATCACCGCTAATAATATTCCCGTGCTCATGCCTTCCTGTCTTCCTTGGTCTTGGCCAGATAGTCCTTCCAGGTCAGTATCAGCTCCCGGGCGGCGTACAGCTCGTCCACTCTACCCACCGAGGTGCTGGTGGGCGCCGAACGGACCGTTCCCGGTTCCTCCCTGGCTATCTCGATCAGCGCGTCGGCGAACCGGTCCAGGGTCTCTTTCGTCTCCGTCTCGGTGGGCTCGATCATGAGCGCCTCCTGGACCAGCGACGGGAAATAGATCGTCGGCGACATGTACCCGTAGTCCAGCAGCCACTTGGCGATGTCCAGCGCCTTGACGTTCCTTTCTCTGGCCTGTTTCCTGGCGCTGATGACGAACTCGTGCTTGCGTAGCGGCCGGTACGGCAGTTCGTACTCCTGCATCAGCCTGCCCTTGAGATAGTTCGAGTTCAGGACCGCGGTCTGGGATATCTCCTTGAGGCCGTTCCCGCCGTGCCGCAGGATGTACGCGTAGGCCCGGACCAGCACGGCGAAGTTGCCATGGAACGCCCTCACCTTGCCGATGCTTTCCGGCCTGTCGTAGTCAAGATGGTATCTCCCTTCCGCCTCGACCACCCGGGGCACCGGAAGGAACCTTTCCAGGTGCTCCCGCACCCCCACCGGACCGGCGCCCGGTCCCCCGCCCCCATGCGGGGTGGCAAAGGTCTTGTGCAGGTTGAAGTGCATGATGTCGAAGTTCATCTTCCCGGGGGAGGTCATGCCCAGGATGGCGTTGAAGTTGGCCCCGTCGTAGTAGAGCAGCGCCCCCGAGTCATGCACGATGTCCGCTATCTCGCGTATCTGGTCCTCGAAGATGCCCAGGGTGTTGGGGTTCGTGATCATGAACGCCGCGGTCCGGCCGGAGACGGCGTTCTTGAGCGCCTCCAGGTCCACGCATCCGTCGGCGTTCGACGGGATCTCCAGAACGGAATAGCCCGCCATGGCCCCGCTGGCCGGGTTCGTGCCATGCGCCGAGTCCGGGACCACGACCTCGGTGCGGTCCTGCCCGTTGGCCCGGTGGTAGGCCTTGGTATCAGCATGCCGGTGAACTCCCCGTGGGCGCCGGCCGCAGGTTGCAGAGTGACCGCGTCCATTTCGGATATGGCGCACAGGGCCTTTTCCAGACGGTGCAGGAGCTGAAGCGCTCCCTGTACGGTGTCCTCGTCCTGGTAAGGGTGGATAGAGGTGACCGAAGGCATCGAGGCCAGGACGTCCGCGAACTTGGGGTTGTACTTCATGGTGCAGGAGCCGAGCGGGTAAAGGCCGTTGTCCACCGAGAAGTTCCTCTGGGACAGGTTGACGTAATGCCTCACCACCTCCCGTTCCGGCGTCTCGGGCAGGCAGAGCCCTTTCCTTGCCATCCCTTCCGGCAGGGGGTCCTCCAGGTCCTTGGCCATGCGGAAGCAGGGATCGGACCCGCCGCCAAGCTCGAAGACGGTGCGGGTGTCGTACCTGGCCTGGCGGTACATAGGCCGCCTCCTTCAGCGAGGCGATGAGCCGGTCATGGTCGGCCTCCGTGTGCATCTCGGTGGTGGCGATCAGCACATGCTGGTCCAGGCGCGGGATGTGCCGCACCAGGTCCAGCCCGCCGATGATGCCCTTTTGGGCCAGCTGTTTGTTGAGCTTCTCCGGGCGCACCTTGGAGCGGACCACGAACTCGTTGAAATGGCAGGCCTTGAAGATAGGAGCGTCGTAACCGTCCAGCTCGTCGATCCGGGCCATCAGGCTGCGGGCGTTGGCCATGTTGGTCCGGGCGATGGCCGCCAGCCCTTTCGGCCCGACCACGCTCAGGTAGACCGCCGCCGCCACTGCCATCAGCGCTTCGTTGGTGCAGATGTTGGAGGTCGCCTTGGAACGGCGGATGTGTTGTTCCCTGGTCTGCAGCGTCATGCAGAAAGCCCGCTCGCCGGCCGCGTCCTTGGTCATCCCGATCAGACGTCCCGGCATCTTGCGGACATGTTCCTTCCGGCAGGCCAGGATGCCTAGCAGCGGACCCCCGAAGTTCATCGATGAGCCGAGGGACTGGCCCTCTCCGATGACGATGTCCGCGCCATACTCTCCCGGAGGGGTGAGCAGGCCGAGCGAGATGGGATCGGCCCCGATGACCAAGGGCACGTCGGGGAACCTCTTCTTGAGGCCCAGGACCGCCGGGTCCACCGTCCCGAAGAAGTTGGGCACCTCAGCGTAGATCCCGCACACATCCTCATCCACCTTTTCCGCCAGGTCGTTGATGTCGATGCCCCCGGTGTACGGGTCGTAGGCGTATTCCACCGCCTCCATCTGCGGCCCCCAGAGATAGTTGCGCAGGACGCTCTTCTTCTCCCAGGACATGGCCTCGGGGATCAGGAACCGCTTCTTCGGAAGGATGCGGTGGCACATGGTGGCCGCCTCGCCCAGCGCCGTTGACCCGTCATAGTTGGAAGAATTGACCACGTCCATGGCGGTGAGCTCGGAGACCAAGCTCTGGTACTCGAACATGGATTGGAGCATGCCCTGGCTGATCTCCGCCTGATAGGGAGTGTACGAGGTGATGAACTCCGAGCGCATAATTATGCTCTTCACCGCCGCCGGGATGAAGTGGTCGTAGATGCCGGCGCCGAGGAAGCAGGGCGCCTTCTCCGAGTTCAGGTCCGAGGACAGCATCTCCCTCACCGTCCGCATCACCTCGTGCTCTTCCAGGCCGTCGTCCAGACCTAGCTTCTCGTGGCGGATCGCGGACGGGATGTCGGCGAAAAGCGCCTCGACGTCCTCTATTCCCAGCTCCTTAAGCATCCGGTCGTCCATGGTCATGTCCTTTCCCTTCTAAGCGTCGGGCCGATAAATAGCTAATTGCTCACTGCTCAAGGGCCGCTGGACCCTCGACCTGGGCTACCAGTCTGGAGAAGAACGAAGGCAGCGATTCCACATCCTTGATCTCGCCAGAGACTATGTGCACCAGCCGGGAACGCGTGACGGCCTCGAACTCCACGCTGTTCGCCTTCAGGGCGTTCTTCAGGAGCAGGCACAACTGTCCCCCTTTCGGTCCCAGTCGGTGAGGATTATGGCCTTCCTGTGCCTGAGTGCGAGGTCCTCCGCGATGCCCAGGATGCCGTCGCTGGTCTGCACCTGGACGATCTCCCCTCTTACGCCCAGCAGGTTCAGCGCCCCCCGGTCCCTTTTCCCTTCCACCAGTATGACGACCTCTTCCGGCCGTGATTCCAGGTCCTCGAGGATGACGGTCAGCTGTTCCAGCGCCTCCCTGGGCCGCCGCATCAAGGCCTTCCCTCCAGTATCCTCAGGACCTCTTCCCGGTCCATCTGGACCACTATGGTCTTCATCCGGTTGGTGGAACCCCGGCCCAGCTCGGCCCTGCCCAGTAATCCGGAGAACAGCTCGAGCAGCTCCTTGTTGGCCTTACCCGCCTCGGGCGGCGCCCTGATCTTCACAATGATGCGGCCTCTCCATTCGTCGACGCCTTGGATGCCGGACGAGTTCGCGTGGGGCGATACCATCACATCGATCTCCGTGCCCTCCCTGGTCACTCGGACCGCCTTGGAGAAGTCCACGCTCGAGCATGCTCCGGCCGATTAAAAAAAGATTGCCTCTCAGCTATCACGAAAAGAGGGAAATCTGACTGGAGAACTCTCAAATACCATCAACCAAATCTATGCGCGATGAGCAACGGTCAGCTGCCGCCCCTTAACTACAACGATATCACAAAGATATACCGGACGGAGCAGGGATCGACCGAGATCAGCGAGATCAGGAAGGATTTCTATCCGGCCCTCCGCGAGTACGTCGATGGCATGAAGAAGGAGAGCGAGGAGGAGATCCGACGCGACCCTTATTCCTCCAAGGCCTCTTCCAAGGCCAATGAGATCAAGAAAGTGACCCAGAAGGGCAATCAGATATTCCAGTTCCGGCAGAAGAAGACGATGCTGATGGCATTGCGCGAATCCAACGGCGGCAAGGTCGACATCAGCCGGCTGACCGACGAAGAGAAGCGCTTCTTCGAGGACATCACTGACCGGTTGAAAGCGGTCAAATCGGCGGCGATGGACGGTCAGGGGTACGTACCCATGCGGGCCGCGGCCGACGACTCGGTGTGCGGGCTGGTGGCGTCCATGGAGGCGGATTCGATGGCCCGAGGGAACGCCCCCGGCGTCGCCGCACTGAGCGGCTCATCCTCTCAAATGAACGTGCTGGTGAGGATCATGCACGATGTGCCGCCATTGTCGGTCGGCGCAAGGGTGTACGTTCTCTCGAAGGAGGATGTGGTCAACCTTCCGGCGGCGGTGGGCTGCGAGCTTGTCAAGGGCGGCAAGGCGATGGAGATCGTCCCGAATATCAATGGCATGCGCTGATTCGTCATCGACGGAGTGACGGAAAATGGTCGGGGCGACGATATGTTTATGTATATTCAATCATTACCACGAAATCGCGGGGCCCGTAGCTCAGCTAGGTTTGAGCGATCGGCTCTTAACCGATAGGCCATGGGTTCGAATCCCATCGGGCCCGCCATTTCTTTCTCTGGCTCAACAATCAATTCGCGTTGACCGTTCGAGCTTTTTCAAAAACACTTTAACAACTTTTTACGATTTCAAGGGGTATGAACCTCGCTAGGGGTTCGCGTCCTGAATTCGTCAAAACGAACCCTGTCCAGACATCCGTTTATTTTTTTGGACGAATCTCTCGAGGTATACTCGGAACCTATTCTTCTGACAACCAGTGGATGAGAAATCTCAGCATTGGTCAATTCTCCGTCCTGGACATTCCTAGCCCCCAGGACGGGGTGTTAGCAGGCTCCGGCCACATTGCCCATGTGGCCGCCCTGACCCTCTGTCGAGACCATTCCTTGGCACTCTCTGGATTCACTTCCATCAATCAAGTGAATCCAATCAAGATGACGGCATCAACAAGTGATACAAGCTCAAGCGACACTTCTACGGATGTAGGCAGAGTCTTTATACGAGCTACAATGTACACAAGTGTGCCTTGATGCACTACCGGGAGCGTAACTCTCCCGGGGCGGTTGGGGGCTTGATCCCCCGCCGTCGGCCCTTTGTTGGCCCCATGTGCCTTCCTGCGACCATACGACCGGGGCGCAACCGGCCCCGGTCAACTATGATTTACAACCGATGGTGCGTGATCTGTCTTCTAGTTTGCTTCAGCATCCTGTAATGTTGTTCGTCCACTTCGGGATTCCCGAGATATTCAACCTAGACGTATAAGGGAAGCAGAGACAAGAAGAGCCGTCATGCGGTTCAATTTTAATAATTCAATTCAAATACTTCCAATCCAATCCTCGTTGGGGATACCGGTGGGGTTATCTGATGAGCAAATTGGTGATTTGATAGCGGAGCGTAAGGAGCTTCCGGAGAACTATCTGACCAAGCTCACAGAGAAACCGAAGTCGAACCGCAGACATTCTGAAGCGGAGATACTGATCGTCGGAGACAAGGGACACAAATTTGTTCTTGCAATTCGACGAAGCGTGGATAACCCAAAGTCCTTTTCAGTTATGCTTCGATACTTGGAGGGAAAGAATGGCAAGCCATATATCCTCATGAGATGCAATGGAAGTCACGACCACACGAACCAGCTTGAGAAGGAAACGATTCGTGGGTTCCATATCCATATCGCTACGAAGAGATATTTGGATCTGGATGACCCAAAGGCTAGCTATGCTCAAGCCACCTCTGAATACTCTTCATATACGGGAGCTTTGGATACGCTGATCAGAAAATGTGGGTTCCGCATAGGCAAGAATATGAAACTTGATGACTTCAGGAAGAAGTACAATGAGCTTAGATGAGATGATAACCGAGTTCAGGAAGAAGGTCTGCTCAGAGATCGAGCTCGAGCAAGAGGGTTTGAATAGATACATCATTCACAACCCCTTCCTATTCGACGACGGGGATTCATAACCCAAGTATTCTTGAAGAAAGATGATGACGACCAGTGGAT
>CAWDCQ010000071.1:0-6551 GCA_963800775.1 uncultured Methanomassiliicoccales archaeon | reverse complement strand
TAGAATTGAACCTGATCCGACAAATTCTATCCCTTTGAATCCCCAGATCATTGAAAGAATTTCGAAGGAGTGCAGAATCTTCTTCTATTATGAGATTGACCAAAAATATCTACTGAGCCAATGTCGATTTCATAACCATAGGATAACTTCGAACTTCACAATGACCAATACTATGCATATTCCGGGCAATTTGTCTCGGAAGCATGTCTGTTAGTGAGATGGTAGCATCGATTCAATTCTAGAGTAATCGGTTACCCCATCCTCCTGCTTAAGAAGACGGGATTCGATGCTGTGTATTTCTTGGAAAATTCTAGATGCTTTGGAATCGAATGGCTCGCAAAGGACATCGTCGAGCTCATCTCAGTAAGATAGGTCAAAAATAAGTTCATACCAAGTTCATCGGACATGAATTGATCTCAAATGTTCAGTACGGGTGAGCTAAATGCCAGTGGCCTAATTGGACAAAATCAGGTCTTGACCGGTCCTCAGTGACGTGGGAAATGCCTGCACGAGGAAAATCGTAGTCTAATGGTGGGCAGTAGAGCAATGGCAGTGGGGGGGGTGAAAAGGTTGCCATTAATTGTGTCGGAATTAAATTCCTCCAACATCATGGGGCAGGCAAGGCTCCCGCCCCGGCCACCTTGCGCAGCTCCCCGAGCAGATTGTCCTCGATCTCGATCTCCCCATTCTCCAGACGTTCCCTCTCAGTACGGGAGCCGCGTTCCCCTGGCGCCAGGATCTCGTCTACCCCAGGCAGACGCCTGGTCGATTTGACCCGGCCGATGATCTGCTTCACGTTGGCCTGAAACTCATCGCGATCGCCGAGCAGTTCCGGGTCAATGGCGAAGATCAGATGCCCCCAATTCCCCTTGCTGTTGCCAAGGCCGCAGAACGCCGCGCCCACCAGCGGACCAGCCAGTATCTCACCGATCATGCCCAGGGCCGAGCCTTTGTACCCGCGGTCAAAGGAACGGATCGCCCCCTTGATCGCTTCCGACGGGCTCCTGGTCGGCTGACCGCTGGCGTCATAGGCCATGTCCCCAGGGATATCCCTCCCCTCGGTCACCGCCTCAACCAGTCCGAAATAGGAGGTCGCTGCCGTGGACATGTCCAGCACGATCGGGTCGTCACCGGTCGGGATACCGATCGCCAGAGGATTGGTGCCGAAGACCGGTTCATACGAACCGTGCATGGCGACCCGTTCCGGTGACCTGCTGAACACGAAACCGATGAAACCTCTTCGGGCAAGCTCCGAGGCAACGTAGCCAATGGCGCCGGAGGAGGTGTTGGTGTTGAACGTCCCGGCGATGCCGAATCCGCTTTTCTCCGCCTTTTCCGCCACGATCTCCATCGCCCTGCGCACCACGACCATGGCATGGTTGCGGTTGCCGTTTATTCGCGCTGAAAGTGGTGTTTCCTTTTCGATGACGATCTCTCCGGCAGTGGGATCCTTGGGAATCCCCTTGCCGATCAGTTTTACCACTCCCTGATTGTTGCCTCGTAGTTGGGCGTAAAGAAGAATTTCACGGATCGCCGCGGTCTCCTCTTCGTTGTAGCCGAAGCCGGCAATAGCCTTCGTCGTCAGGTCCCTAAGTTCAGCGATGGATATTTTCATGAGTGTTAGCTCCGGAAATAGATCTGGCGTAAAGTCACACCGCCAGTCGGCAGATACCGTATTACGTTGGTATTGTACCGCGATATTACATATTTTGCGGGGACGACGAGCTACCCGGAAGTGAGGAACACATACGGTTTCATTCATTGATGTCATCTGCTTGCTTATTGCCGACGATGCTCTGGGACTGTCATCTCAAATTCCCCTTAACCCTCCACTGGATTGAGGGAAGTTACACAAAATCAACATAGATACCCTCACTTATCTGGAAGTCCAATCACTTGGTCAGGTAAGCAAGTCCTTGAATCGAGACTTCCCGCACAATGAATGTAAGAGCGGATCAAGTATCTCGTTTCCTGATTCCGTTTCTGTCCCCAATATTCTGCCTGCTTAGATAGACGCCGATTTCGTGGACGGGACAGGCCCGTACCATCAGGGGGTCAATTATTACTCATTATCTTCGTTAGGATAAATAAGTAAAAATAATTATGCCGCCCAGCGGTCTGTGGCAGCGACCTCGACCGGAATTAATCGAATTTTCAGTTGATTCTTATCTTATAATTTGCGCTGTAAATCGATCAGAGGCCGGAAATACCGTCTTCGAGGTGGATGTAATGCGAGAGCCAAAGATCATTGAAGAAAAGAGAGACAACAAGATCGGAGATGAGTGGGAAATAGCAGAGAGGCCCGGACCCGAGCTGACACCCAACAGCGGAAACACCATGGCTCAGGTCGACAGGTCGAGCGCTTATAGCAATCCGGACCGGGATAAGCAGTTCAAACAGAAAAATTCGGAAAGCCCAGAAAAAGAAAGGAGGGATGAGATCAGCTCCGAGAAAATCGTTCAGAGAGAGGACGCTCCTGACCGCAAGAAGGACGCGGACAAAGATTTAGCAAAGTAGTGGGCTGAGGGCCGGGAAGCTCTTCGAACTTGATATTTTGTGAGGAGGAAACTCATCTTCTAGCAGGGATTGCTCTCGATGAGGTTTCAAAAAATCGGAACCTATCAAGATAGTTTCCTTGCCACTTAATGAAAAAACGTTATCTCTGCGGATTGGCTAACCGGTCCCCTGCAATAGTTTCTCGAGCAGGGTGGATACTGAGATCAGCGAAATGGTAGCCCGCTGGTCGGACGTTGCATAGGGAAGGATGAGCTTGTCCTTGTGAATGAGCGCTCCGCATGTGTATACAACGTTCGGAACATAACCCGCTCGGGTATCCTCGGTCCAGGTGATGAGTGGTTCTCTCAGACGGCCAAGTATTTTCGATGGATCTTCCTTGTCCAGAAGAACGGCCCCAATGGAATATTGCCGCAAAAGCCCAACTCCGTGGGTGAGAAGAAGCCAACCCGCCTCGGTCTCGATCGGTGATCCGCAATTCCCGATCTGCACGAACTCCCAGGGATAAGAAGGCTTCATGAGCAATTTGGTCTCATGCCAGAAATGGATGTTATCGGAGTACATCAAGAACAGGTTCTCGTTGTCCTGGCGTGATATCGCCGCATAATGGCCATTTATCTTGCGCGGGAACAAGGCCACTCCTTTATTGATGGCAGCGCTTCCGTTCAAGGTGGCCATTTTGAAATTCAAGAAATCATCCGTTTCCATCAATTGCGGAAGAATGGCCTTGCCGTCATACGCGGTGTATGTGCCATAGTATTTCCTGCTCCCGTCATCGTCGGTAAAAAGAACGAAACGCGCATCCTCGATACCGTTTTGTTCACTGGGAGAGAGCGGGAAAATCACACGTTCTGATAGGGGGACCGATGGTTCGAACCGTGCTTCGTAGTTGCATCCGGCCAGCCATTTTATCTTTTCCACCGCAAGGCTGTCTGCCGCAGAAAGCGGTTGATGGTTGTGGACCTGGATCTTGACATTTTCCATAAGCTTTGAAAAAGTGAACTCATCCGGCAGTGAATTGAGTATGAATTTCGAGAACTCGCAGGAAACGCCTATTTCCCTGAGCTTCCGGCCAAAACAGGTCTTGTTGTAAAGGGGATCTACTTCCATTTCTGCGGGAGTGGCAAGAGCAGACGATTCATCGATGGTTATGTTGTAATCTTCGTCGATGCATCCAGAACGAAACTTGACCGATGAGATATGCCCTTCGCCCGTGGCCCTCAGTGTCAATATGAAACGGAGCGAACCGTGCGGCAGTCCCGATTGGTCGGGATGCGGGACAATCGAAGGATTGAAAAGGGCGGCAGATTCGAACGAATATTCAGCCAAAAAGACCGAGCCAATTAGGCACCTTCTTTCTCGCGAAGGCAACACATCGGATGGCATGAACCGACGGACGGATTCGAATTGACACTCCAGGAGGGCCTCGAAATTACGATGCCGGTGTGAAAATTTGTCAAGCACGCACTTGAATTCCTTATTGACCTCTGACTCATCCAGAGACAGCACACGTGAGATGATCCGTTCGAGCTTTCCCTGATTGGTAGGAACATACGGGCGTGCGATGACCCTGTGAATCTCAGGGACAAAAATAATACCCGTATCTTTAACAAGTGCAGAAGGGCTTTCATCAGAAGAGTTTATTTTATTTATTATGAAATCGGCATCTGCAACTGTGATTCCCATCCTGGCATCCCTTCTACCTTTGTCAGACGACTGTCAGACAAACGTTTACTCAATACGAAGTGGATACTTAAGGGTTGCCTCAAGATTATCTCATGTCCGTATTCAGGGGACTGGCCAGTGCTTCGGGACACCAAAAAAGGCATGACGAATTATCGTAAATATAGAGACCTTCGGGCGTCAGGAAATACCAGCCGCTATGGACCGATACGTATGTCGTATCAATGTTGCCCTGTATTGAAACGAACCATAATTTCGATGATGTCGGCAGATCAGCGCATATTCTCTAGGCAGAAGAATAATACCCGTGTCTCTAACAAGTGCAGAATGGCCTTCTACCTACCGTTTCTTCCATTCCTTAGTTCTTGACGCTAAACCCCGGAAGTCCCTCAGATGAAAGTGGTGATGAAATGATTAACTAACACCATCACCGATGGATCGGCTATCAACGTTCAAAGCCATTCCAAAATCGGCTCTTTGAATGTCTCTATGATGTTAGTGATGTTCGCCATCTCATACAGGGACAGAAGGAACGCGATGGTCGATTCCGCCCCTTGGTTACGATTTACCCTGTCAACTTGCAACCCATCATAACAACCACCGTTCCCCGGGTCATAGAGCTGAACCCCAAGATCGTTTGCTCCAAGAAACCATTGGAACGCTTTTTCAGCCTCGTTGTACCAGCACTTGTCTTTCGTTGTTATGTAGGCTTCCAGGCAGGCCGAGATGGTAGAGTATGCCTCTACCGGCTGTTGGTCGAAAACAGGCTTGTTGCTGCCGCGTTCAAAGACCCTTTCGCAGCCAACAGGCTGAAAGTGGCCGCGAGAAGAGGTCTGCACGTTGATCAGCCATCTTAATGATTCAAGCCCGCATTCGAGCATTTCTTTGTTGCCCAGACTTCGGCCGCTGACAATAAGTGCGCGGGGGATGCCTGCATTTGAATAGCTTAGGACCGGTTCAAACCATTTCCATTCGGTGCTGCTGTATTCGTTATAAAGACCCATGAGCTTCGTTGAAAGGGTCTCCATAATGTTGCGGGCGGTCCTGTCCCCGGGAAACGTCGCAGATATGCCTCGATCCCGATCAAAGAAAAGGCCCATGCTCGCGGCGAAGTAAACGAAGTCGTTGGTGCAAGGGCGTACTCGAAAATTTCTGCGGCCATGTGGCTGAACCCTTCGTTCCGGGAACGGCCGATGCAAGTTCCCAGGGCCCATACTGCCCGTCCTTGGGCGTCTTCAGAAAAGGCATCCTCCCATTTGCGTTGGAATGTGAGAAGAGACCTAAATCGTCCGTTCTTATCGTCCCAGGCATATCTTAGGAAGCCGAGATAACGGGTTGCCAGGTCATCGATCGTCGATGGATTTATTGTGCCGAGGTTCTCAAGCAGTACGGTAAGAATGAGCGCTCTAGAATTGTCATCGGTGCAATATCCTTCGGCGAAGTTTGGAACGTTATGTTTGGCGTGTTGGAAAATCCCTATGGAATCGGTCATTCGTATCAGGTGATCAAGATTGATCTCTGGTAGAATGGGCGGTTGTTCATCAAGCGACCGCATCGAGATCTTCTTTCGCATGACCGCGGCCCTTTTTTGCCGAGCTTCTGCGAAAAGGTCGCCATATTGCTTCGCCACCTTTTCCCCAGGTCATTTCGCGGCCCAGCAGATATGCATTCTTTCGCATTGTATGAAGTTCGACATCATTTTGCATAAGGCCGGTCACTGCCTTGGCAATGGCGTCGGGATCTCCAAACGGTACAAGAATGCCCCTCCCGTCTTTGAGCAGCTCTTGAGCGTGCCAGTATGGGGTCGATATCAAGGCGTTGCCTGCGCCAAAAGCATAGGCAAGGGTTCCCGATGTTATCTGAGTTTCTTCGAGGTACGGAGTGATGTAAAAATCTGTCAGCGTAATAAGTTCTTTGAGCTCATCCAAGGAAACAAATTTATTATAGAATATGACGTGCTTTTTGATTCCGAGCTCGTCCGCCAGGCGCTGCAGTGAACGCCTGTATTTCTCGCCCTCATGCCGGAGGAGGTTGGGATGGGTAACGCCCACGACCAGGTAAACGACATTGGGGCGGTTCTTGATGATCTCCGGTAGCGCGCGCAATACCACTTCGATGCCTTTTTGCGGAGAAAGCAGACCGAAGGTAAGAATGACCGTCTTGCCTTCGACGCCGTACTGGTCCTTATAGAAATTGGGATCGATGAAGGGCATATCGTGTATTCCGTGAGGTATCAGACGGACCTTGTCCGGAGATATGTTATGCACCTCGTGCAGAATGTCAACTGCCTTCTGGATCATGACGACCACGTAATCTGATATCGCCAGCACTTCATCCATGACACGCCGCTGTTC
>CAWDCQ010000070.1:0-23671 GCA_963800775.1 uncultured Methanomassiliicoccales archaeon | reverse complement strand
TGCCATTCCTGCTGGGCAGTTCGTCGCCCAAGGCGCTGTCTCTCCTGGCCTATCAGGATTTCACCAACGTCGACCTCAACATGCGGCCGGCGGCCATGGCCATCGCCAACATCATCACGCTGGTGGTCGTCGGTCTGGTCGTGCTCGCCTACCTGCAGCTGAACGCAATGAACCGCAGGGCGGTGAGCGGGCGATGACGGACGGTTCCCGGGTTTCCAGGCGTCTCATCCTGGCGTTCCTGTCGTTGGCGGTCATTGTCCCGCTCATCCCGGTCATCCTGTGGTCGTTCAGTTTCCGCTGGGCATATCCGAACCTGCTGCCTGAATGGAGCACCAGGGCCTGGGACTATGTCCTGGGACAGCGCGCTATCGCCGATGCCACCGTCACCAGCCTGGCCCTGTCCGGCGTGGTAACGATGCTGGCGCTGGTTATCGGCTTCTCTGCCGCCAAGGCATTGGGCACGCGGGAGTTCCGGGGCAAGACCGTGCATGGAGATGTTCATACTGCTGCCGGCCGTGATACCGGTGATATCAGCGGTCATGGGCATGCAGGGCATCTTCCTGCGGATCTATCTCTCGGACACGTTCCTGGGCATAGTCCTGGCGCAGCTGGTCTTTGTGCTGCCGTACATGATCATGGGGCTTTCGGCGGCCTTTCGCAACTACAACCCGGAATACGAGCAGCAGGCGTACACCCTGGGCGCCGACCGGTGGCAGGTGCTGGTCCACGTGACCCTGCCGGCAATCCTGCCCGGGCTGGTGGTCTCCTGCCTCTTCACCTTCGTGGTCTCCTGGTCCCAATACCTGCTGACCGTGATCGTCGGGGGCACGGCCGTCAGAACGTTGCCGATGATGCTGTTCGCGCTCATGGGCAGCGGCGACTACGCGATCGCCTCGGCGGTATCCATAATCTTCATCGTACCGGTGCTGATACTGTTGGCAGTGTCTTCCAGTTCCTGATAACGTCCAACCCGACCGCCGGAGGGATGGTGATCAAATGACCTATCTTGAACTGAGAGGTCTGGCGAAGAGGTTCGAGGGAACGTCCAAGGCCAGCGTGGACGGTGTGGACCTGGCGGTCGACAAGGGCCAGATCGTTGTCCTGCTGGGCCCGTCCGGCTGCGGCAAGACGACGACCTTGAAAATGATCGCCGGGCTCATCCCCACGACGTCCGGGGAGATCATGCTGGACGGCAAGTCCATTCTCGGCGTCCCGGCCGACGGGCGGGACTGTCCATGGTGTTCCAGAGGCCATTGCTGTTCCCGCACATGACGGTGGCGCAGAACATCGGCTTCGGCCTGAAGATGCGGGGCATCAAACAAGGGGAGATCGACCGCAAGGTGGAGCAGGCGCTCGAACTGGTCAAACTGAACGGATTCGGCAAGAGGAAGGTCAACCAGCTCTCCGGCGGGCAGGAGCAACGGGTATCGCTGGCCAGGGCGCTCGTCATCGAACCGAAGGTGCTGCTCCTCGACGAGCCGTTGAGCGCGTTGGACGCCGAGCTCCGCCTGGAGATGCGGGAGCTCATCCTGTCCATCAAGCAGAAGCTCGGCATGACCATAGTGTTCGTCACTCACGACCAGCAGGAGGCGGTAATGATGGCCGACCGGATCGCGCTCATGGTGGACGGCAAGATCATCCAGTACGACGAACCGAGAGCGTTCTTCTCCCGTCCGCGCACCAGGCGGGTGGCGGAATTCTTCGGCTGGACGAACTTTCGTCCCGGCGATACAGAAGGGCGACCGGGTCACCTGCTCGTTCGGTGAGTTCGTGTTCGAGGGCATCGGAGCGCATGACGGGCCGATCTGCCTGACCATCAGGCCAGGCGGCCGTCCTATGTCCAAGGGCGAGGGTTACTCGGCGGTCGTCCGCCGCGTGGTCTACATGGGTACCCGCATCGATTACGAGGTCGATTGCCTGGACGCCAAACTGGGCATAAGCATCGATTCCAACCACTTGTACGCCCAGGGAGATGTGCTGTACTTCAGGCTCGTTCCGGGCAAGATGTGGGCGGTGCGCTGCGACGATAAGAGCATATGCGACAACCGGGTGGTTTGGGGACCTGGCGTCCCCGGCCAAGACGGTCAATCAGGCTATCTCGAGCGGTCTGCCTCAGAAATGAATGCTTCACGCCCGGGCTCTGACGCAATAACTGATAGGATGGACATCAGGGCCAGAGGTAGGCGAAAGTGCCTGAGGCCGGTCCTGATGCGGCGGTGTGATCCTTCGTAAGAGAAAAGAAAATATATTGATAAACAGGGTCATGTTTCATCGAATTTCGGAAGAGATTCTCGCATAGGTCGTAAAAAGACCGAATCGGTCCGCCCTTGAATCGTAAACCGAGGCCTGCCACAGATGCCGCGAAAGGAAAAAACTGAACCTGGACAAGACCCCGTTACCACAGAGAAAGGAATTGCCAGATCTAAAGAGCGGGCTACAATCAAAATAGCAGGTCAAAGGCCATTCGATGATGCTGGACCGGTGTCCTCACTTTTTGACCAAATGAAGAACGGATTCGTTTATGGCAAGCTGGTCATGGACGAAGACGGATCGCCGATCGACCTGGAATATCTCGACATGAACCCAGCCTATGAAAGGCTGTTAGCGAGATTGAAAGGGCAGATGTCTTAGGCAAGCTGGCGACCGACGTGTTCCCTGAGTTGCAAGGCGACCGGAAGGACTGGCTCATACCATACGAGCGCGCAGCGTTGAAAGGCGAATCAACCGCCTTCGAATGGCAATGGCCAGTCATGCATAAATGGTATAATGTCCTGGTTTACGGTCCAAGGAAAGGATACTTCATCGCGATCGCTGAGGATATAGACGATAAAAGAGGGCCGAAGAGGCGATAGGTGTCTCTGAAGAGATGGCTAAGGCCCTCATCAAATATGCACCCACAGCAATATTCGAGATCGATTTACAGAGCCTCAAGTTCGTCAGCGTGAACGAGGCCCTATGCAATATGAGCGGCTACTCTGAAGCAGAACTCCTATCGATGGACCCCTTCAACTTGCTGGATGGAGCAAGCGGGAATAGGTTAAAGGACAGGGAGGAAAGTCTCTTTTGGGTGAGAAGATCGACGAAACCGTGGAATACCCGCGTTCGCCAAGGATGGGCGCCAAAATATTCGCCTCGTTGAACGTAACAATTCTGCAGGAGGGGGGGAGAGCCGTGGCTTGGTGCGTTCGTTCCATTGCGCACGACGTCACAGGGCGAAAACGGGCGGAGGAAGCGCTTAAGGAGAGCGAAGAGAAGTTCACCCAGACTGTTCGAAAACGTGCAGGAGTCGGTGGCAAATGTACAGGATTGGTCTATGTGCGAGGAAGGTCATGCCGTGGATCGTATCTTCTTGGAAGCTTAACCCTCTGGCATTGAAGCAGATGGGAGGCCTGCGCAGGGAGGAGGTAATCGGAGAACGCTACTCGGTCGTGGTTATGAAAGGGTTCCCTAACGACAAAGAGAACGTCAACAAGCACTTATTTTCGTTGGCGCAGGTGGAGGAAACTGGGGCCTCCATCAGCTATGAGAGCCATTATGGGGACAGGTACTACATTACGATGCAGCACCCCTTGGGTCAAGGTCTTGTTGCCAGCATGAGCCTGGACATAACCTCTCGTAAAAAGGCCGAGATTGAGCTGAAAGAGAGCGAAGCAAAGTACCGTGACCTGTTCGATAACATGGCCGAAGGGTTCGTCATGGGCCGGGCGATCTACGGCGAGGATGGCGAGCCGACAGATATCGATTTACACGATGGTGAACAACCCCTTCGCCGCCCGAACTGGGTTTGGACGTTCGAAGGTTCGTGAACAAGCGCTTGACCGAGGCCATCCCTGGCATTGAGAACGACCCGGCCGATTGGATCGGTGTGTATGGCAGAGTGGCAAAGACGGGCGAGCCGACCAGCTTCGAGAACTTTGCTCAGCACGAGGGTAAATGGTACTCGATGCACGTCTATAGTCCGATCAAGGACCATTTCGCCGTCGAGTTCCATGACATAACAGCCCGTAAAAGAACAGCAGGATCTCAAGAATAGTGAAGCGAAATTTGCCAAAACATTCCGTAATTCGATGTCTGCCATGTCTCTCACGACCGTGAGCAACGGCAGGTTCACCGAGATGTCAACGGGAAGTCTCTTGAGCTCTTTGGGTCATCCCGCGAAGAGGTCGTGGGACACACCACAACGGAGATAAATTACTGGGCCAGCGAGGCTCGAAAGAGAGGAAGCTGTGATGATCCTGAAGAGGGATGGCGTCTTCAATGCAAAGGAGTACCATGTCCGCCGCAAGAATGGCGAGCAGCGGACGGTGCTGATGTCCAGCCAGCTCATCAGGGTCGGAGGGGAGGAGTTCATCCTCACCTCGCTCCTGGACATAACCGAGCGGAATAAGGCGGAGGAAGCGCTGAAACAGAGCGAGCGGAGCGGATTCGATCGCGCTTCAGAACGCACCGGTCTCAGTGGCCATCCAGGACCTTGATCTTCGGTACGTCTGGGCATACAACCAGAGGACGGCGATGCCAGGCGGGATCATCGGCAAGACCCCGGATCCTTGAGATATTCACGCCGAACGGGGCAGCCAGAGATACTATCAGATAAAGCGGCGTGTGGTCGATGGGGACGTAGAGATTCGTGAACAGATGAGCTTGGAACGGCCGTCCGCGATATATCTTCCTGGACATCACCTTTACGCCCATTCATGACAAGGACGGCGTGGTGATAGGTGTAGGATCGGCCACCGTCGATCTGACTCAAATGAAGTTGGCTGAAAACGCGCTGAAACAGAGTGAGTCGAAGTACCGTGGTCCTCGAGAACATCCAATATCCCGTAGGTCTGCACCGATTGGTCATCGACGAACTGGGCAAGATAATCGACAGGATAATAGTCGACGTCGTACCCCGCTGCGCTCAAGGTCTATGGGGTCAGGTCCATTGAAGAGGTGAGGGCAAGAGGTATAGCGAGATCTTCAGCGCCGAGCTGATGGCCCAGATGATTGATGCTGCCGAGAAGACAATGGCAAAAAGGGAACCCATCACCGAGGAGTGAACTGCAGTGCTGACGGGATCGGGATTACCTCGATGACCCCCATCCCCCTCGGATCGGGAGCACATCCTCTCCACGAGCATGGACATCACCGAACGAAAGAAATTGGAGATCGAACTGGAAGATACCGCTGCTCGACTGGAAGCGATCATCAACCAGATGCCGGTCGGGATACTGGTAGCGGACGCCAAGTCCAGGAGAGATAATATTCTTAACTCAGAGGTTGAAAAGATTACGGCCTCGGTTTCAAATTGACTGAAATAAAGGGATTCGCCGACTACCCACGAATGGCAAGACGCCATTTGGGAGGCGACACTCCTACAGGACGAGGAATATCCCATCGTCCGGTCCATCAAAGGAGAGGTGATAAAGAGCGAGCCAGCCGAAATAATAGGCCAGATGGATCGGAGGTCTTTATCGGCAGGTTCAAGCGCCCCGGTCTTCGACACAGCAGGTCATATTGTCGCCTCCGTGGCCTTATCGATCGATGTTACTGGCCAGATAAATGCCCAGAGGGAAAGAAATAAATTACTGGGGGAGATGGAACATTATTCGGAGATCCTACGCAAATCGAACGAGGAGCTGCAGCAGTTCGCCTATGTCGCCTCGCACGATCTCCAGGAACCTCTGCGCATGGTCCTGAGCTATCTAGCTCTCCTGCAGAGGAAATACAATAACCAGGTAGATGACCAAGCCCGGCAGTTCATCAATTCGGCGGTGGAGGGCGGTACACGGATGCGTGAACTGATCGACGACTCTTGGAATCTCTCGCGTCGACAGCAAAGGCAGCGAGTTCGTCGAGGTAGACATGAACGAGCTGGTGGCCGAGAACGCTGTCCATCGTGAAAGATTCGGTGGACAAGAGCGGAGCGGAGATCGTCGTCGACGATCTTCCAACTGTTTGCGCCGATGAATCACAGATGATCCAGGTGATGCAGAACCTGATCAGCAACGCCATCAAGTTCCAAAGTAATGAACGACCAGAGATACACATATCCGCAGCAATGCGTGCGGGGGAATGGATCATCGCGGTCAAGGACAATGGGATCGGGTTGAACGTGGAGTACGCCGACAAAATATTCCATATGTTCCAACGACTCCATAATCAGGATCAGTATCCGGGAACCGGTGTCGGTCTGGCGATAGTAAAGAAGATCGTAGAACGGCACGGCGGGCGCATTTGGGTCGAGTCGGAAGAAGGAAAGGGAGCGACATTCTTCTATTCAATTCCAAAGACCAGCTCAATGCGGGTTCCCACCTCTGTTCATGATGGGAGCACGCGTCCGGAATGAACTGAGTGCTGTGGTCATGATGGAAGCACAGATGGTGCTCCGCCATCTCAGGGCAAGATCCATCAGTTCTGACGCGGTTGGACAGAGGTTCTCATTGCTAGTCGCCTTGACAGCATCGGTGATCGGCTTGGCCGGGCCGTTCATCTGTTCGACGATGAAATGGGTTCTCAGGTCGAGAGCCCGGTCCTCCTCTCCAGCGCTTCCGGATACCGTTCGCCCATTATGGCGATCTTCGAGATCGCGGAATTCATATCATGCAATTCTTCGGTCGTCAGGACAACATCAACGGCCGCAATGTTCTCCTTCAGGCGGTCCAGTTTCGTCGTGCCCGGGATCGGGACGATCCACGGCTTTTGGGCCAGCAACCATGCGAGCGCTATCTGGGCCGGGGTCGCGTTCTTCTCTCTTGCGACCTTTTTGATCAATTCGACCATGACCTGATTCGAATCAAGGTTCTCAGCCGTGAACCGCGGCACAACGCTGCGGAAGTCGGAGCTGGAGAACGTCGAATTCTTGTCGAATCTTCCAGTAAGGAACCCCTTGCCCAACGGGCTGAACGGGACCAGTCCGATCCCGAGCTCTTCCAGCGTGGATATCAGCCCCTCCTCCGGGCGTCTCCACCACATTGAGTATTCGCTTTGCACCGCCGTGAGCGGCAGGACTGCATGTGCTCTTCGAACCGTCTGGACGCCGGCCTCCGAAAGGCCCCAGTGCTTGACCTTGCCTTCCCGGATCAATTCCTTCACTGCCCCCGCCACTTCCTCGATAGGCACGTTCGGGTCCACCCGATGTTGATACAGCAGATCGATGGTCTCGATCTTAAGCCGTTCAAGCGATCCCTCGACCGCCTTCCTGATATGCTCTGGACGGCTATCGAGGCCAGTCTCTTTCCGGTTCTGTATATCGAAGCCGAACTTGGTGGCGATGACGACCTCGTCCCGGTATGGGGCGAGTGCTTCCCCAACCAGTTCTTCGTTCGTGTAAGGTCCGTAGATCTCGGCAGTGTCGAAAAGGGTCACGCCCAGTTCGACCGCTGTGCGGATCAGGGAGACCATCTCCTTCTTCTCCGGGATATGCCCGTAGGCAAAGCTCATTCCCATGCATCCCAGCCCGATGGCTGAGACCTCCAGGCCGCTGTTCCCCAAGACTCGTTTTTTCATCTGTGCACCTCCTTATTTTTTAGCAGATCAAGTCCTCTCAGCCAGTCTGCGACATCCTTGTCCGCTCCGTCCGCTCTGCCGCCCTGGATCGCCAGGCCTGAAAGCACCTTTGCCTTCGGGCAGGTTCTCTTGATGTCCGATTCGCTCTTTCCCATGCCGCTTCCTTCATGCGTGCAATACGGAGCAATGGTCTTTCTCGAAAGATCATATGATTCTAGGAACGAGAATACTGCCATCGGCATCGTTCCCCACCAGTTCGGATAGCCGAGAAAGATCACATCATAGGAATCCATGTCCTCCACTTTGCCCACGATCTCCGGCCTGGCATTCTTTCTCTTTTCCTCCTCGGCCACTTTGGTGGTCTCGGTGTAATCTTCCGGATAGGGCCTCGCCGGCGTGATCTTGAACATCTCGCTCTGTGTCAGATGCATGATCTTCTTTGCGATGATCTCGGTGTTCCCTATCGGCAGATTTACGATACTGCCACCCACATAATTATTTCCATTCCTAGAAAAATATGCGATCAGGCTCTTTGAACTTGTCATTTTATCACTACTTTGTACCCTTCCGGTCTTTCTCAACCTTCCCATTCTCCAATATTTTTCTTGGAGCGGTCTTCGAATGGCTTCTCCTCCAAAGGCATTTCATTCTTTCTTTTCGAACAATTCCCTTGCCACCCTGATGGCAGACATTGCTTTCGGCCATCCGGCATAGAAGGCCAGGTGCGTTATCACTTCAACGAGCTCCTGTTGCGAGATGCCGTTCTCCTTCGCCTTTTTCAGGTGGAAAGGCAGCTGTTCCACATTTCCCCCGGTTATCAGCGAAGACACCGTTATCAGGCTGCGGTCACGCGGAGAAAGTTGTTTGCGCTCCCAGATATCTCCGAACAGAACCTCATCGGTCAGTTCCACGATCTTTGGCGCAAAATCTCCGACCGTCTTATGGACGTACGATTCCTCTTGCGGTCTTGGCATTGTCAACATCATCCTCCGATGAATCCTGTCGATTCCCTGAAGCAATAAAGTTTGCGTTCGCACGGAGATCGATCAGCAGCTCCAGTCCGTTCAGCTAATCTTCCAGCCTAAGAAGCTGGATGGTCGAAGGACCGTCGGCCGACCTTGAAAAATTCGGGATCTAGAAAAATGACCGGACGTCACTGGATGGAGATGGGGGCGCGTTCCTTGGCCGCTTTTCTGAGGACCTCTTCCAGTTTCTCCACGGTAGGGACGCCCCCGAACAGCGCCAACTTCTCGTCCACGAACAGCGCCGGCGCCACCGCCGAACCGTACTTCTGGAACATCGGCTGGATCTCGGCCATGAACAGATAACGCAATGACATCTGGGCCTCGGTCACGGTCACCAGGTCGATCTCCGCATCAACGCCAGTGTTATGGATCGCCTCGTGTATCCGGTCCACGTACTGCTTGTCGTAGACCGCCATCTTGGGATGGCAGCAGGAGAACGAAAGGAGGGTGAGCCTTATCTTACTCGCCATACAGCTCCCTCCCCACCCGCCTGAGTCGGTCCAGGCCATAGATGTCGGTCTCGAACAGCGGGACCTGGACCCGTAATTTGTCGCCGAACCGCTCGTCGATCTCCTTCAGGTAGCGGTCCTGGGTGGCCCTTCTCTTTTCCAAGAACCAGTTGCCCTTCAGGACGTCCTGGGGGATGACCTCGTTGATTATGAGCGAAGGCACCTCGATCCCGAATCCAGAGAGGTCGGTTATGGCCCGGGCGGTCTCCTCGATGGGCAGCTTCTCCGGCAACAGGACCAGATTGAAGGCGGAGATCGTCCGGTCCGACAGCCCCTTCACCGAATTGTCATACCGCTTCTTCTCCAGCTTGAGATCGTCCAGCATGTTCTCGTCGAAGACGAACCCGAGCGCCTCCGAGAGCTCTTTCCGGTTCTTGATCTGGTTGGCTATGTAGCCGGACCAGTCAAAAGGCATGGACAGCTCCCGCAGGGTATGGCCGGTAGGGGCGGTGTCGAAGACGATCTTATCGTGAGTTTCGTCATCGAAGAAGGAGACGAACTGGTCGAAGGCGGCTATCTCCTCCGTGCAAGGCGTCGACAGAAGCTCCGAGCCGAACAAGGTGGAGAACCCTTGGAGCGTGCCCTCGAGGCGGGTCTGGAATACGCCCATGGCCTTCTTCGGGTTGATGTTCAGGCCGCACAGGTTCCGCTCCGTGCCGATCTTGGTGATCTCGGTCTCGTCGATGTGCTGGCCATATATAGCGGACAGACTGACCGTGGGATCGGTGGCCACGATGAGGGTGCTGTATCCGTGATCCGACAGCCAGGTGGCGGTGGTGGCGGCCATGGTGGTCTTTCCTACGCCGCCCTTTCCCCCGAAGAAGAGGAACTTGCGGTCCTCGATGATATCTCTAATCGATTCTGTCTTCATGCCAACCCTCTGTCGTATCTTCCGGCAAGTGCATTAAGGCTTTGCCCGAACGGTTCGTTCTGAACCCGATGTCCCGACCGGGCTCTGGAACGCGTCACCGAGCCAGATCGATCGAGACTATGATTCCAGGTTCTTCCCCTGATACCTCTCCACGTCGCCGTACGTTCGAAGCTTGCCGGATTCCAGGACGCACACTGCCCCGTGGCCCCCGCACACGATGCACCTCTTGCCGGCCGGTGACAGTTCTGCGTCCATCTGGGATGCCAGAGCCAGCAGTCCCTTCCTTTCCCTGCTTGCCTTTTCGCTGTCCACGTTCACCGAGGTCATGAGGTTCTTGGCCAGGATGTTGAACTCCTCCCGCTCCGGCGTGAGCGATTCGAAACCGATGAGAGAATCTGCGGAGAACAGCAGACCCTCCTCCGGGAACAGCAGGAAGACCTGTCCGTGAAGATGCCCGCCGAGGCTCTCCAGTACCTCGAACCCCATTCCGGCGAACTGGTCCCGGGCCACTATCCGGAACGGCCCCCTCGCCCCCAGGTCCGCCTCCAGCAGGCTGAAGTCGGAAGGTGGCCGGAAATTGGAGAACATGTTGATCAGCCGGGTGTAGACCTCCTCGAGCACCGATGACTGGAGCTTCGAGCCGTAGGCGCGGTTCGAGCGTTCTATTATGTCGACGGTACCGGGATGGGCGTATGATTCGCCCTCGAACAGTCCGGCCCCTCCGGAGTGATCGGCATCGGCATGGCTGATGAAGATGCGCTTTATCAGCGAGAGGTCGTTGATACCATGGTCGGCCAGCATGTGGACCACGTCGTCATGGTAGATCCCGTATCCGGCATCGACCAGCATGACCTCGTCCGGGGACACCAGGGCGAATATGCTCCCCCCGCAGGGCAGCTGGAAGCAGAATAGCTCAGCCCCGTTGCTTAGATCGAGGTGCTGTACATCAGCGTAGAACCCTTTGCCGGCGGTGGCCTTGATGGTCCTGCCGGTCTGCAGGACGCTGTTGAACACGAGCTTCGGGTCCTCTCCCAGGTTGTGCAGTTCCTGCACGATGTGATTGATGTCCGAAAGCAGCCGCAGAAGGAATTGGTCCTCCGTGTCGCCTATCAGCTCACGGATCTCCTGAGCGAACCGGATGTAGAAGACGGTGTCGTCCAGATGCTTCCCGGTGGTGTCGTACTCCAATATCTCCAGCGGGTACTTTGACTTCAACCCATCCAGAAGGCCTTGGACCCGCGAGCTGTCCCCTATCGTGAGACTGATCGTGACCCGGTCGGGGAACTTGCTCACCTCATCGAAATCGAGGAAGGCAATGTTGCATTCGGCCGAGGTGGTGCTATGCAGGAACTCGAACAGAGCACCAGGCCGGTTGGGAAGATACACATTGAACTTCAGAAAGCTGGGAACGGCCA
This sequence comes from uncultured Methanomassiliicoccales archaeon, assembly GCA_963800775.1. Classification (GTDB taxonomy): domain Archaea; phylum Thermoplasmatota; class Thermoplasmata; order Methanomassiliicoccales; family UBA472; genus DASXVU01. The sequence continues at coordinate 12,360 of CAWDCQ010000070.1, read as the reverse complement.
GCGAGTCCTGGAGGTACCCGAGCAGTTCCAGCTCCTTCTTGATCCGTTCGTAGGCGTCGTCATCGCACCGGATCTCGAAGAATACTGTGTACGGGTCTATCCTCCGGTCGTAGTGGATCCGGTCCACGTTGCCGTGGTACCGGGTGACGATCTCAGCCGCCCTGTGCAGCGCCCCAGGCTCGTCTGGCATGTGCGCCACGAAGTAGAACACCTTCTGCATCATGAAGCCCAAAGGACCATGAATCCATCGAAGCTTAATTCTTGGGGCGGTTTTGGAGATTGAATATGTGAGCACCCGAACGAGAAACCCGACTCCAAACTATCGATGAATTAGAGATACCGCCCGTTCACACGATGCCCAGGGACCTCTAAAAGCCGTTGAACCCATGGATCCGCTATTCGTAATTATCCGTCCTCGGTCCTCGTCGCTCGTTGGTTGGACAAGTGAGAATTGATGGCGATTTGTTAAATCGTTCCCCACCATGTGTGGGCCGATGTGCCGCATCTTCGCCATGGCCTCCGAACCCGACCTTCCCCCATCCATCAGGTCCAGATTATTGAGGGAGTTCTTCCATACCATGGCCGAATCGTATTCCGGCGGCTGGGGCGTGGGGTACTTCACCGACGAAGGACCGATGGTGATCAAGGAACCGACCAAGGCCACTGACAGCTTCGCCCTGCCCGGGGCCATACGCAGGGCGGAACCCGGTTTCCTGATGGCCCACGTGCGAAAACCCACCTCCGGGGACCGGAACGTACTGAACACGCACCCCTTCAGCAGGGATGGTTGGCTGTTCTCCCACAACGGCACGCTGGGTGATCCGCACTATCTGAGGGACAGGCTGCTGGAACGGTATTCGGAGGATCTGCTGGGAACCACTGATTCGGAGGTCATGTTCCATTACATCCTGCAGAGGATGGAGCAGGCCGGAAATTCCGAGGCCGGCGTTATAGCGGCGATCAGGGACATGAGCAAGGACCCTGAGGATGGGACATCCTGCCTTAACTTCGCAATGACGGACGGAACGGTCCTCTACGTTCTGAGAAAGGCGTTCAAGAACCACGAGAAGTACGCCATGAACTATGCCAGGCTGGATGCTCTTGAACTGACCGGGGGCCAACAGGCGTTGGCGGACCGGGGTTCATCGGCCGCCACGGTGGTGTCGTCCGAACCTTTCACCCCGGGTGCCTGGAGCAGCCTAGAGATGGACGAGCTGCTCATCGCCACCGCCGAAGGACACCGCATCGTGAAGGTGTAGCGTCACTTTCTTCCGGCGGCCTTGACCGCTATTTTCAGGGAGTTGAGCATGCACGGTTCAGCGTAAGAGCCTTTCATCGAACGCAGTTCCTTATACATCTGTTCCGGGCTCTTGCCTATGAGGTCATCCTTTGACCTGATGCCCAGCCGGTAGAGCGCTTCTGCCGCGTTCTCCCCCACTCCCGGGAGCGTTCTGAGCTCTGCTATGACCTCGGTCTTTGTTCTTTCCGCCATTGTGTCACATTCCTGGCCAGGCAAGAGGCACAATGATCCTCGGATCCAGAGCCGCATTGCCCTAAGCCGCGACGATGATGGGCTTGCCCGCCATATGATTCCTTTCCTGAATGAGAACAAAATCCCGAAAGGTGCCGAACCCCTTCGGGCAAATAAAGTGATGTTTAGGGCGTTCCAGCGTTCACGGTCTGAACCTGGCGGCCCGGCGGATGGCGCCCCTGATCCCCAGGACCATATCCATGATGTTGATCCTGCCGACCAGCATGTAGGCGATGGTGAAGGAGAAGTACGGCAGGATGTAGATCCAGCCGAACATCCCGAAGGCGATCATTCCGAACAGCGCGAAATCGCTGAAAGGGCGGTAGTGGCAGAACTTCTCGGCCCAAAAGCCCAGCTTGTGCTTGTGCGCGAAGCCGTCCACCACCTCGTCGACGAACCCGGCGAACAGGAACAGGGCGATCGGGATGACCAGGAATGAGACGCTGGCGTCAAGCATGAACAGTCCCATGCTCGCGAAGGCTATGGTGGAGCCGGCGGCGAACGCGACATTGTCGATCTTCTTAGCCAGAACCAAGCTGATGATCATGGCGATGAAGAAGGCAGTGGAGAATGGGCTGTCAAAGGCCATCAGCGTGCCCATTAGCACGCCGGCGGTGATAGCGACCAGGTTCGCGGACCGAATGGAGTATTCGTGTTCGTCGTATGCCTGATCGACATACTTTATGGCATATCCCAGGAAAGCGTATGTGATGATGAGTATGAGGGGATCCATCTGAAGACCTTTCTCTGTATATCGGGCGGGCCTTTGCCGAACGACGACGGCCAGCATTGAGTGGTCCGAGGTCCTGCTCGAGGCGTGCCATCCGTTCCATATAGAGCGGTGACGCCGGAACTTGGATTGCCTAGGCATGCCCCGTTCCGATATTAACACATTCCGATGTGACTTTGAAGAATAATAATTAAGCCACAATCCTCGAGCGGCCCTTCATTGACTGGCTTGTTGCATAATTAGGACCTCGGCGGGTCTCACCTGCAGGAATAGCTAACGGTGGATCAGGCCATGATGAACGCCCCGGATCGAACCCTCCAAGGCCCAACTAGGTCGACAATTAATGCCGGGTGCTTCCATCGTCTGCAGCCTTCGAAAGGATAATCCCCCAATGACAAGGTTGGCCGAACGGCCCTTTTTGAAAGGATCAGTCATGTATGCATCGTTAACCATACTTTTCCGCCGGGGTTGCGAAACCATAAATACGGAGGGAGGGTCGGCATCCCCAGTCGGTCTGGGAACATGTCTGGCGTCATAATTGGTCCGTCATCTGTCCATGGGATCCGGCCGCGCGGCCACAGGAGCGTTCGAAGGTGAGGACGCTAGGAATTTTTGTGGACCGGCAGGCGCTCAGGGCTATTCCCGCAAGCTCACCCTGCTGATCAAGTGCCGGGACACCGCCGAGGGCATGGGCTATCGTTCCTACTTCATATTCCCGGTCGAGATCAAGAAGGTCCTGAAGACCGATGCGCTGTTCATCCGGAGCCGGACGGATCCGCTTAACATCTCCTTCATCGCCTCCAAGATGGCAGAGATGCACTCCATCCCGGTCATCGACGATCCGCGCTCCATCCACGATATGTTCGGACAAGGTCAACATGTACCTGCACCTGATCCACGCGAACGTCCCGTCCCGCGGACCGAGTTCGTTAGAAAGATAGATTTCAGCGAAGGGACGATGGCCATCTGCTGGAGGCCATGGACGGATCGCTGATACTCAAGGAGCCTTCCACCACCTTCGGTAACCGGGTGAAGAAGGTGAACACCCTGGCGGACGCCCATCATGTGGCCGCGAGCTACCTGAAGATGTCCGACTGGATAGTGGCCCAGGAATACATCGAGAGCGATGAGGACTGGAAGATCGGGGTCCTGGACGGCGAACTGCTCTACGCTTGCCGGTATGTCCTGCCCACGGAGTCAGAGAAGATCGTGGCCAGCGAAGAAGGCGAGATACCGGATTACGCCTCCCAGTGCGTGCCCCGCGAGCAAGTTCCTGACGACGCGATCGACCTGGCCATAAAGGCTGCTAAGGCCATCGGGGACGGCTTGTACAGCGTCGACATCAAACAACGTGGCGGCAGACAATTTGTAATAGAGGTTAATGATAACCCCTCTCTCGAGAGCGGCGAGGACGAATATTATCCCCGCATTTATAATCAGATCATCTCAAACCTGATGGAACGGTAATGGCATGAGCGATGAATGGGAAGAGAAGGCCACCGAGGTATGCAAAGAGTGCGGTGGCCGTTGCTGCATGAATGCCACCCGCCGCTGACGGAAGAGCGCATCCAGATCATGACCGATAATGGCGTTCCGGCGGACAAGATCGAGTTCGCCGGCTATAAGAGGCTCAAGGTCAGGGAGGACCACATGTGCGTCATGTTCAAGGACAACGGCCTCTGCGCCATCCACGGCTTCAAGCCAGAGACCTGCGTGGCCGGTCCTTTCACCTTCGACGTCAAGGAAGGGGTCATCGAGATCTACCTGAAGAAGGAATCGATCTGCCCCCTGGTGGCGGTGCTCAAGCAGGACCGCAAGTCCTACGACGAGCAGTACAAGATGGCCGTGGACAAGATCGTCCGGATCGTGGCGTTCCTGCCCGAGGAAGAGCTTCTGACCGTCTGCACCATCGAAGAGCCCGACACGGAGAAGGTCGAGGAACTGATCATCGGGTGAACTGGATGACCATCGGCACGGAGCACGAGTATTCCATCAACGACCGGGACTTCCGTCCCTGCCGATCAACGACCGGATAATCGGGGAACTTAACGGGGAGATCGTCAACGAGTTCCAGTTCGGTGATGTCAATCTTTCCAAGGAGCTGCAGAAGAACGTCATCGAGATCGTCCCGACCGTTCCGGGCACCAGCGTCCAGGGATTGGAAGGGACGCTATACAAGGGATTGCAGAGGCTCTACGCGCGAGACGAACGGCCGATACCGCTTCCTGGGCCTCGGCATGCACCCCACCCTGAACCTGGACCAGGCGAAGGTGTGGGACCACGAGGACAAGGAGATCTACGATGTCTACGACCGCCTTTTCGACATCCGGCAGCATGGGTGGCTGAACATCCAGGCGATCCAGATCAACGTGCCCTTCAGGAACGACCAAGAGATGGTCGGTCTATTCAACCGGACCAGGGCGATCATCCCGTACCTGGTGGCGATAGGGGCCAGCTCTCCATACGTCGAGGGCGTTCTCACGAACAATGCGGACAACCGCCTCATCTTCTACAGGGAGAACCAGAGCAAGATGCCCATCATCGCCCATGGCGTCATCCCGGAGAGACTCCGCTCCAACAGGACTATCTCGAACATCCAGCAGGACATGTACCGAGAGCTGAGGAAGTACGATGCCGAGATACTGTGCCACGAGTGGGTCGATTCCCGCGGGGTCATCGTCAGATTCTCGCGCAACTGCGTGGAGATAAAGGCCATCGACGAACAGGAGTGCCTGCATTCCGACATGGCCATCACCGCGTTCTCCCTGGCCCTGCTGCGCGCCAAGGATTTCGGGCTGACCGAGGATGAGGGCGACCTGCGTTCGCTGACCGAGGAGGCCATTCGCGGCGGCGTCGGAAACCTGAGGCCGGAACTGCGCCAGGTGTTCGAAATTGCATTGAAGAGCGCCAACGCCGATGAGAGACCTTACCTGGACCTGATCAAGAAAGAGGATCGAGGAAGGCAGCCTGGCCGAACTGATGCGGCAGAGGGTGGGCGAAGGCATCGCTCCGATGCTGCAGGATATGGCCGAGAGCCTGCGCACCAACGTCCCGTACCAAGGTTGAGACGGCCAGCGCTGTGTTCCACGAGAACCGGACATCCGCCCAAGTTTTATTCAGCGTATATCTATGGGAATTCCCGGAAGCGGGACCGCCACCTTACGGTCCATGTCCCTAAAGAACTCTGGCCGCAGGGTGTGCACGGGGATGACCAGGTCCGGGTCTATCGTCTCCACCACCAGCGCGAGGTCATCTGCCGACGCGTGCCCGGAGGCATGGTAACCAGGCTCGAACGTCACCCGCCCATCCTTTTCCTCGAAGCCCCTTATCTCCATACCGAACCGGGATATCCAGCGGTGCAGCCGAACGAAATCGAACACCTGGTCCTCGGAGTGCGCTTCGGACGAAGAGTAGATGTATCGGCCCCCCCTCCGGCCTGATGTCCAGCAGATTGCCCATATCGTACGACGAGAAGCACAGGATATGCTCCAGGGATGCATCGCTATCTCCATCGGATCGACCAGTTGACCGATCTGCTCCTCGACCGAATCCTTGACCTTGCTGCCCTTCGCCTTCAGCTCCCCATAGACCAACACCCGGGAGAGCCGGTCGACACCGTCCACCGTGCGCATCGCGTCCAGGAAGTAGGCGTCCTTGACCGTCACCACCAGCGACCGCCCGGTCGTCTGGGCTATCTCGATGAACGCGTCCAGCCTCTCGAAGTTCCGGGCCGAGAAGTCAGCTATTATCAGGCCGTCCACGTCCTCCGAGGCGGCGTGGCATTGGCCCTCCACATCCGCTTCCGATAACTGGTAATGGGCATCATCGTGTTTCGCTCTGGTGCCTTCGATGATCAGGGCCGCCGGGGAGAGGGCCTTGGCGTCGGCCATGAACTTTCGGGTCTTGTCCCCGTACGCCCCGTGCAGCCGGATGTCGCCGCTGTAGACCACCCATCCCGCTTCGGTCTCCACCGCATAGGCGGTCGCTCCGTAGACGGAATGGTCCACCTCCATGGCCTTCATTTCCAGCCCCAGGGAACCCATGGCGCCCAGTTGTCCCGGTTCCAGCTCCTTGGTCTTGCCCTTGCTCCTGGACCAGAATTCGGTGAGGTCTTCCGGATTGGGCTTGGTCAGATAGAAATCCCTGCCGATGTACGACCCTTTTCCCGCGACCACCGTTCTGCGGTCGACGCCTAGGCCCTTCTTCGTACAATACGCGCATTCGGCTCCCGGGTCCGACCTTCCGCAGTCGCTCATTGCCTTGATCAGCGCTGCGGTCATGGGGGTGGACACGAACGGTATGTCCAGGTCCAGGAATCCGGCGCAGCCGAAATGGTCGATGTGGGCATGGGAGATCAGCAATGCGTCGACCTGAAGGTCCGGGGCCCCGCCCAGGTCCACGTCGTCCGGCACCAGGTCATCCCGGTACCAGTTCACCCGGGGGATCAGGCCCATGGCCAGGTGGTCGTGTATCCCGCGGGAGGCTCGGGGCTGCAGGAACTCGTCATAGAAGAGGTTCATCCGGTTGAAGTTGGTCCCGAAGTCGAAAAGAACGCCATGCCCATCGAAGGCCAGATGGACCTTGTTCCCGCCGATGCAGTCCGCTCCGTCGAACACAGTGACCTTTACCGGCATCTTGCCCACGTTTGTCGATACTCTCGGTGGCATGATAAAGATGTCGAGATACCGTTCAGTCATTGATAGACGTCTCGGAACGGTCCGAAGCCCATCCGGTCCTTCGGTACGATGGTTCGGTGATCGCGGTCCAGATCATCACTGGGGCGGCATCGAATGCCCCCTCATGTTCTGCATAATGATTCCCTTATCACAATCTTGATAATGCTAACGCGTCTTAGCATCGGACATCGTTCCAATCAAGCCTATGGAGGTTTTGAAATGGGTTTCTTCACCAAAGACCAGGAATTCGTCTGTCCAGGATGCGGAAGGATGATCCAGTCCAACGACAGGTTCTGCAAGTACTGCGGCCGGCCGGCAGCCCAGGGGGCCCAGGCCCCGGCGGCCAAGCAGGGTACGAGGCAATGCTCTGGATGTGATAGGCAGTTTCCGGAAGGCCTGAACTTCTGCCCTTACTGCGGAAAACCGGCCAGCGGATCGGCTGCGTCGGCGTCAGTTCCGTCCGTCCCGGCCCAGGCGTCCGCAGTGACGCCCGCTCCCTCCCCAGCATCGGCTCCCGCGCCTTCTGCCCAGTCGTCGAGGCCCATGTCCAAGTGCGTCAGTTGCGGCAGGGACATCCAGGAGGGGCTGAAGTTCTGCCCCTACTGCGCCCGCCCTGATCCCTACGCTCCATCGGTGAGCGCTCCGGCACCGCAAGCACCATCCGCGGCGCCCGCTTCCCCGGCCCGGTCCCCCTCGGGAATGGAGAGATGCAAGGCCTGCGGAAAGGAGATCCCCTCGGGTCTGAGATACTGTCCCTACTGTGGAAGGCTGGCCGCCGGGCAGCCAATCCCTCCGACCGTCCTAACCCCTCAACCCACACCGGTCCCGGCGCCGACCCCTATGGCCGCTCCGGTACCGGTTCCTCCACCAGCCCCAATGCCCCAACCGGCCCCAGCGCCGCTTCCCCCGGCCGCGGCCCCCGCCGCTCTGCCTGCCACAAAGAAATGCAATGGATGCGGGCGCGAGATCAACGCCAGGATGAAGTTCTGTCCCTATTGCGGGGCCGCAAACCCACTTCCTCAGCAGGCTGCGCCCGCCCCGCCCGTGGGGACGAGGATATGCTCCGGATGTGCAAAGGAGATATCGATAACGCACGAATTCTGCCCGAACTGCGGATATCCGAAGAACCCGAAGTTCTATTGAACGCGATGCCGATCGGGCTTCAATAATTTTTTTCTTTTCTTATTGAACGATATTATTCTGGAGATTAACAAATACGCATCCTGGCTCAACAACCTATAAGTATTGAATATGATAATGACAAATCCAATTCCCATCAGGCGACACCTGGAAGGGGATGCTAGGAGGATGAACTAATTTGACAGACGAGGAAATGAGAATGTGTCCCGGATGTGGCCGCCAGATATCTGCGGCTTACAACATCTGTCCATATTGCGGTCGGCCCGCCAATGCACCGCCACAGTATGGCCCGCAGCCAGCTTACGGCCCCCAGCCAGTCTATGGCCCGCAGCCCTACGGGCAGCAGTATCCACCTCAACCACAAGAGCCGCTCGGGGCGATAAAGTACATACTCTATCTGCTATCGTTCTTCAGCATCATTATCGGATTGATCATATTCGTCATATGGAACAACGATCCGAACCCGGAGAAGAGGCATGTGGGAAAGAACTGCCTGCTCCTGGCCGTTGCTGGTATAGTTATTGGACTTCTGTGTTGGGTCCTGATTATTGCACTAGTCGGCATATCGATGGTGTAACGGTCATAAAACGACACGCGGGACAAAGGGCCGGTCGGCCCACCTTTCCCTGCATTTTCTTCTTCAGGTTTTCCGTAAAATGACCGTCTCCGAACGAGCTTCGACGGATCTTCCATCGCCTCGGAATGAAGTGCCTTTTCTATATATCTTACAACCCAGTTATCCGACCTTGATGGTGCCCCCAACCGACGCGTTCGGATCGATCCTTTGGAACATTGGATACTCTCTGTGCCATCAGATACCGGACCGGTCGTTCCAGATCGGCGGCCTCCAGCTGCCGGTTTGCGCCCGGGACACCGGCACGTACATAGGCTTCATGGCCGTGCTCTTCCTGTTCGTTGGGCTGCAAAGGTACAGGAGCTCAAAATTACCGGACAAGGCAATCATCGCGGTGGCCTTCATCGGCATGGTGTTCTATGCCTTCGACGGCCTCTCCTCATACCTTGGTTTCAGGGACACGACCAACGAAATACGTCTGTTGTCCGGGCTGGCCTTTGGGAGCGGTGTTTCCATGATACTGCTGTCGGCGGCCACCAACGTTCTCTATAAGAGCAAGGTCGAGGCGTCCCGGCGGACCTTCACCTACCGTGACCTGCCGGCCATGTATCTGCTCATCGGCCTGTTCACCATTCCGCTGATGATCGACGGTGGCGTTCCATTTTACTATGTCGAATCTACCCTGATAATCGCTGGGCTTTTGCTGATGATATTCCTGATCGCGCTCATCCTGGTCTTCGCCCTGACCGCATGGGGATTTGAGAGTTCACCGGCAAGGTCCCGCGGTATCGCCGCGGCGCTGATATTGGAGATCGCCATCCTCGGTGTGCTTTGGGCCGCCCACCATTTCGTTTCCATATCCGTGCTATAGGATTGAAATCAATATAACGCTCAGAAACGATTGCCTGGTGTGTCTTTGGGTCCGCAGGAAATATCGATAGACACGGACATCGACCGAGCGGTCGCTGTTGCTTTCATCATCCTGGTGATCGTGTCGTTTTACGGGGCCATTAGAGCGTCCGTGCCGCTGGTCAGATTGGAGCTCCTCGCCTCCATTCCGCTGAACGTCATGGCCAGCGTATCGTTCCTGACCCGTGAGCCGGTGAGGGAAGGCACCAGGAGCAAGGAGATAGTCCTCCCCGCCGTTTCGTTCGCCCTGCCGTTTCTCGTGACCAACAACATCGTCCTGTTCCCGGTCCAATGGTCGACCTATTACGGCCTGGTCATTGCAGTCCCCGGCATTCTGCTGGCCTGCGCCTCCCTGATCGTTCTCCGAAGGTCGTTCTCGATCCTTCCCGCGGTGAGGACGATCACCGTCTCCGGACCTTACCGCTGGGTCAGACATCCGCTCTATCTGGGGGAATCGGTGTATCTGATCGGAATGACGCTGCTTGCCTTCAATGCCCTATCTGTCCTGCTGTTATTCGTATCGTTAGTCCTTTTGATCATCCGGATCGGGATCGAGGAGAGGAAGCTTTCTTCATACCAGGACTATAAGGATTACTTGCGGGAGGTCCGCTTCAAACTGATTCCGGGATTGTTCTAGAACCATCGCGGATCGACCGATAGCGATATATCCAGTATCGCCTTTCGAAGGTTCATGTCGGCCATGACCTTCGCTGAGAAGGTGCTCACCCGGGCGAGCGGAAAGAACGTTGTCCCGGGCGATATCGTCAATGCCAAGATCGACCTGGCGATGTCGCACGAGAACGCGGCGCTGGTGCTCCGTTCGTTCCAGGAGATCGGGGCGGAGCACGTTTGGGACCGGGACAAGATCGTCCTGCTGTTCGACCACCGCATCCCGGCCAACACCACCAAGGCGGCCGAGGGCCACAAGCTGGTCCGGGAATTCGTCAGAAAGGAGAAGATCACCAATTTCTACGACCTGCGGGAAGGCATATGCCACCAGGTCCTGCCGGAAAAAGGCCACGTAATGCCCGGCATGCTCATCGTCGGCTCGGATTCCCACACCACCACCTATGGCGCGTTCGGGGCCTTCTCGACCGGCATCGGGGCGACGGAGATGGCGTCGGTCTGGGCCACGGGCGAACTGTGGCTCAAGGTGCCGCAGACGATGCGGCTGAGACTGAACGGGGTCCTGCACAAGGCGGTCGAGCCCAAGGACGTCATCCTTTATCTGATCGGCCAGCTCAAAGCGGATGGCGCCGATTACATGTCCGTGGAGTTCACCGGACCCGTGGTGGACGAGATGTCCATCTCCGGCAGGATGGTGCTCTCGAACATGAGCATGGAGATGGGAGCGAAGAACGGCGTCTGCTTCCCGGACAAGAAGACCATGGACTATCTGGACCGGAGGGTCAAGCGGGCCATGTATCCGGTCATGTCCGATCCCGAGGCCCCAGTATCCAAGGTCTTGGAGTTCAACCTGACCGATATGGAACCTCAGGTGGCCTGCCCGCACCAGGTGGACAACGTGAGGCCTGTCTCCGAGGTCGCCGGCAAGACCATCGATCAGGCGGTCATCGGCTCGTGCACCAACGGAAGGCTGGAGGACCTGATGGCGGCCGAGGCGATCCTGCGGGCAAGAAGGTGAGCGACTCGGTCCGGCTGATCGTCGTGCCCGCCTCCAGGGAAGTGTACCTGGAAGCGGCCGACAAGGGTATCCTGTCCTCGCTGGTCCGTTCCGGCGCGGTGGTCACCAATCCCGGCTGCGGCCCGTGCCTGGGGGCGCACCAGGGCATACTGGCCTCCGGGGAGAGATGCATCTCCACCACCAACCGCAACTTCCAGGGCCGGATGGGCTCACCGCAATCGGAGGTCTATCTGGCGTCGCCGGCCACCGTCGCCGCCAGCGCGCTGGCGGGAAAGATCGCAGATCCCCGGGAGGTGCGGAGATGAGAGGCAAGGTGTGGAGGTACGGAGACCACGTCAACACCGACCTGATCATACCCGGCAGGTACCTGGACGACTACGACCCGAAGGCCCTGGCCAAGCATGCCATGGAGGACATCGACCCTGGCTTCGCGAAGCAAGTGTCATTCGGTGACATCATCGTGGCCGGGCGCAACTTCGGCTGCGGTTCCAGCCGGGAGCAGGCCCCGGTGGCGCTCAAGGAGGCGGGGGTCGGCGCGGTCGTCGCCGGCAGCTTCGCCCGGATATTCTACCGGAACGCGATAAACATAGGGCTCCCGGTGATAGAATGTCCCGAGGCCTTCGAGTTGTTCAAGACCGGGGACGTGGCACTGATCAACGTCGACAAGGGCATCCTCGTCAACGAGACGACTGGCAAGAGCCTCCGGTTCAAGCCGATGCCGGAGTTCCTGAGGGACATCATGAACAACGGCGGATTGGTCCGATACACTAAGGAGAAACTGCGCAGGTGATGGGGAACCTTTTTGTAGATGTTCTACTTTAGACACATTCGTTAAGGGACGCCCGGCGTCCAGTAGAAAAGCACCAAAAAAACTGCTGGCCTACTGGCTAACGATGCTTACATCAATAAATAAATTTATAAGCATCTCGCTAATATGGGGGTACTCCCTGCATGGTGATTTCATGAAATATACCAGATTCGAGAAGGCGCGCATTATCGGTGCTAGAGCACTGCAGGTCTCTCTGGGTGCGCCAGTCCTTCTGGAAATCCCTGAAAAAATGATCGATCCCATCCAGATCGCGATGTTGGAGTTCGAGAAGGGAGTCATCCCTATTACAGTCAAACGAGACACATGAGGTTGTTGAAATGAGCGAC
>CAWDCQ010000069.1:0-18995 GCA_963800775.1 uncultured Methanomassiliicoccales archaeon | reverse complement strand
TCATATTTCTTACGGGTATAATCCTCTTCCTCGTAGGTTCCGTTCTGTGCGGATTGTCCCAGGACATCGTCCAGCTGATCATGTTCCGCTTCGTGCAGGGACTTGGTGCTGGAATAATAATGCCCATCGTCTTTGCGGCAGTGGCAGACTTCTATGCTCCAGCCGATAGGGGTAAGGCCATAGGAATGTTAAGTGCCTTTGCCGCACTGGCGATGTGATCGGCCGTTTATTGGCGGGTTCATCGTTGATAATCTCAGCTGGCAGTGGGTGTTCTATGTGAACATTCCCTTAGGCATCATAGCTATCATCGTGACCTCCTTGAAGTTCCCCAACCAGATCACGGATGTCAGCAAGCACCTTGACTATCTTGGGATGGCCACGCTCACAACGTTGCTTCTCGCGGTCCTTCTGATAAAGAACTGGCGGAAGCACCTATACGTGGGATAGCATCGAGATAATAGGTCTCGCCGCTCTCTCAGTGCTATTGTTCCTCGGGTTCATAGAGACCGAGATAAGGGCAGAGGACCCCATTCTTCCGCTTGGCCTGTTCCGTAACCGGGTCTTTTCGTTGTGCGCCGTAGGACTGTTCATTGTAGGTATCGGGCTTGTACGCGGTGCTGACGTTCCTACCGCTTTTCATGCAAGCGGTGATCGGCGTGAGCGCCACCACAGTGGAGCGACCCTCATCCCAGGGTTCCTGGGCTTAGTGGCCACTTCCATAGCGAGCGGATTCCTTGTCAAAAGGACCGGTTACAAGATGTGATCATGATTGGCCCGCCCATCGCGGCGTTAGGGTTGTACATGCTTTCAACGTTGACAGTCGGAAGCTCTCAGGTCAACGCTTACCTTTACACTTTCATCTTCGGTCTGGGACTGGGAATGATCCAGGCAAATTATACTGTGGCGGCGCAAAACGTACTCGGCAAGAAAGATATTGGAGTGGGGACGGCGATGACGCGTTTGTTTCAGAATATGGGCATGACCGTTGGTGTGACCGTTCTCGGGAGTGTGATCAACCAGCAGATGGTCACGCAGCTGGCAACGAACCTGCCTGCAGGCTCCGCCGCAATGTTGCCATCGACCAATATCAACGATCTTCGGCGGTCTGTTGCTGAATCCGATGGCCTCAGCACAAATACCTACCACGGTCCTGGACGCTATCCGGCTCTCGCTGAGCAACAGCCTGACATACATGTTCCTTGTGGCGGCAGGAATCGTTTTGATCGCTCTCATCATTGGAGTGATCATCAAGAGCGTACCGATGAAAAGCGCTGAAGAGTACCGTGAGAAGGAATCAGATGGGATCATGTCAATGAACACATACAAGAAAATATTGATCCTACCGATGGAAGCAAATACAGCCGTTCGGCGATTGAGCACGCACTAGATATCGCTAAACAGTCGAACTCTGAGATTACGGTGTTGAACGTGATAGATACCGAAAAGGCGACCTCGACCTTGCAGGATCTGGCGCTTGTATCAGAAGCCTCCGCCGTGGTAATAACGTCGCAGGCCGTGATATGCGAAGCGACCACCATGGCAGAGAAGAAGGGCGTACCGATGAAAACCGAGGTCAGGACCGGAGACCCGGCATCAGTGATCAACGAATTATCCGGCAACTATGACCTGATAATCATGGGTACCAAAGGTGCCCCATGGATTGCCTCATCTGCTTCTAGGAAGTGTAGCAGAAAAGGTCGCCAGAGGTTCGAAATGCCAGGTAATGGTCATAAAAAATGAGCAACTGGTGGATGGTCGGACTATTCTAGAGAGTTCGGGGTCGAAGATGCTGCCGAAGAGCGCTGAGGACAACCTCAGAGAAAGGGTCGAGCAAGAAAGCAGGACCAGAACGCAAGTGAGCACCTTGACCGAGCGACCTAATATAATCAACCAGGAGAAGAACGCACATTGTGAGACAGGTCATCTCGGGTACAGGACAATGCTGACCAATTCCTAGGTATTTCTTGAGGAATCGTCAGCCCATCCCTGATTAGAGTATTGTCCGCAAATATGTCCGCAATAGCCATTGCTCTCACCAATTGTAGTATTGGAGTCGGCCTCAACTCTTTGAACCTTGAATCTTCTGAAAAAGGTTCCAATCTTTGCGAGTATTCCTGAACATCTAGATTTTCCAAGTCCGTTTGGTCCTTAAAAATATCCTGAATAAGAATGAACAGGTTAGTGATCAAGGCCCCAATGACGATGTTTTCCTTTTTGGATATGCTCATCATCAGCACCATCGCCGACGGAGAGCATCTTAAAACAGCCAATATTTCTTCTATTTCGTCACTTGGGAATAGGATACGGCGATATTGATTGACCATCGTTTCTCCGTTCTCGTCGCTTGTTCATTAGGGCGATCGATTGTCGCGCGGCCTCGTCAATTCTCTGCTCTTTCCATATCTTCATTTCTTCGAATGACAAATCAGAAGGCTGAGTTTTGGACAAGTCTATCGACTCTGTCTTTTGGAGGAAACCCATAATTGGCTTAACCGAGGGCAAATCGGGACGGTCTGACATTTCGACTAACCCTTGATAAGTGGGATCCTCGGCTCTTTCGTTCCCATCCATGACGGCCAGCCTCAAGAATGAACAGTTCAATCGATAGAGAACGTCACTGGTCATACCAGTTAGGAACTCCTCGTCGATATAGGATTGACTGTACGGTGTTTCGATAAAATCATTGATCCTTCCCCTCTCTAGAAAATACTCGAACAACTGCTTGTATCCATCAAATGATCTATCTAATTCGAATATGACGTCGAAACCTTTCTTTTCCTCTATCCGATGAATTTGTTGATTGACCAGTAATTCACTCAAATGGCGATCTACACCCCTCTTCTCACGGATATGAAGATCTGACCTGGCATAGTCTAGGATTTCTTGCCGGGTCTTTTTTCCAGTTCCCAAGAAAATCATTACATCTGCCTTGGTTTGACCTGCAGGTGCTCCGTACCCCGGTTTCCGCCTGAGACTCTTGTCTTTCTGCATAATTCAAGTAGTTGTACTAGCATAGCATATAGTAATAGATTACTATTGTATTTGATGGTTTAATTAGATGCAATAGTATTATCTGGATTGTCTGTGTACTATTGTATTCAACGTCATTAACATATCGATTTGAATGGTTAAGTACATCCATCTCCTATGACACAAAATGTCAGTAGGGCAATGGAAAGATCGATAGTAGATGACCTGGCTGAAGGACTCTTGGGCAGTATAACAGGATTCTTGATTGGAGAAGTCGCAAACCTCTCCTACAGTTCCAGAACTCCTGAAGGTCGTGCAGAGTGGGACAGAAACCGAATAATGCATCATGGGGACGTTGGCTGTCTCACACTCATGGCCGGCGGAGGAGCTGGAAGCCCATTCCTTGTCGGTTTAGGCGCTGGTTTGATGGTATCTGATGCCAAGGATGTGAATGACTGGGTGCTGATTAAGAATCTGAACAAGGCCAAATAAGAACAAACGATCAAAGGCCCTCAACTGCCCGATGGATTCGAGTATTCGATCAGAACAACGAATATACCAACATCGCTTCCTCGATGTCCTCTCCCTCGAACCAGTACCCTGACGCCTTGATCCGGTAACATTCCGTCCCGTTCAGCAACAGATCGCCGACGGTCCCAACCTCATCATTAATTGGATAGAATCTGGGCTTCGGCGGGTTCTGCCTCGGAATAGTTTATTCCCAGCTCAAAAGCATGCGTACTCCAGGCGTTCAATCATTAAGTTCGTTGCATGGAAAACCGTGAGATCTTCGAACTTCCTTCCTATCTATTCATCTCTTAATTCCTACGGGTCCCTCATCGCCCATGGGATTGAATTTCTTTTTTCACGATCTGGATTTAGTAATGAGCGATCTTGGCTGAGCCCAGATAGGTCACCATCATAAAAAGATGGAGTTACTGCTTTACTCGCTCATATGAGTGAAAGCCTGCAATTTGATCGATATCAATTATCTTGGTTTTATTCTCTCGCCTTAGTTCATATAACTAAACTTAGAATCCATAATTGAATCAAGAGGTTACAAAAATATTTATATTGACGACACTTTTTTCTGCACAAACTACTAATATTGAAATACAGACCGATAACGCCGTTAAGTTTTTGTCTGGCTCTAAAATAATACCCGTAAATATGCGGGTAAATAATAGGGGTGAATCCAGGCGGGAGCACTTCAACTATATCCAGTCATATATTCTTTAGTGACCTGTTCGAAGACATCTTTCCAAAGATCACCCAGATGTCTTTGGAATAAGATGTTCTAAAATCGGTCAAAAATCACAAAGAGGGGGTGCGTCCATTCTTTTGTTTGGAGACTAATCGAATGACCGCACCCAGTGGGTATACGATAAGGTACGATATTAAAGGTGAGCCAAGGAAATTTCGGAAAGGCAGCCAGCAGCTTCAGGATTTCAATTATTCCATTCGCCAGCAGGTCGTCCTGCTGGCGGAGAATGTGGGGATAAAGGTCGTGGCGGCGAAGATCCGCAGCTGCACCAGGACCGTCAGGAACTGGAGAGCCAGATGGAAGAAGGGCGGCTCCGTCGCCCTTCGCGACAAGAGCCGCCGGCCGAAGGAGACGCACAACCTGGAGCGGGAAAAGGTCGAAAAGATCCTGGGCATCCGGGACCGCCAAGGCTTCGGTTGTTCGAAGATCGCCTTCGACGTGGAATGCTCGTCCAGCACCGTCCACAAGTATCTCAGGATCCACTCCAAACCGATGAAGATCGTCTCGAAACGACGATTCCGTTCGTTCGAACGAAAGCACGCGAACTCGATGTGGCAGATGGACTACACCCAGCTTCGGAAGGACGTCTGGGTGCTCCAGATCGTTGACGATCACTCTCGTTTCATCATCGGCGCTAAGGTCATGTCAACTCCCGACGGAGACGAGACCATCCAGTTGTTGAAGGAATGCATGTCCGACTTCGGTGTTCCGGAGCAATTCCTGACCGACCATGGGACCCAATTTTATTCGGTCAAAGGAGGCGAGAGCTCCTTTGACCAGTTCTGCCAGGAATGGACCGTCCAGCACATCATGGAATCGATCGCGCATCCGCAAACATTAGGAAAGACGGAGCAGCGCCACAACATGATGAAGAACTACCTCTGGCAGGTCCTGCCGGACCTGGACCTGGCGCCCGGGTCCGAGGTCAGGGAGGCCGTCGAGGATTGGGTAAACTGGCACAACTTCGACAGCCCTCACGAGGGCTGGATAACCTACCGGATCGGTGACTGGGTCAAGAAAAAGAAGATCCATTTTCTGCCATATCTGAGGTTCGTCTGCCACAGGGATTAAATTGGTGGGAGTGAATACATGTTCTCAACAAAATCGTGGAAATATCTCCTCGAATAGCTCATAACAGTATAGATAACAAATAATAATTACAAAATCAAAGTGTCGGAATTAGTTTTGCAACAGGGCCTAATTTGATTTTTGGAGATCTCTTTGTTTCGAGTTTTGAGATGCAAGGCGGTGAAACAAAGTCGATCTTCTCAGGATCCGTTTTCACAATAAGGGGACGGGGCGATGCATTCCTTCATATAGCTTACAAGACAGCCCATCACCTCACAAATGCATCTCTTTCACAGATCCAGGTTTCATCATTTCCTCGGCAAAATGAGCCAGGTATAGAGAAACAACAATTCCCGCCAACAACCCCGTGATGACCCTCAAAACATTGGTGGATTGATATGATGAGAAGATCTCCATGCCTCCGTCAATGACCATAGGCAACAGCCCCAGACCTAAGAATATCAAGTTGAACCTCGGGCTGAAGTACAGAGCTACCAGCATTCCAGTAAGAAGACCTACGTTGATCGCCATACATCTCGCGCAGTAGGGCAATTGATTGCCGTTCAAGAAAAAGGAATGACTGGATATCTCCGCACAGAAAGTGTCACCCAGGAAATAGACCGTCGCCGCGAAGGGGTTCATCTTCCCCCAAACCTTTGCATTATCGATATGTGAAGCCCCGCCTGAGAGATCGTTGACGCTGTTCGCCGGAATAGTGAACGGTGCTATAAGCGAAGTGGCGAGCCATATGGAAAAGATCGCCACCATTGTGATCTTGTACTTCTTTATGGGGCTCATCCTGTTCATATCGTTGCACCAAGACAGTTCGTTGATAATTGCCATTGCACAAGAACGTTTTCATTTTCCCTTTCATATCCATTTTCGATTCCATCGCCATGGACCATAATTGCCTGCTTTGATAAAACAGAAAAAATTAGGGCATGTTCTGAGACAATTTCCTCGCCCCCAATACGGGCTAGATTGACAAGGTCTGTCCTTCCGATATAGGATGCAACCCGAGAATCGGTCCAAACGCATCAAATCATTTTTTTTAGAAGGGCAAGGCGGGATAATGTGACGATCCCCGCCCTTGGGATGGTGTTTATAGTGAGGGAATGGGACGAGGCATCCTCCCCTAGGTTGGTTATAGAGCTTCGGGCCTCGGACCGGCACCCATCAGCGTTTATGACGTATGATGACGCATCCGTCATACTTTCAACGAAAGATTCAACGAGTTCCATAAGATGAACCAGGTTTTCAGGAGGCAAAAAGGTCTGCCGTCAGCGTTCATATCTCCGGAAGAGATGCGCAAAAAATTCTTCCTGACAACCTATGAACTTGATGGTGAGCTAATGGGGGGTCATCTTACATCAAGGACAATGGCAGGGTCAGACAACTTCATTCCTGCAACGTGAAAGACCTGGGAGGTGACTTCTCCCAATCTGGGTATGGCCATGGAAATAGGCTTGCGATATGGGAAATGATCAGATCCGCCAAACAGGAAGGTCTCGTGGAATTTGATTTTGGAGGTTATGCTACAGGAGAGCTCGTGGAGGAGTTGAAGGGGATCAACAAGTTCAAGTTGAGTTTTGGAGGGGGGATACGTGACAAATTTAGCTACTCCAAGAGCTATTCCAGATCATTCAAGGTCGCTAGATCCCTTTATCTAGGGGGCCATCAGTACGAAGGAGACGTTCATGTCGTTGACGAGGGGAGATGATCATAAAGTAAGTTGGATAAGAAGGGCGCATTATTCGAAGATTCTCACATCTCTGGCCAACAACCCTCGAATGGTTTGTTACGTATCGCAGATATTCTGAAGAAAAATACCATTGGAATCCCAACTGATAGGATTCGATAGCAGTGTTCAGTCGTTCCCTGAATAATTCGATAATGGAGAGACCGAGGAGAAGCGATCAATTACGCCACCTCCCGGTTCATCACAGTCGGTCCCGAACAAGACCACCGACGAGATCCAGACGACTACTCCAAGCTTGCCAGGGGATGATGGTGGTCACGTACTACTACGTCGCGGGATGAGAACGACAAGCTGCTCTGCATTCTGGACATCAAAGGGTTACTGAAGGCTCTAGAAGAAGAGCTTCTCAGGACTTCGTAGTCACGAACATAATCGCTCTCGGTCCTGAGAGCACGCTCAAGCAGGCTCCGAGCTTTTCGCCCGATACGATTTCCGAGCGATTCCGGTCGTGGATGAGGCCGATAGGATACTCGGAGTTGTTCCCTATCGAGACGTGATGAAGCTTACTCATCATTTCGTCGAATAGATTAAGAGCATATTCACCTTGGGCCTCAGGAACAGACTAGGAAATGAAACATTAGAATGAAACGGGGTGTTTGTGGTGTGGAATTTGAAGAGTTTTGGTTCCCGCTTTAAGAGAATAGAACTCTACTCCTCAAAGCAGAAAATAGCCGTATTATTGATCATCGGGCTCGTTCTCTACGGCTCACTCATCGTGGTCCAGAATGAGGTGGTGGTTCCATATGCCCCATGGATACCGCAGAACAACGACATAGACTTCTATCATAACAGAACGTCAGCCATCATTCACGGAGAGATACCCTACAAGGACTTCTCCATGGAATCTCCGCCAGTGATCGACTACCTGATGGTCCCAGCGCAGTTGGCGGGAGGGGCATCCTGGCAGTATTCTCTTTATTTTTCTCTTTTTATCATTGCCACAGGCATCCTGTACTATGCTATTCTCAAAAGATTCGATGACCGCCTTGCCTTCCTTTCAGGATTGGCCCTGATAGTTTCTCCCTTTGCTTTCATCGACGCGACCTTCGGGGTGCAGGATAAAGGCATAGTCATCTTCATGTTCATTTTGCCGCTCCTATTATTCGTTGTCCAAAAGTACAAAACCTCAGCATTCCTCAATACATTGGGCATCTGGACCTTGTTCTTCAACGCTACCATATTCCCGGTGTGGTTGATCAAGGCCCGAACAAAAAAAGCCAAATGGATGGTGTTCGGGATCACGATCATCGTAACCGCCTCCGTGGCGGTGCCGCTTCTTGTGATCGCTCCAAACCAATTCCTCTCATTTCCGAGCTATTATCTTCTCCAGGACCCTACCGCTGAGATAGGCGGCCTAAGCATCTGGCATTTCTTCGCCCAGGGTGGATATTCGCTGCCAGGCACGATCGAGGATATCCTCACGGTGTCGGCGATCTTGTTAGCATCCTATTTCGTCTATAGGAAGCGTGATTCAACCACATTCTGGGAGGGCTGCATGATAGTTCTGATCGCTTTCTTTGTTTTCTACCCCAAGATCAATCTTTGCTACTATCTCCTTCCCATATCGTTGCTGATCGTGTGGGGGGTCGAGAACCGCTCGGTAATGATACGCTGCTTCGCCCTGTATGTCCCGTTGATACTTGCCGCCTGTCTGACCGAGAACGTCACCGGACAGCCTGCGATAGTGTTCCCATTCTCTTGGATCGTTGGATTATTGCTGGTCCTGGGAACTAACGTCCTTCTGATAGACACTTTCCTAAAGGCAAAAAAGAGAAAGGTGTTCTTCGAAAGATGAAGTTCATGATGCTTGGAGGCTTTGGCTCCCTTGAAACACTGCCCTAATGGAGGATAGGCTGAATCCTTCAAAGGATCCGACTAGGGTAAGCGAGTGCAACCATCTAAATTGCAGTAATTTCGGTTAGAAATTATATAGAAAGCGAAAGAGCAATCAATGCGGATGTACAATGACGAAGTCGGTCACATGAAAACCAAAATTGTCGACCAAGCTCTTCTCGCGACTGTCATTTTCTATGGATCACGATCGCTGGCACTCTGATAATCTTACTCAATGACATGTTACGGACGTCTCCTTGACCATAGAAAAAAGCAGCAGAGACAAGCGTTTGCGTCAGTAAGCGGAATCTTAGACTATGGCCCAATGACCTAGTTCGTCGTTAAATGCACACTTCCATTATCATACGACAATCCCACGACGGTTGCGTCAGGGGAACTTTTGTTCGCAGACAGTAGTCCGCTTGCTGACGCACCGCTCTGGATGATGAAACTGCCTGCAACCTCCGGAGTCGCCATGGATCTGGAGCCATCAGAGAACATGACCACGAACTTGGTCGGATCGCAGGTCCAAGCACCGTACCCGTGGTTGTTGATCTCATACCTGACCACCACCCCAGAGCTGGTGGGCACTTCATTGACCAGGTTGAGTTCCACATTGGAATTTAGTTCTGAGTATATGACGAAGAACGCACTCAACGCCAATATCAAGGACAAGATCACGATGACGACGAATTTGATTTGACCCTTGGACATGATCCTACGCCTTAGCGCACCGTAAGTGGTCCAGTAGAATAATTAGGTTGGGTATGATCTTGCATCAAAGATGAGTTCGTGCTTACCGGTCCGATCGAGACTGTGATGCAATCATTGAATGGATAGAAGCAAGATCGGCCCCACCTGGATGATGTACCACGATTCATATGGATGTGGCACATTAAAAAATTCGGACGTTAATCTGTATTGCCCCTCCACAAACGGACCAGGCAGGCCAATGGAGAAATGGCCTTCAGACGGGTTTTCTGGCGCGATAGTCGCTGGTAATCACTTTTCCCCCCTTTTTTTCCTAGTCTCAGCGTGCTCTATTCTACCTACCATTCCATATCTGTGAACGTCTGCCTCAATCTCCTCGTCGGTGGCATTTGCGTCGTACAATGCGACCGACCCGTCAGGGAGCATGCAGGCTTTGAGGAACTCGACCGCCTTGATCGCATCATCGAGCGTCTGGTATGTTCCCTCCGCGAGTTCTATCATGGTGTCATTTCTGCTATGAGCGATACCATTTCTAATGACCTTGTATACCATATTTTCACCCCATTGATCGGAACGAGCTGCTATGCTGGTCGGACATGACCAGAACCATGTTTGATGGACTCGGGATCATCTAAACTCTCTGGTGTCTATCTCGATCAACCATTTGCTCGAGTCGAATGACCATGTATGCGAGGGATCGTTGACCACTGGGCCCGATAATGTCGGGAGCCCCCCGGCATAAGGGAAACCGGTCGTGTCGATCACCATCCAATATCCAGACGGGGTCCTTTAAGAAATATCGGCACATCGGTGCCATAGTGGGACGATATTGCTTTTTGGACGTCCGTCAGGTTGGCCTCATTGTTCCCAATATAAACGGTCGGGAATGCATGTTCGTCAATAATGTCAATTCTGGCATCGCCCCCCATCCGATCGATCAACGAGGCTAGCAATACTGCCTGGTCCTTCAATCACCGGTGCGGCACGAAAGGGTCTGCGACGGCGTTTGCCAATGATCCTGAGTGTCGTAAACATAGGCTATATGCCCCCTTACCCAGTCGAATGCGTCTGCGACCGCCTGGATGGAATAGATGTTCGAGCTGTTATCCAGTATATTGGCGGCGAGGACCCTCGTCTCAACTGGATCAATGACACTGTTCACACTTGAATAGTCGAAGGAAGGATTGGTCTCCAGGGTGTAGTTTTGATACGTCAATGGAGCTGAAAAACTCGCATGCACAGATGCGCTTGTCTGTTGCGTACCCGATCCTCCCAGCCTGTACTTTGATCGTTCTCGACCTCCACCCCAATTACGATCGAATAGATTCCATCCGTGGCATTATTGGGTGCTGCAAAGAAGAGTATGCCTAATGAAGCATGTTGCCCCGATGGGATGAGAACAGACGTGTTTCGCCAAGCCTCGATCGATGTGTTATCCCATCTGACGCCACACCGGTAAACGTAGATGGATGTGGGACCTATATTGGATTCGGTGATGTTGATGACCCCGCCATACCCCGAATAGATCGGCGTCACGGAGAAGGTGCGTATCCAGGTCCAAAGGAAGTGCAGATGTTGTCAAATTGTGTATGATCCTCACCAACCGGGGAGCGATCGTTATCGATGGCGCGTATGATGAGCCTGCCTCAGGACCGGGATTTGATCTTGATCCATGAGTAGCAAAAGAGGCCCGAGTAACGCAAGAGTAAGGATCAACATTAAGGTGATTGCCAAGACGACCGACCTGCGCACCATTGATGGATTATGGGCGACTATAATATTCTTTCATTTGGTTGGCCATCCTTCAGATCACGGCGACCAAAGCGATCAATCTGCATCCGGGTCGCGCTTCAGAAGGATACTGCGAATTGACCATTTAACCTCCTCGGGTAAGAACGGGGGTTGGGGTGAACAGGGAGTGTCGAACCGTAAATGTGAACGATGATCGTGCAAGTATGTCTTATTTTCAGATCTCATCGATCTCTACCAGAACATGTCAACACAGTATTAGAATCCAGGACACAGATGAGATTTTTAAGCGATTGAATCCATAAAATATGCAAGAATATATTAATAAATGCCCTTCAAATGATGATTGTGGCGTGAATATTCATGGTTGAGATGATGGGTGAAGGAGCTATCGGTAGAAATGCTACCAAGGTGAGAGACAAGGTCATCGTAATAACTGGTGCCAGTGACGGCATCGGGGCGGCGGCCGCTCAACTAATGAAAGAACGAGGCGCTCAAGTTGTCATTGTCGGAAGATCGCCCCAAAAGACCAAGAGAACAGCAGACGCGCTTCAAGCTCCTTATTATCTTGCAGACTTCGCAAGATTGGATGATGTGAGAAAGTTGGCCTCAGATTTGACCGAGATTTCCCAAGAATCGATGTGCTTGCCAACAATGCCGGTGGGGTAATGGGGGAACGTACATTGACGACTGATGGGCACGAATTGACGATCCAAGTCAATCATCTTGCACCATTCCTGCTGACGACTCTGTTACTGGATAAGCTCGTTGCATCAAGTGCAAGAGTCATTGCGACATCGAGCTATGCTCATAGAATGGCAGGTAAGCTAGATCTGGATGACTTTGAGATGGAGCACGGCTACAAAAGATCAAGGGTCTATGGCAAAGCTAAACTTATGAACATACTGTTCACGAGAGAATTACACAAACGATATCACGAAAAGGGAATATCCGCCGAGCCTTTCACCCAGGCACTGTGAGAACTAGCTTTTCCTCGAATTTGGCGGGGGTTGGAATTTCTTGTACAGCTCCTTTCTGAAACGCTTTCTGATCGATCCTTCCAAAGGTGCCGATACAATGGTTTGGCTGGCCGCATCTGAACCGGGCGTTGACTGGAGATCTGGTGAATATTACCACAAGAGAAAGGTTGCCAGAGCGAGCAAACAATCATACGATGCCAAGCTCGCAAACGATCTCTGGGAACTATCAACGAAGCTGACAGGCGTCAAGTAGTAAGAAGGCTCCAAAAGTCGATGTGAGTTCCAAAATCGAATTGATGATCATAGGCACAAAATGGTGAATAGACAAAGGAAACAGCTAATTTCTGATCATAGGTCGGCTTAAGGTTGATAATTGTCTGATTCCGGGTCATATTTCATCCCACTCAACGCTCACTTGATCGATGTGGGTCTCGTGCGCGAAAGAAGACTCTTAAAACACTAATCAACGGCTAAGGGAATAAAACGAACGATCCAAGATCTAAGACACATCATCAAAGATGGCCTCATTCTGGCGGGAATGAAGGAACAAGCAGCGGCCTAGTTCGTTTTTCCGGTCAAATATCAAAACGGCAAGAAATATGCGAAGATCAATAATGAGATGGAGCAACAGATTACGGTCGGCCCATTATAGCATAGGGTTTTGATATGCCATATTAAGAATTGCTGGACTTCAAGGGTCTACGGTTTTTTGCGATAATCCTCTCTTGCATTGATCTTCTTTCTCCTAGACAGAATCCACCAAAGTAGTATTGCCGTCAAGAATACCAGGATCAATATGTCGGCCTGTCTGAACCAGACCTCTATCGCCCGCCAGTGCGTGCCCAAGGCATACCCAATATAGGTCAGCGAAAAACACCAGATCGCAGACCCGCCCGCCGTCAGGATGATGAACTTCCTGAAATCCACTCTGGCCATTCCCGCAGGCAGGGAAATGAACGTGCGAACGACCGGAACTAATCTCGTAAGGAATATCATTGGCATGCCATATTTCTTGAACCATCTCTCTGTAGCGTCAATGTGACCTTCGTTCAAGAAAACGTACCTGCCGTAACGGCGCACGAACGCCTTGCCGTCCTTCATCCCGACCCAATAGGCCAATGCGGAACCTGCGGTACAACCGGCAGTTCCGACCAGTGAGACCAGTATCCAGTCCATGTGTCCGTCGTAGGCCAGCCACCCGCCGAAAGGAAGAACGATCTCACTGGGGATCGGAAGGCACATGCTCTCCAGGGCCATGAGCATAAAGATGCCGCCATAACCTCCGAATTGTATGAGCTGCTTTATCAGCTCGATGGCCCATTCGAGTATACCCATCGTTCAGATAATGGGGATCCCATATTTGAGCGTCAGATCCATGGATATGAGCTCATTACATGGTGTGAATCTTAGAGATGTTCACAATCTCGAGTAGAAGGGGCATTCTCTGCTGAAGGGCCGTCACTGTCGTCCGATCTCTGTCTCTTCGCTATCTTCAATATGACCACAGTTAGGAAGGCCGCACATCCAATGCCGATAAGAACGATCTGACTGGTGGCCGCCCCATAAAGGTAGACCACGAGCCCGATGACACTAACGGACGACACAGTAGCAGTGTGATGATCAGACTGGCCCAACGTTTCACCTTTGGTCCCATATTAACGAGCAGTATCCTGCGCGGCGCATCGAAACTGCCGATCCCATACCTCTTTCGGTTCCATTTTAACCTTTCTCAGTCTATCGAGATAGAATCACTGTTATCACGTAGTTATGACACGGAATAGGGGGCGTTTCATTCGACCATTGGATCCGCCTATTATCCGGTACGTGCCCTCATTGTAATCGGGCCTACCCAGCCCGCCGACGCGACTGCCGTCGATCTTGCTAAGCTGCGTGTTTCAAGGCGCCTTTAATCGACCGGTGCATGTTGAAAAACAGGAAGGACCAGGAATTTCCGAGGACAACGATTAAAAACAATTTTGAAAACTGGCTCCTATTTCTTAAATAATGAATATGCTTAATATATACCGATGCCAGGAGACCAATCGCCTACCGAAATTCATTCGGTTAGTCAGACCCCGCTCCCTGATCATAATGTTATCAGCCTGAGGATATTCCTATTGTTCGTGTTCGTTGTGATTGTTGTTCTTGTAATCATGACGATCATCGTGACAGATATGACGGTGACCAATTCCAGCATAGGCCGAGGGGGGCTGGTGCTCAACTCGATGAAAGAATTGGAGAATCAGGTAGGTTCATTATTGTAAACTGTTGCTGGAAGGATCAGCCAGATGGTCCAAGATGGGGCCCGAAGCACCTTGTCCCTTTGCCTCAAAATGTCAATCGCTGCTGGGTCATGATATAAGCTAGATACTTTCATTTTTGGACCGGGTCTTAGATTGACCTGAGGACGGAGAAGAATCCGGTAAATCTTCCTACTAAAAGATCGGTATCGAGTTACGTACCGTTGCGGAAAGTCTGAAATGCAGGGATGTGCCTCTCGTTCTGAAGATAAGGTTGTGGGGAAGTAACCTTGTCAACGACCGTCCCGGGAAAACTACACATCTTACCGTGATACTCGCCATTGTTGCCACGATGTTTGTCACGGCGATCGTGATCTTTTTGCAACCTCCAATGGATCCGATCAGGTCAAGGTAGTGATTGATTATTCCGGATCTTTGGTCTGGGAACTTCGGGAGTCAGAGCCCATACGACGGAACTGGTTCTCATACGTTCTTGATCGAACAGATCAATAATACCCCATTGGATATCTCGGCCGCAATACCCTGACCTTGACACTTGACCTGGTCAATTTTTGATGTTTTTCGTCGAACATCGATGACTGGATCATCCTAATAACAGACCGATTCGAAAAAGATATGAAGTGCCCTCAGCCCTGCTGTAATTGTGCAAAGACAGTCCAGACTGAGGACAGCTCAGCTTACGCCTAACGGAAATAAATCTTTTCCCATCGGACCGAGTCTGATGGTGGACAATCTCTACGAACGACTGGGCTTGAGCGAGTTCATCGGACCGCTCAAGACCAAGGGCATCCCGCTGGATGCCCTCACGCGTGGTTTGCTGGCATACAAGCTGGGTGATAACTTCAGTGTGCTGCAGGCAAGCCAGTGGCTGAACCAGCCGGAGATGCTGGAACAGTACGAATTGAAGTCATTTGATGAAAAGACGGCGTCGGCGACGATACGACCGAGTCGCAGCGCCTCTTCGTAACGCTTGCGGTCGTAGGCCTCGGCCGCCTTCGTGAGCGTCATCACCATCTTCTCGCGCATGTAGGAGGTACCGATGAATGCCTTGCGGACATCGGCGGCGATGTCACCCCGGGAGGGCGTACTTGACCTTCGGTTTCACCTTGGCGGCCGGGGCGACGCTCGCCGGACGCTTGTCCTCGATCCAGGTCGACATGCGATCGGGTTTCGAGCCCGAACTGGGCGTGACCTCCATCGCCTGACCGGTCGACTTGATGTTGGCGCCGCCCTTTCGAGCGACCCCGCCCCACCCCTGGGCGCGGCCGTAGGAATCGGCCTTCGCGCGTTCGATCTCTTCGGGCGTCAGCTCGCGGGGCCGACGTTCGAGACGCCCGCGACCGGCTCGCGCGCCGCGGGGTGCGAGACTCGGACGTCGATCGGGCGGCACTCGGTCGTCGCGGTGCTCCGGACGGACCGTGCGTCCCTTCGACGAGAAGGAGCCAGAGTGCCCAGGGCGCCTTTCACGGTCGCGTTCATCGCCGCGGGAAGCTCAAGGTCCGGCGCCTCGGGGTCCTTGCTCGAGGGACGATCGGAACCTCGAGGTCGGTCGCGCTCAGAGCGACGGTCCGGTCGCGACGAACGCGGTGACGTTCCGTCGCGGCTCGCGCTCGACGGCCGTGGTCGTCGTGCTGCCCCGTTACGCGCACCTCCGGCATCGACATCATCGCGGTCGTAGCGACGAGGCGGACGCTCGCCGGCGACTTCTCGGTCCCGGGCGCCGCGTCCCTCGGCTCTGGGTGCTCGGGCGGAGCGTCGCGGGTCGTTGCCGGCTCGATCGATCCGTCGTTCGGCACCGTCGCGGCGCGGTCGCTCCTCGCGGGCGCGCGCACCGGAAGCGGCCAACGAGGCGAACGTTTGACCCCGTCACGGGGTGCGCGGTCGGATCCCGATGTCGGTGCGGCCCGTTTTCGTCCACCCGCAGGCGAAGTGGCGCCAGAAGGGGCACGACGA
The DNA here is from genome assembly GCA_963800775.1 of uncultured Methanomassiliicoccales archaeon. GTDB lineage: Archaea > Thermoplasmatota > Thermoplasmata > Methanomassiliicoccales > UBA472 > DASXVU01. The sequence goes on along the minus strand of CAWDCQ010000069.1, from coordinate 2,447 downwards.
GGCGTGGGATTTCGAGCTGGCACCCATCAATGCTACTAAAGGTTGCGCGCGGGCCATTCTGGTCGCGTCCTTAAGGCGTGGCCTTCTTCCGAGTGCGAAGCGAGCACGCCACGACGCGCGGCCACTCTGTCCCGGTTCCAAGTCGGGATGCTCGGGCGACGTATTTGATACCCCACTGGGAGTAGTTCGGTGTGGAAGCGGTCTCGGAATGCCCCCCACAGTCCTCGGGGCTGCCACAGCGCGATGATGACCGCCAACGATCCGAAGATGACGAGGTACCACACGCCGTATTGCTGCAGCGACTGTTGGAGTGCGAAGAAGATGATCGCACCGATGATCGGTCCTTCGATGGTGCCGCAGGGGCCTGATCATCGAGACGAAGATCATCCAGGCGAGCCATTGGATATTGAACACGCTCGACGGCTGGATGAAGGGCTGGCTGACCGCGAGGACCAGCGCCGGCCGCCCCGCAACCCGCCGCGGCGACGATGAAGATCCATCGGCGTGCCGCCTGCACGTTCACGCCGGCGCTGCGTGCGGCCAACTCGTTGTCGCGTATCGACGCCAGCACCAGTCCGAGGCGACTGCGCAAGAGGAGGTAGGTGCCGACGACGACCACGAGGGCCACGAGCCACGTCGCCAAATAGGTGTAGTGCGCCGTCTGCGAAGGGCTCAGATACTGCAGGCCCAGGCATGAGTTTCCGGTACCGCCGCCGAAGTAGGGCGATCGCGCCAATTATCAGTAGCGCCGTGTCCGACACGACCCACGTTGCGATGGAGAAGTACCCGCCGCGGAGCCGCAGCAGCAGGTAGGTGATGGGCACGGCGAGAACGGCGCAGACGATGGTGGCCAAGGGAATGGTCAAGAACGGGTTGACGCCTTTCAAGGCGAAATACAGAGTCGCGTACGACCCCAGACCGATGAAAGCCTGCTGGCCGATCGAGACCATCCCGGCGTAACCCGCGAGGAGGTTCCACATCGTCGCCATGATCACCAGGATGAAGAAGTTGAGGAGGACCGATGCCCACTCCGAGGGCACGATCCACGGCGCAATCGTCAAGAACACGATCACGATGACCGACCCGGCCAACGTGAAGAACGGTGACGTGTTCGATCGCCGCACCAAGGGACCGTCCACGAAACCTTGGTGCGCGTTATCGAGGCTCACGACAGTGACGTCTTCTTGCCGAAAAGTCCTTGGGGCCGAACGGCGAGCACCGCGAGGAACAGTACGTCGCCGGCGAGTCGCTGATACTCAGGGTTGAAGTCGGCGCCGAAAACTGCGCCATGCCCAGGGCGATGCCACCGACGAGTGTGCCCCACAAGGAACCGATTCCCCCGATCACGACCGCCTCGAAGGCGAAGAGCAGATTCACCCCGCCCGACGTGGGCGCGAACTGGGTCTGCATGCCGTACGCGATGCCCGCCAATGCAACTGTTGCGAAGGCGATGGCCGCAGCGATGCCGAAGATGTGCCGGTAGTTCGCACCACTGAGCTGCGCGGCTTCGCGGTCGTCGGCCACCGCCCGAACCAAGCGCCCGGTGCCGGTGTGGGATAAGAACAGTTGCAGTATGGCCAGCACGGCGACGGCGGCGGCCAACACACCCAGTGACACGTAGGAGATGAAGATGATCGATCCGGGATGCCACGATTCGTAGCCCAGTGCACCCACGTTGACCGTCTGGGCGTTGGCGGTGTAGATCTCCAACAAGAGATTTTCGATCACCACCGACAGTCCGAACGTCACCAACAGCGTCGTGAAGGGATCACGGTCGATGCTTTTCTGGATGAGCGTGCGTTGCAAGACGTAGCCCACCGAGGCGAACAGTCATTCAGAAAATCACCTTTTACTGAACCAACGAAATTACACGCCTCAACACCAATGGGAAGCCCAACGGCTTCACGAATGGGGTCGGGCATGTCGGACGTCTATTGTGGCATCTCGCTTTATTCGCCGTGTAGCCGAGAATTGCTTCAAATAAACACATGATTCGGAGCCAAACACGGCCTGCAAGTAAACTCTCCAACAAAGTCGGTATGATAACCCATTATTCTTCTCCTCTAAAAAAAGACCCCGCGAGACATGGTTGCCAGCGTATCTCGCGGGATTCCGCTAAATATCAGTGTTATTGGTTGCCGACCAATATAGCCGTTGCCTCCCCGACCACGCGGTCGGGATCAGCAATTGACTACATGAGGTGGACCCCGTTCTTTGTACCAGAGAACGGGCTGTATCTGTAAAGGGTTAGAGAGGCTGTTTGGGTAATCTTTTCTTTGCCTTCGCCGCCCCCCCGGGGGGGCGGCGAAAATTTTTGCACTTTCGGGGGGGCCACCTGGGCCACCTCGGGTCGTCGCCGCAATTGTACGTTGCGGCCGCCAATGTTCAGCGGGAGTGTTTTTCATCCCCAGCCTGGTGCTGCGCTTCATTCGCTGCACCCCGTATCG
>CAWDCQ010000068.1:0-7562 GCA_963800775.1 uncultured Methanomassiliicoccales archaeon | reverse complement strand
ATGTTGCGCGTCCGCTCGTTATCTTTCATCAAGTACGATAATGCGAAAATCGCACCGGGCCCGATGTCAAGCATGACAGGAGATCTCCCCCATCCTCCATTCGGCCATTTGAGGAACCGCTACGTAACTGGCAATGTCTTTTTGACGATCCAAATCGCCGTGCTCAGAGAGAGATCGATGGCTGCGAGAATACATCCTTTCCGACAGCGCCAACGCCTGTCAGAGTGTAGAAGGGCCGCATATCTCAAACGGAAACCGGAGTTATCCGCCACTAAGAGCAAAATTGGTGATTTTGAGTAGCCGAAACGACACAAAAGGGAGTTCTGTCTCCCTGGTGTCAGTTATTATAATAATTTCCTGTCATTGACACTAACTCTCGGCCACACCCGTGGCCGTTGATTATTCGAAGGTAATACTGATGGTGGTCAAGAAACGCGACGTCATCTCTATGATGGACCTCAAGGACGATTTGGAGGATGTCCTGGGATTGGCGGCAGAGTTGAAGAAAGGCAAATATCGCAACGCCGAGCCCCTGAAGGGTAAAACCATGGCGATGATCTTCGAGAAGGCCAGCACGCGAACCCGGGTCTCGTTCGAGGTCGGAATGAACCAGATGGGAGGGCATGCCATCTCCTCAGCCCCAAGGACATGCAGATGGGCCGGGGGGAGACGGTGGCGGACACCGCCAAGGTCCTGAGCCGCTACGTCGACGTTATCATGTACCGGGCGTTCAAGACGAGATCATGATGGACTGGCTCAGAACGCCTCCGTTCCGGTGATCAACGCATTGGACGATCTCGAGCACCCGTGCCAGATACCGCCGACCTGTAGACCATAAAGAGCAAAAGGGAAGCTGAAAGGTCTGAAGCTTCCTACGTCGGCGATGGGAACAACGTCTGCAACTCGCTATGCTCGGCGCCGCGATGACCGGCATGGATTTCGTGGCCGGTTGTCCGAAGGGCTACCAGCCGAACCCGAACTGACCAATGAAGGCTAAGGACATAGCCAGGACGAACCGGTGCACCATCTCAGTCGTACAGGACCCTAAGCTGCTGCCAAGGACGCGCGAATGTGCTCTACACCGATGTCTGGGTGTCCATGGGAGCAGAGGATGAGGCGGCCCAGAGGGAACGCGTCTTCAAACATTATCAGATCAACACCGACTGGTCTCGCTCCAAGGACGACGCATCGTGATGCATTGCATGCCGGCCCACCGGGGTATGGAGATCAGCGCTGAGATATTCGACGGGAAAGGAGTGTCGTCTTCGACGAGGCGGAGAACCGCTCCACGCCCAAAAGGCGATTGTCCTGACCTGATGGGTCAGCTATCTGAGCGGAGACGATGCGGTCGATCTCGCCAGGAAATCGGCTTCTTTCCCGGTGGTATGGTGGCCCCGGCCGCGATGTTGTGACCGCCACCGTTACCCCGACCGACTCGGATGCCAGTCGCATCGCTGAGGAAAGGTCCAATCCTATCTCCACCAGTTCCTTCGTCCCCCGGGCTGAGGCCTTGGTCATCTCGTTGTTGTCGTCGTCGACGCTCAGCGCGAAAGCGAGCAAGGGGCGGTCGTTAGGGATGTCCCCTGACCGAGCAACATCCCGGCTACGATGCCCACCACCGTGTCCTCCACCGGCAGGCAGAACGAACCATCACCGTTCCTCAGGTATTGAACCGAACCGAAGATACCCGGTCCTTGCCCTTGACCATCTCGATCGCCCCCTTCAGGTTGTCTCGGTGGTTCTGCAGGTTCGCAGGGCGTTCTCCTTTTCCCTTTTCAGGTGCGGACCCTTTATGCAGACCTCCAGTCCGGTGGGCGCCTTCTCGTATCGGCCACACGAGTTGAGCAGCGTAGCGAATTCCTTGGCGTCGTGCATCACTGTCCTTGGTTCCTCTCGGATCGAGGGAGTAAACCTCTCCGGTCAACCGGGCGCTGCCTTACCGGTTCGGTTCATTCGGCCAGCACCTCCTTGAGAGCCGCGGAGATGCTGTCTCTCTCGTCCGCTCTGAGGTCCACCCAGCATCTCCAACGGCCGTCCTCCTTGAGCGGTATGCCCAATCCGGTCAGGAATTCCAGGCACATGTCATAGTCATTGGTCAGCCCCGGCAGGTTCGGGTCCGAGGAGTATCTCAGGTAGTTGGCCAGTGGCCTGCTCTCCGACCAAAGAAACGGACGTCATGCGACGCCCGCACGGTCCCGACGGTCTCCGCGTCCTCCAGGATCCTGCGGTTCAGTCCGATCAGGCGGCATTCCGAGGAGTCTTGGAAATCACCTACAGCGCCGACGATGGCCAACGAGTGCCAGGCTCTTGTTCCTTCCGTCCATGGCCCTGGCGATGGAGTAGGCGGCCCCCGACCCGCTCATCTCCCGTGACCCATCGAAACCGAACAGATGGGGGTTCAGGTGCCGGCCCTTGCGTTCATCGAAATCGGCCAGGGTCACCTGACCTTTCCTCTTGGAGGGGGAGCGACCGGCCGGGTCCACCTCGTGGTGGTCGGCGATGCACAGTCCTGGATGGTCGAGCTTGGAGGGCATACCGCTGCCCAGGTCCACCAGGAGCGCCATCCGATCCGATCTTGTTGATCCTCCGTATCTCGTTCTCGTCGATCTTCTTGATGAAATTGTAATGGACATCGATGTGCTGGTCCTGCAGGGCCTTGTACGCTATCGAGGTGGCGGTTATCCCGTCGGCGTCGATATGGCCCACCACCGTCACCTTCTTGCAGCCGAGGAGGAAATCCGCTATCTCCTTGGCCTGGGCATCGAACCCGGCCAGGTCGCCTTTCTCATCCATCGCAGGTTGCATTGATGTCCCTCAGCATGTTGTCCTTCATGATGTTGTACACGATGTCCGCCAGCGGTTCGAGGTTCTTCACGTCCTCGGCGTTGTACTTGGTCAATAGGTTCAGTGCGTTGCGATTGCCTTTTCTGCTCCACATATGCCACAGGTAAACTGCCTGCTCACCGGTGACGTATTCAAGCTCCTGGGGCCTAGCTATCCCGATCTGCCTTTCCACGGATTTCAGTCCGCCGTGGTAGCCGGCCTTAGGGCACACGTGCCGCAGGTCGTAGTGGGGCACCCGGGGAACGCTGAATGGGAATTCATGCTCGATCATGGGAAGATCGAACGAGCTGCCGTTGAATGTGACCAGCATCTTCACGCCCTCGAGCGCCTTGCCGATCGCCTCCTGGCTGAGATCCTGTCCCCGGACCAGCGTGGTCATCTCGCCTTTGTGGAGGATACCCACCATGGTCACCACATGACCCGGCCCGACACCATCCGTTTCGATGTCCAGATAGGCGGCGCCCTGCTTCAGCTCGTCGAACAGGCGCCACTGTTCCGTGGAAGGCAGCAGCCCGCAGAAGTACTCGGCCCGGCCCCGGCCCAGGAAGTCCGCCGCCTCCTCCAGCCGGGAGTCCAGTTCTTCCTTTCTCTTCTTCGAGAAACCCGCGACCTTCTCGCTGCCAAGGAATTCGTCCCAGGTGGTCGCCCCCCGGCTCCAAATTCGCCTTTCGGTCGCTCTACCGATGCTAGGCAGGAAGACAAAGGAACGACGTATCATAGTTTGACGGACGCGCTGCCTAGTCAAATCGTTTTCCATAAATCACCCCGAAAGCGACCGGAACGGATCTTGTACGGAACCCCCGTCGTTAATCCGCAAAGGTTCAAGTCATACCGCCCGATAGTCCATTGAGCAGAGAAGCACGATGTACAGCACCAAGATTTTCCCTGGAGTCAATATCACCAACGAACGGTGCCTGTGGATGGAGGAGAGGGGCACTTTGGCCATCGCCGATCTGCATATCGGTCTGGAGGCCGCCCTGGAACAGACCGGTGTGCACATCCCGAGGATACAGTCGGCGACCATGAAGGAGTCGCTGATAAGGATACTTGACCGTTACGAGCCCGAAACGGTCCTGATACTGGGGGACCTGAAGCACGAGTTCTCCGGCAACTTGGACCAGGAGTGGCGGGATGTCCGGGACATTCTTTCGATGCTGCGGGACAGCGCCACGGTCAAGATCGCCAAGGGGAACCACGACAATTATCTGGCCAACATCTCGCAGCGGCTCGGAATCGAGGTCGCCGACAGCTTCGAGGTCGACGGGATAGCTTTCATGCACGGCCATGCGCCGAGCGCACACCGGCCCCTGGTGATCGGGCACGAGCATCCGTCGGTCAGGATCTTCGACCGGGTGGGGGCCTACCTGAAACTACCCAGCTTCCTGCATTTCGAGAGAGAGGAGTCTTGGTCCTGCCGGCCTTTTCGCCGTTGGCGGGAGGGACGGATTTCACTAACCTGGGCCGGGCCGATACCATGTCCCCAGCACTGCAGGAGGCCGACATCGAGGATGCCAAGGTCTACGCCTGCACCGAGATCGGGCTGCTGCGCTGGGCACATCAGGGACCTGGGACGGATCAAGACCTATTGAGGCATTCCGGTCATTTCAGCGTGAACAAGTATATCGCCAGAACGATCGATCAGAATGATACCTGCCGTGATCACCAATGTCGCGACCACATCGCCCCGCATACTTGACCGTCTAATGACCGGGTCAGACCTTCTCGCCACTGTCGATTCCCCGTTCCCAAAAAAGCCTGCTGGTATTTATTGGGGGACGGATTTTTCTAAGGAACGGAATCGTCCCGGGAAGGGGACCGCACTTCCCAGGCCAGGGGGACACTGAGCACGGTCCTTATGCCTACCACCACGGCAAGCACTATCAAGTCATTGAACGACGGCGCCACGAACGATGTCAGTATATCTCCGGCGATGAAGAAGTCCAGGCCCAGGACGATCAGATGGGTGAACTTTCATTCGCTCCGAATAGTCCATAGTCTTCCTCTTCAAAGCCCGAGACCCGAGTTTGCCTGCGGCCTGAAACCACCGACAGAAACGATCACGACCCCGATGGCGCTGAACATAGCGTAAGGGCCTGGGTGAGTCAGTTAGTGGTGTAAACCTGATCGCCATCTGCCTCGCCCAGCCTACTCGGTCCGTTCCCTTCAGTAGCGCGGAGACCGTTGTTGTTTCGATCTCCTTGACCTCCTGTTCACCCGGCCTCTTCTTTAGCACCACTTTCTGACTTGGAGGTAGTCTGGATTACACGGTATTCGAACGGCTTCAAGGCCAGGTCGTAGACGTGCGTTTCCCGAAGATATACCGCTTCCGAGTACTTCGGCTCCATGGAGATCGTGTTGGTCGGGCACACGTCCACGCATGTGCGGCATGCGATGCACCGGGCACGCGCGATCGTCTGGGTTTGGTGCTCCTTGTCGGTGGTTATGGCCAATGTGGGGCAGTTCTTCTCGCAGAGCCGGCACCAGATGCACTTCTGCATTTCCCACACCACCCTTCCCCGGTTGGTGGCCGGGATGTCCGGCTTCTCGAACGGATACAGTACCGTGACTGGACGGGAAAACAGGTTTTTCAGAGTGCTCTTCAACATCGACATGTGCATCACTTGTCACAACAGCATATGCAAGGGTCCACCGACACCGCTATCGGTGCCACGTCCGCCAGCTGGGCTCCGCCGATCATTGCGGCGATGGCCGGGATGTTCACGAACGCAGGGGTCCTGAACTTGATCCGGTCAAGCTTCACCTCCCCTCCGGCCTTGACGTAATAGTATAGCTCTCCCCCGGGCGCCTCCACCCTGTCCGATCCTTCGGCGATAGGGTATCCCTTGACCGGGTTCAGGAACGGTCGTCCCGCACAGGTTCAGCGCCTGGCGGATGAGGTCGACCGACTGGATCACCTCATCCATCGCACCATGTTACGGGCATATACGTCCCCCTCCTCGTAATAGACCGGCTGGAACTTGATCCGTCCACTCCGTATCCAGCAAATCCGGTCAGGCGGATGTCGTGGGGCATCCGCTCCCCGGCCAACTGGACCGACGACGCAATAGCTCTCGGCGTCGGACCTTTTCAGGACGCCTATCCTATGGTCCTCTTCCGGAACGTGCTGTCCGGCGGATTACCTTCTGCAGTTCCAGGAACTTCGGCTCCATGATGTCCATGGTCCTCTCGACGTCCTTCAGCTGCTCGTACGTGACGTCCTTCCTCAACCCCCGATCGCGTTCATGCTATAGTGTACCCGGTTCCCAGAACCCGGTTGACCAGCATCATTATCTCCTCCCTTTCCCGGAAGAACTGCATGAACAGGTTCTCATAGCCCAGCGCCTCGGCGGTGTGGCCCAGCGCCAGCAGGTGAGAGGTCAGCCTTTGGCATTCCATCATGATGGTGCGGACCAGATTGGCCCGGTCGCCACCTTCACGTTGAAGGCGTTCTCTATGCCTGGATATATGCCGATGAATGGTGGAAGGAACAGATGCCGCACACCGCTCACAGAGGAACACCGTCCTCTTGAATCCTGGGCCATGGCGTACTCCATACCGCGATGGTTGTAGCCGATGTTGATGGTCGCTCCGACCACCTTTTCCTCTTCCAAGTACAGCTTGAGGTTCATGGGCTCGAGGAAACTGGAATGCTGCGGCCCGAACGGAATCACGCTGACACTGCTCACGGTCTCACCTCCTGTAGTCTCTCTGGTTACCTGTACCGGTATTGGCGCCGGCAGGCGAGTGGTTTTGCCGCTCTCATTGGCTTAAGGGTTTCCTCAGCGGCGTGACGATACCCTTCTCAGGAGTGAGGAGCATGCCGCTTCGATCCCTTTGAAGTGGAGTCCCATCATATCCACGATCTCGCGTTCCATGTTGACCGCTCCAGCATAATATGGGGAAAGACTGTCGAGTTCGTCATCGGCCTTTACCGTGTAACGAACCTCAGTGTACTGGTTGTTGTAATGGAATGCGTAGATCAGCTCGAAAGTCCCGTCGGCGTTGTCATTGGCGATGATGGTGATCAGCCTCGGCTCGGGAACTTGAGCGCCATGCGATCGACTTTGGACTTATGTCGTTCAATGGCTTCGGTTCCTTGTTCTTCAGATCGTCATGTCATGGTTTCTCCTCCGGTAAGGCGACCTGTCCCTTTCGGTGTCTCTTCCTTCTTTTCTTCTCTGCGCCATCGCACTTCGTGCCACCATCTTCTCCTTCCACTTGGAGATCGCGAGGACCACTCCATCAATGATCGCTTCGGGACGGCAGGCGCATCCTGGGACGTAGACGTCGACCGGTATCACTCGATCGATGCCCCCCTCGACGTTGTAACAGTCGAAGAACGGCACTCCGTTGGAAGCACAGTTCCCACATGCCACAACCACTTTCGGTCCGGGGTCTGGTTATATAGAGTCATCAGTCGGTCCTCAGACTTCTTGGTGACCGGTCCGGTTAGCAGCAAATGTCCGCATGCTTGGGGTTGGCCTTGTTGACCATTCCGAACCGTTCCACGTCATATTTCGGGGTCAGCAGGGCCCATACCTCCAGGTCGCATCCGTTGCAGCTGCCGGTGTCGAAGTGCAGGATCTGCAGGGCGATTTTAAGTTATCAATTGTCCTTCAAGGCCATGTAAGCACCCCCTTGTCCGCCAGGAACACTATCACAATGTTCGCCACGGTCAGGGTCATTCCGAACGCCAGGGTGAACCTGACCATCCTGGT
>CAWDCQ010000067.1:0-18037 GCA_963800775.1 uncultured Methanomassiliicoccales archaeon | reverse complement strand
GCGCGAGCACGCCATCGGTCGCCTTCAGTGTCGCCAGCAGCGGCTTGACATAGAGGCGAGTTGGTTCGAGCAGCGCGGCGGCGAGCGAAAGCCCCGGCGCAAACGGCGCCGGCGCATCCCACGCCTAGTCCCGTCAGCGCGACAATGCGACGAACGAGCGAAAAGCCGTTGGAGTGGACGCCCGAGGACGGCAGGCCGATGGCAACGTCGCCCGCCTTCAGCCCGGCGCGCGGCAGCAGCGTCCCCCGCTCAGCGGCGCCGACCGCGAAGCCGGCGAGGTCGAAATCGCCCTTGGCGTAAAGGCCCGGCATTTCCGCAGTTTCGCCGCCGATCAGGGCGCAGCCCGATTCGACGCAGCCCGCGCGCAATTCCCGCGACGATCGCCGCCCCGATTGCCGGGTCGAGCTTCGCCGTGGCGAAATAGTCGAGGAAGAACAGCGGCTCAGCGCCCTGGACGACTATGTCGTTGACGCACATCGCGACAAGGTCGACGCCGATGGTGTCGAGGATGCCGCTTTCGATTGCGATCTTGACCTTGGTGCCGACGCCGTCGTTGGCGGCGACCAGCACAGGATCGCGAAGCCCCCCTTGAGGTCGAACAACCCGCCAAAGCCGCCAATCTCGGCGTCGGCGCCTGGTTGTCGTGTCGAGCGAACCAGTGGCTTGATGCGCTCGACCATCGCGTTGCCCGCGTCGACGTCGACGCCGGCGTCGGCGTAGGTCAGACGCGGAGACGCTTTTGCGGTCATGGCGGTTCACCCATATAAAAACCATCTGTAACACCTTCACCTTCGCATAGTATTTTTGAATATCCATTTATTTTAATTTTTTTACAAATTTTCATATTATCACAATCATCATCATAAATATCATAAATTATCATTCTAGCTGGATCACTTCCACATTTTTTTTTCAAAAATTTAAATAACATTTTATATGTTTCCATAATTTATTAAAAATATTTATTTTCTTAAATCATTTAATATTTTTACTTGGCTTTAAAGATTTGCTAAATTAATTATATTATAATATGAAAATATTCGTAAAATGTGAATGTGGTTTAAAAGTTATGCAGGGTAATATTAACAGGCACAGAAAATGTCAAAATCATATTAAAAGAATGTCAAAAAAGCCTCTTGAAGTATTGGAAACATATATCACAATAACAAAAGAAGAATATGATGCTTTTCAAATGATGCAAGAAAGATATGATATGCTAAATTATCAATAATTTTTAAATGCTTTTTAAAAGGATTTAAAGATTTGAATTTTATATATATTATATTATGGAAATCAAACCAGCGAAATTTCACTGCTATGTATGCAATAAAGATTTAAATTGGAATTATATAATGAAACATTTGGAGACAAAAATACATATAAAAATATTGAAAAATTTGATGTTTCAACAATTCCAGAAATTTTAAATAATAATAATAAAATAAATACTATTAATCCTATTAATTATCCTTTGTTATTATTTAATTAAATGTTCCCTCAAACTACCCCTATTAATTTTTATAAATTAATAAAAAATTTGAAAAATAATTACTAATCTTATATATGTAACATTTCATCGTCGCGGGCCGATAGCGGGCGATCCCCTCGTCGACGGTGAACGCCGTCAGCCTGATGTCCCTCCGGTCGCCGAGGATGTTGGCCAAGGTCACCAGCGTGACCGAGCTGTCCTTGCCGCCGGACACGGCCACCGCGATGTGCTTTCCATGGCCAATGTCCAACTGCGCCCGTATCTCCCGCTTGACCCGCTTGTCGACGTACTCGGTGAAATGTTCCGGGCACAGGCTGTTGCCGTTGTACCGGATATACGTCACCGCCTCGGCCGGCATTTGGAACAGCGAACCACGTTACGCCCCAGGCCTAGGCCTCTAGATTAATCTGTTGGATGATGCCCCACATGCATCAGGAAGCGTTTCCGAAGGGGTTTCCGGCCCTCATACCCAAAGTATTTTCATGGCCGCTGACATTAGCAGGAATCGGTAGCCATGAACGAGATATGGATCGAGGAAGTACCGGCCGAAGACGCTGGACGACATCGTGGGGCAGAGCCAGATAGTGGAAAGGCTGCGCTCCTACGCTCGGTCCGGGAACCTGCCGCACCTAATGTTCGCAGGGCCTGCCGGCACCGGCAAGACCACTTCCGCACTGGCCTTGGCCCGGGAACTGTTCAAGGACAGCTGGCGGGACAACTTTGTGGAACTGAACGCCTCCGACGAGCGCGGCATTGACGTGGTCCGGGGCAAGATCAAGGACTTCGCCCGGACCGCCCCGATCGGCGGTTCTTCATTCAAGATCATCTTCCTGGACGAGGCGGACGCCCTTACTTCCGACGCGCAGGCGGCGTTGAGGAGGACCATGGAGAGGTACTCGGCGAACTGCCGTTTCATCCTTTCCTGCAACTATTCGTCCAAGATAATCGAGCCGATCCAGTCACGGTGTGCCGTGTTCCGGTTCAAGCCGCTCCGGGCGGAGGACGTCAAGGAGTACCTGAGGCACATCGCCGTGGAAGAGAAGGTACCGATCACCGAAGAGGCGCTGGACGCCGTGGTCCATGTCGGGGAAGGGGACATGAGGAAATCGATCAACGCCCTGCAGGTGGCGGCGGCGATCGGCAATGAGGTGACCCTCGAGGTGGTCTACCAGACGACCGGGAACGCCCGGCCGGACGAGGTGCTGGCCATGATCGAGACCGCCCTGGCCGGCGATTTCGTCGGCGCCCGAAATAAGCTGGACGAGATCCTGCTCACCTACGGACTGAGCGGCGAGGACATCATCAAGCAGATCCACCGCTCGTTCTTCGATCTGAGCATACCAGATTATGACAAGGTCATGCTGATCGACAAGACCGGGGAGATCGAGTTCCGCATAGTCGAAGGTTCGAACGAAAGGATCCAGCTCGAGTCGCTCTTGGCCCACCTGGTGGTTGTCGGCGATAAGTTCAAGGGCAGCCGTTAGGCGACATAAGATGTTGCCAACGTTTTTATATTCCTTCCCTGTTTCCAAGCGGAGAGGACTGATATGGCACGATTCAAGGAAGCTGATGCTAGGCTTCTTAACAAGATGGTCTGCATGAACTGCTACGCGAGGAACGCCCCCCGGGCCACCCGGTGCAGGAAATGCGGATACGATCACCTTCGCCTTAAAGCAAAGGAATCGAGAAAGGCGTAAGCGCCTTTCGTTAACCATTTTCCATTTTCCATCATCATTTCTGGTCCATACAGCCTGACCGCTGCCGCCAATTCGCATCATTTTCTGAGCCGATTCTTGTGAGGATAAGTTTTTAGTGTCCCAATCATTAACATCGGATTGCATGAGCATTGGTGTGGTGGAATTTTGAAGAAAGTCCTGATAGTGGACGACAATCCGGCGATCCAGGAAATAGTATCCGAGCTGGTGTCGTCGGCCGGTTACCTTCCTATCACCGCCACCGGAGGAAAGGACTGCCTCGACAAGGTAGCTTCGGAGCAGCCAGACCTGGTCCTTTTAGACATCAACATGCCGGACATGGACGGCTGGACGGTGTTGCGCAAGCTGAAGGAGGCGGGCGCCACCGAGAAGCTCAAGGTGATGATGCTCACCGCCACCACCGAGATCGGTACGGACATCTTCGGGCTGCAGGACGTCGTATCCGGCTACATCCGCAAGCCGTTCAACAACCTGGAGCTGATGGACCGTCTGAAGGCGGTGTTGGAATCGCCTTCCCAGATCGTCATCGAGCCGGAGGTCAAGAAGCAGAGCGGCTTCTCCAAGATGCTCTCCAGGGTTCTGCCCACGCGCACTCCGCCAGCAGGGATGGAGAAGGCGAAGCGTTCCGCCAAGCAGTACGAGCTGAGGAAGGGCTTCGGTTACGTGGTCAAGGAATCCAAGCCGCAGAGGTCGTTCGAGATCTTCGTGGACCAGGTGACCCACCAGATCCAGGGACTGTGCGTAACCAGACAGCATCCCACCACCATCCGGACCCAATGGAAGCTGGAAAAGACCCCCATCATATGGCTTTCGAACCAGCTCGGCAAGGTCTACGTCAATCCGACCAACATCGGGATCCTATCGGACACGATCATCCGCTTCGTGGAGAAGTCAGGAGAATCGGTCGTCATCATCGACGGCATAGAGTTCCTCATCGTCAACAACGATTTCGAGAAGGTGCTGAGGATGATGCACCACATAGTCGAGGCGGTCATGGAATACAAGTCGACCCTGATCATCTCCGTCGACCCGCGCACCTTGAGCGTGAGGGAGATGGCGCTGCTCGAGCGCAACATGGAGATAATCGACATGACGGGCGAGGACCAGGCGAAACCTATTAGGTAATCTACCTTACTTCGGGGTCATCCGTTCGTATGGAGAGATCCCGATGTCCGATTCTAAGATCACGAGGGTTTGGGCCAGAGAGGTCCTTGATTCCAGAGGCAATCCGACCGTAGAGGCCGAGGTCAGCACGTCGGCCATGACCGTGACCGCGATAGCGCCGTCCGGCGCTTCCACCGGGTCGCATGAGGCCATGGAGCTCAGGGACGGCGGCGCCCGGTACGGCGGCAAGGGCGTAATGAAGGCGGTGGACAACATCCGCAGGACGATCGCCCCGAAGATCGTCGGCATGGACGTCACCGACCTGAAGGCGGTCGATCTGGCCATGATCGCCCTGGACGGCACCGAGAACAAGTCCCGCCTGGGAGGCAACGCCACCACGGCCGTCTCCTTCGCCTGCGCCAAGGCCGGGGCGATGATCCGGGGCGTTCCCCTGCACGAGCACCTGGGCAAGGGCAGCCATGTGCTGCCGGTCCCTTCCATGAACGTGATCAACGGCGGCAAGCACGCCGGCGGAATCTCCACCCCCAGGAGTTCATGATCTCCCCGGTGGGTGCCAAGACCTTCGCGGAATCCCTGCGCTATGGGACCGAGGTGTACCAGACGCTGAAATCCGTCCTGAAGGACGCTTACGGCGTCGGCGCCATCAACGTCGGCGATGAGGGTGGCTTCGCCCCTCCCATGAACACGGTGAGGGAGGCGCTGGACACCCTGGTCAAGGCGATCGAGAAGGCCGGGTACGTGCCTGGCAAGGACGTCGCCCTGGCCATGGACCCGGCCGCCAGCGAGTTCTTCGAGGACGGAGAATACGTCCTGGACGGAAAGCGGCTGGACCCGGAACAGATGGTGGGTTTCTACGAGGACCTGTTCAAGGATTATCCGATCATCAGCCTGGAGGACCCTTTCGACGAGGAGGCCTTCGACACGTTCGCGAAGCTCACCAAGGATGCGGGCAAGAAGGTCCAGATCGTGGGCGACGACATCTTCGTGACGAACGTCAGGATGCTGCGCAGGGCGGTTCCGATGGGCGCCGGGAACGCTCTCCTGCTCAAGGTCAACCAGGTCGGCACCATAACCGAGGCGCTGGAAGCGGCGGACTATGCCCTGGCCAACAAGTACAACGTCATGGTCTCGCACCGCTCCGGCGAGAGCGAGGACACCACCATCGCCGATATCGCCGTGGCCATTGGATGCGGTCAGATCAAGACCGGGGCACCCTGCCGGGCGGAAAGGACCTGCAAGTACAACCGTCTCCTGCGCATCGAGGAGGCGCTCGGTCCGAAGGCCAAGTTCGCGGGCGCCCAGGCTTTCAGAGCGCGCTGAGCCGAGCGACCGGCAAACCTCTTACGGCCCATTTTCTGGCCAGAACCTTTCTTTAGTCAGATACCGTTCCGGGGAAGGAGGCGGGAAATTGGGAAAGTTTTTCGGGGCTTCTGACCAGGATATTGCCGACGGCAGGACGACCGACATTTACTTCGAGCGGACCATGAAGGTCCTGGAAGAGCGCAACCTGCTCGGCGTGGACACCCTGTCCGAGTTCACGGTGGCATCGCTGCCGGACTCCTGGCCATGGGGAGTGTTCTGCGGTTCGGAAGAAGTGATCCGTCTGTTCGAGGGCAAGAACGTCGACCTGACCGGCATCCCCGAGGGCATGATATTCCGGTGCCGCAGCTTCGACGGGGTCAAGGTACCGATCATGAAGCTGGAAGGCCCATACGGAGAGTACTGCGCGTACGAAACCCCGGCCCTGGGCTTCATGTGTTTTGCCAGCGGTGTGGCCACCATGTCGGCCCGGTGCAAGATCGCGGCCGAGGGGAAGACGGTCCTGTCATTCGGAGTGCGCCGCATGCACCCGGCCCTGGCACCGGTGATCGACCGTTCCTCTTTCATCGGTGGCTGCGATGCGGTCTCGTCGATCATCGGCGCCGAGACGGTCGGGCAGGAGCCATCCGGCACCATGCCCCATGCGCTGGTCATCATGATAGGCGACCAGAGGGAAGCGTTCAAGGCGTTCGACGAGGTCTTGGAACCAGACGTTCCCCGGGTGGCACTGGTCGATACCTATTGCGACGAGAAGTTCGAGGCCATCATGGCGTGCGAGACCATCAAGGACCTGTTCGCGGTCCGCCTGGACACTCCCGGTTCAAGGCGCGGGAATTTCCCGGACATCATCCGGGAGGTGCGCTGGGAGATGGACATACGCGGTTACCAGAACGTCAAGATAATCGTTTCCGGAGGCCTGTGCGACAGCTCCATAAATGCTCTTTCCAAGGCCGGCGCCGATGGGTTCGGGGTGGGGACCAGCATCTGCAACGCCCCCACAGTCGATTTCGCCATGGACATTGTGGAGAAGGAGGGCAAGAACGTCGCCAAGCGGGGCAAGTTCGGGGGCCGGAAGTTCGCTTTCAGGTGTGAGAACTGCTTCCAGTTCGGCGTTTCCCTCTCGGCCGAGGAAGCGCCGGTCTGCCCGCACTGCCGCCGGGAGATGCGCCTGGCCGAGGTCAAGCTCCTGGACAAGGGAAAGAGGGTCCATCCCCAGCTGCCTCCCAAAGAGCTGCGGGCCAAGGTCCTGAAGCAGATCGAGAGAATGGAACTGGACAGGTGAGATCGTGGAGGAAGAGACGTTCAAGGTAAGCATGGAGATGGTGGAAGGCTACCGTTTCCGGATCAACATGAACAGCGCCCAGGAGATATTCATGGACGAGCCCAAGCCGCTGGGCCTGGGCGAATACCCCAATGCGGGAAAGTTCCTGGCCGCCGCGGTGGGCAACTGCCTGTGCGAAAGCCTTTCGTTCTGCATCAGAAGGACCCACACGGAAATGCTGTCGCTCAGGGCCGAGGTCTTCAGCAAGATGGAGCGGAACGAGCGCGGCCGGCTGAGGATAACCCATATCCGGGTCTCCCTCTATCCGGAACTCTCCGACCCCTCCAAGTTGAAACTGTGCCAGGACATCTTCGAGGATTTCTGTATCGTTTCCCAGAGCGTGAAGGCGGGCATACCTATGGACGTCGAGGTCATCAGCCGGTGAGAACTTCCGAACGGGGAACGGTCGATGGTTTGTTTTTCCGTATGAGGAAAGGAAAACCCTTAACCGTAACCTTTTGGATACCGGCTCATGCTCGATGAGAAGGACCGGTCGATACTGCGGGAGCTACAGAAGGACGCCAGACGTAGCACCAAAGCGATTGCCAAGGACCTGTCGATCCCTAGAGCGACCGTTCACGAAAGGATCAGGCGCATGTCCGAGAAAGGGGTGATCAAGGGTTTCACCGTGGTCCCCGACTTCTCCAAGCTGGGCGAGCCTATCACCGCATTCATCCTTCTGTCCTTCCTCCCCAACAGCCAGATGTCCCAGAGGGAGCTGGCCATGAAGATCGCCGCGTTGGACGGGGTGCACGAGGTGCACCTGATCTCCGGAGAGCACGACATCCTGATGAAGGTCCGGGGTCAGTCGATGGAAGGCATAGGCTCGCTGGTGATCGACAAGATACGGCAGATGGACGGCGTAGGAAAGACATTGACCTGTTCCTGCTTCGCAACTGTAAAGGATGAGTAGGACCGAAAATTAGTGTCTGCCAAATCCGCTGCCAAGGTATATGACGAATTGGGCAATTTATCTCCAATGGTCATAAAACGCAATAGGTCGCTAAGAGACGCCATGCGAAGCAAAATTCGGGCGAAATAAGCATGTCCGGCAAAGGCTTAACGCCCTTTGCTTATGGTCTGTAAAATTGCCGGATGTCAGACAGCTGGCATACAAAGAAAAAATCAGTCCGAAATGTTTAATATGGTCTGGAGTGTTAGTGTTTTTCACTCGGGACATAAACAGATTTCCTGCTGTCCAGTAGCTTGTGGGCGAATGGACGGTCGAGGCTTGTTTCCGGGTGGGGAGGGATAAGTTGTATAACGATCAATTAGCGGAAGCTGTGTTCGGTCGCGGGGCGGACAGGATCGAACCAAGGATCGACATCCTGGGGTGTGGGGATGAGTTCATGTTCACTACGGTAACGAAGGGCAATTCACTGGGGTCATCTGGAGGGCTAATGGTCGAGCCCGTGGCCACGTCGCGCATCCTGTGCCTGTGCGGTGCAGTGGTCGAACTGGACCGGTCTGCGGTCGGTATCAAGCACAAGCTGGGAAAAACGGTGGAGTGCAGAAAATGCCGCAATGCCCGGATCGCCCGCGAAAAAGAGGAAGAGGACATGGCCTTTAGCGGGATCAAGGACGAAGAAGATTGGTGAACCCTCCTCAATCGACTTGGATCTAGCACACAATTCCAACTGAATGGTCAGAGGTCCGGGTTCACGCAGCTCCGATGGAGCTTCTAGGTGCCCGGGCCAAATCGCCTTACTTTTATATATGCCGCATCGGATAGCAACCGACCCGGTAATCTACAGGAGTCGATTTCTATGGACATGTTAGTCGTATCCGGTTTTCTAGGTTCTGGCAAGACCACCATGATATTGGCGACGATCGGGAAGTACATCGAGACCACCAAGAAGAAGGTGGTGATCATCGTCAACGATTTCGGAAAAATCGGCATCGACGGGACGGTGATGAAGAAGTACGGCCTGGAGGTCCAGGACATGCCGAGCGGTTGCATCTGCTGCACCCTGGGCACGGACTTCCTGGAGACCGTCAACACTGTGGCCAGCAATTTCAAGCCGGACCTGATACTGGTCGAACCCACCGGTATCGCGGACCCGGCGAACATCATTGACACCATGAAGATGTATCGGGGACCAAAGGTCGATCCGATCCGCATCTTTGTGGTCGTGGACGTGGTCCGGTTCCCGCTGATCCTCAAGGCGTTGGCAGTCCCGCTGAGGAACCAGCTGAACGCCGCGGACCTCATCGTCATCAACAAGATAGACGAATCCGGGCCGGAGGCGATCGAATTGGTCAAGACCAGCCTGGAAGGGCTGGGGATAAGGAAGCGGACCATCTCCGCGTCGGCGGTCACCGGCGAGAACCTGGACCAGGTCGTGGAAGCGATGGTGGGCGCATGATGGCCGAGGA
This sequence comes from uncultured Methanomassiliicoccales archaeon, assembly GCA_963800775.1. GTDB lineage: Archaea > Thermoplasmatota > Thermoplasmata > Methanomassiliicoccales > UBA472 > DASXVU01. Next base: position 8,691 of record CAWDCQ010000067.1, on the reverse strand, counting down.
TTTCTCTGCCTGCGCCGCCCGCATCCGGGTGACGTTCAAACAGCCAGTGCAGCCGGCCGAGATGCAGGGGATGGTGGAATCGCTCATGACCCGGATCGCGCTGGATTGCGTGAAGGCCGGGACCAGGCTGATAGGTCACATCAAGTGCATCGCGGAGGTCGAGGCGGGAAAGTACATCGCCTGCTCGGTGACCACGCCGGACGGGAAACCGCGCTGTTCCAGCTCGTTCGGGATCGCGTCCCTCAAGCTGGAGATGGTGGTCAACGTGCTGCAGTACGGGCTGGACAAGGAGACCATCGAAGGCATAGTGGACAAGGCAGCGATAGTCGGGTTCGGCGACGTCTCGCGCGTCACGGTCGAAGATCTGGACGACCATGAGCACGACGCCTGCGCCGGCGATCACAAGCACTGAAAGCTGTGGTCACTCGGCCTTGGTTTCCGGCTTGGCGGCCTTCTTGGCCGCTGCCTTCTTTACTGGCTTCTTCGCCGGTGCCTTCTTCGGGGGAGCTTCCTCGGTCTCGGCGGCCTTTTTCGCTCCGGTCTTCTTGGCCGCAGCCTTCTTCACCGGTTTCTTGGCGGCCGCTGTCTTCGGCTTTCCCTCTTCCCCTTCCTTCTTCGCCTTCTTGTTGGAGGTGCACTCCATGTCGGCGCAGAACTGCCATGATCTTGGCCCCTTTCACGCCCATGACCGGTGCGCCGCAGGTCTCGCACTTGTTGCCGGTCGAATATACGGTCCCGAGCTGCGGCAGCGGGTATGTGCGCTTGCAGTTCGGGTAACCGGAGCAGCCGATGAAACGCTTTCCGAAACGTGAGTAAAGGACCTGAGGTCCTTGCCGCACAGCGGGCACTGGCCTACGGTGGTGGAGTCGCGGTTGGTCTCGCATTCCGGGTCGATGCATATGACCGCGGGCGGGCTTCCCCGCCGGATCACCCGGACCTTGGGGAGCTTGCACAGGTCGCAGAGCTGGTCCGTGGTCTGGACCAGGGCGCCCCTCGGTTTGGGGAACGCCCTCTTGCATTCTGGATAGCCGGAACATCCAATGAACTCCGCTCCTTTCCGGGACCTGAGGACCCGGAGGTTCCCGCCGCAGCTCGGGCAGAGGCCGATAAAGCTCTGCTCATGAAGCGCCTGCTTGATCTCGTCCCCGATGTTCTGCTTGTTGTTGTCCATGACCTCGAGGATGTCCGAGAGCATGTCCTGGGACTCCTCGACCACCTCTGGAAGCGTGGTCTTTCCGGTGGCGATGTCCTCCATGTCCTGTTCCAGGTGCGAGGTCATCTTGCTCTCGGTGACGATCTTGGCGTGCTTCTCCAATGCACTGGCCACCGCTATGCCCGATTGGGTCGGGATGAGGTCGTTGCCCACCGCGTACTTCCGGTCGTAGAGCTTCTGGATGATGTCATGCCTGGTCGACTTGGTGCCGAGGCCAAGCTTCTCCATCTCCTGCAGCAGCGTACCTTGGGAGTACCGGCGTGGAGGCAGCGTCTCCTTTGTCTCCACGTCAAAGCCCTTGGCCTCGACCTCGGTGCCCGGGCTCATGGCCGGCAGCAGCACCTCGGTCACGCGCCAGTAGGGATAGTACTTCCTCCAGCCCTCGAACAGTATGCGGTAGCCCTTGGCGTCGAACGGCTCGCCCTCGACCACCACGGTCACGTCGATGCCTTCCGATCTGGCCGCCGGTGCCACCGTGGCGAAGAAGCGGCGCACGATCAGTTCGTACAGCTTCCACTTGTCCCCTTTGACCTTGTCCGGCGATGCCGCCTCGGTCGGGTATATCGGAGGGTGGTCGGTGGTCTCGATCTTGCCCCTCGACGGACGGATCGACTCCTGCTTCAGGATCTCCTCCGCCTCGGTCTTGAAGGGAGACTCGCGCAGTTTCTCCAGTATCGTCTTGAGCGACAGCGAACGGGGATAGACGGTGTTGTCCGTCCTTGGATACGAGATGTAACCGGAAGTGTAAAGGTCCTCGGCCAGCTTCATCGCCATCGAAGGCGAGATGCCCATTTTGTTGGCCTCCGCCATCATCATGGTGGTGTTGAAAGGGGCGGGCGGATACTCGTCCTTCTCTTTCTTCTCGAACTTCTCCACCTTTCCCAGCTTGGCGTCCTTGACCTTGGCCAGGGCGGCATTGGCCTCCGCCTCGACCTTGAACGGGTTCTTCTGGTGGACCCCGGTGAAACCGGTATCCTTGAAGAAGCTGCCAGAGACGTTCCAGTACGGTTCCGGAACGAAACTGGTGATCTCCCGGTGGCGGTCGACGACCAGTGACAGGGTCGGGCTTTGCACCCGGCCCACGGAAAGGAAGTTGGAACCGACCTGGCCCGAGTTCAGGGATATGAAGCGGGTCAGTGCCGCCCCCCATGCCAGGTCGATGTACTGCCTCGATTCGGCGGCCTTGGCCAGTCTCTCGTCCGGGTCGGTGAGGTTGCCGAACGCCCCCTCGATCTCGACCTTGGTGAAGGCGGAGAACTTGGAGCGCTTGACCTTGGCCATGTCGACGCCCAGCAGGTGCACGGTCTCCAGGCCGATGAGCTCCCCCTCCCGGTCGTAGTCGGTCGCGATGATGATCTGGTCGGCGATCTTGCCCAGATCGGTAAGTATGCTGATGATGTTCTTGGCCATGACCCGCTTTTCCGGGACCGCATAGACCAGTGCCTTGGGATCGACGGCGTTCCAGTCGTTGAACTCCGCCGGATAGTCTATCTCTATGATGTGCCCGCGCAGGCCGACGACCCAGTATTCGTCCCCTTCCCTGTTGAACTCGAACACCTGGACGCCGCCCATATTCTTCCTCTTGGTCGTAGCGTTGGAAAGAATGTAGGATATCCTAGCAGCAGCGTTCGACTTCTCAGAGATCACTAAGATTTTCATCCGAAACGCACAAACAAGGTATCTCTTATAAGAAAGTATGGTAGTCTGGCCACGATTTCGTAGCGACTTTTTTTTGTACTGGACAAAGGTCGCCAGTATGCCGTTTCGGCAGTCTCCCTGGAGGTGTACGAACATGCCTTTGGGTCCCGTCTAAGGCGAATCACGATCTCAGGGGTGAGGTCGATGCCCTGACAGAACCGACTGCTCTTAAGGCAGGGCGCAGGACAGTTCTTGGGCCTTCAATAGCTTATCTAATGGCAGACGTGAAATAGGCCGGGGCCCCTTCCATGGGCCGTGAACCGGATCGATCTTTTGCTGGGCACGTTGGACGAAAGCGGTGCGCGACAAGATATTCACGAACAGGACCGGGGTCCTTTTCTGGGGGGGTTCGACAGCAGCGTCGTCGCCGCCCTCGGTAGCCCGCCATTCTCAGACGACTCTTTACACCGTCGGACTGGAGGGTGCCCACGACCTCACCGTGGCCAAGAGCACCGCCGAGGGCCTGGGCCTGGACTGGGTCGGGGTCGTGGTCGGGGAGGATGAGATACGGCAGGCGATCAAGGGCATGATACCGATATTCGGCACCTCGCCGCTCACCCTGTCGTTCGAGATGCCCCTTTACCTGGTGCTGGGCGTTGCCGCCGAGGACCTGCTTCTATGCGGCCAGGGGGCCGATGAGCTATACGCGGGTTATTCCCGTTACCGTTCCATGGACGAACCGGCGATGAGGTCGGCCATGGCGAACGACGTCGAGGCGCTGATCGCCAAAGGAATGGGGATCGAAAAGAAGGCGGCCGAGGACTTCGGCAAGACTCTCATCCATCCGTTCCTCGACCCGGAGGTGGTCAGGGTGTCGCTCGACCTGCCGCTGGAGATGCTCATCCGGGGCGATGAGAACAAGGCGATCCTGAGGGACGTGGGCCGGGCTCTCGGTCTGGGGCCGATCGCCGACCGGAAGAAGAAGGCGGCGCAGTATGGCTCGGGCATCATGAACGCGATGAAGTCCATGGCGAAAAAGGACCACCTGACCCTGGCGGAAATGGTGAACGGCCTCGTATGATGGCAAGGATTATACCGGTCAGCGTGGTAACCGAAGGCATGGAATACCAGGAAACCTTGGACTGGCTCTTCGGCCTGGAGAACATGGGCATCAAGCTGGGGCTGGGCCGGGTCAGGGAGCTATTGGGGTGCCTGGGAGACCCTCAGAAGACCTACCGTTCGGTGCATGTGGCCGGGACCAACGGAAAGGGGTCGGTATGCGCCATGGCGGCAGCGGTCCTGCAGGCGTCCGGACAGCGCACCGGTCTGTACACCTCGCCCCATCTGGTCGACTTCCGGGAACGGATAATGGTCGATGGCGAGATGATCACGGAAGCGGAAGTGGTGGAGCTGGCCGCGACAGTTCGCGAGGCTGGAGAGCGTTACGGGGATCCCAAGAAAGGCCGCTCACGTTCTTCGAGGTGACCACCGCCATGGCATTCCTTCATTTCCTCTGGAAAGGGGTGCAGGTGGCGGTCGTCGAGGTCGGGATGGGCGGCCGGCTGGACGCCACCAATGTCATCGTCCCAGAGGTGTGCATCATCACCCGTGTAAGCAAGGAGCACGTCCAGTACCTGGGCGACACCGTGGCCAAGATCGCCTACGAGAAGGGCGGGATCATCAAGCCAGGCATGAACGTGATCACCGCTGAGGAGGATCCGCTGGCGCTCCAGGTGCTGGACTCCATCGCCCGGGACAAAGGGTCATGCATTTCCCTGGCGGGGAGGGACTTCGATTTCCAGGTCGTGGAAGGCGACCGTACCGGCGTCACCGTCCACCTGCCCTCCATCGGCCGTACCGTACGGTTGCCGCTGCTGGGCGACTACCAGGCCTCGAACGCGGCAATGGCCTGCGAGGCGGCGTTGGAGCTGAGGAACGGCGGGATCAAGATCACTGACGACTGCATCGTCGAAGGGTTGTCGAAGGTCGTCTGGCCGGGACGCCTGGAGGTGGTCCAGGAAGACCCGCTAGTGGTGTTTGACGTCAGCCATACCCCGAGGGTGCCAAGGTGGCCGTCGATGAGCTGCTGAAGATCAGACAGGGACGTACCACCGTAGTCCTGGGAGTGCTTAACGACAAGGACCTGGAAATGATCGCCAAGGAGTTCGCCCGGGTAGCGGATACCGTCATCGCGACCATGCCTAGGACAAAGAGGGCCTTCACATCGGAACAGGTCCGGAAAGCGATCGCCCCGCTGGTAAAGGAGACGGTGGCGCATGGCGACGTCGGGGAAGCCCTCGGAATGGCGTTGTCCCGGTCCAAGAAGGGCGACACGGTGGTCGTCGGCGGTTCGCTGTACACGGTCGGGGAAGCAAAGCGCTGGTGGGTTGAGCATGAAACGCGTTAGGCCGCTGCTCCAGGCGATGAAAGGCCAGGTTATGGACACGGCCTATCCCGGAGGAATGGAGCACATCGACGTGGTGTGGGCCCGGGACCCGTTCCACGTGCTCATCTCCACGGTGCTGTCCCAGCGGACCCGGGACCAGAACACGTACCATGCGTCCAAGGCGCTGTTCGCGCGTTTCGATTCACCGGCGGAGATAGCCTCGGCCGACCTGGACGACCTGGTCGAGCTGATAAGGCCGGCCGGTTTCCCCCAGGTCAAGGCCAAGGCGATCAGGGAAATATGCAGGCGGCTGCACCAGGAATTCAGTGACCAGGTACCGTCCGATATCGAGGTCCTTCTAACATTCCCGATGGTGGGAAGGAAGACCGCAACTGCGTGCTCTCCTACGGCTTCGGCATTCCGGCGATCTGCGTCGACACGCACGTGCACCGGATCTCCAACCGGATAGGGCTGGTAAGCACCAAGACCGCAGAGGAGACCGAGATCGCGCTGAGCAAGATCGCTCCGAAGGAGATATGGTGTGACATAAACGCGGTGATGATAAGGTTCGGTCAGAGGATCTGCCTGCCCCGCCGGCCGAGGTGCGACATATGCTCGATCAGGAACGAATGTGATTTCTTCTCTGCCCTGCCCGAGGATGATGAACGTAAAAGCGGTGCGGGAAACGGATTATAGGCCCAGGGTCTCGTCGATCTTCATCGACATCTCTTTCTCGAGCTCGATCTCCGCATCCCATTGGTCCATCGTTTCCAGCGTTTCCTTTATCTGGCGGAGACAATCGATGCAGAGCCATTTCTTGCCGATCAGGCGCATGGGGAGCTTCTGTAGCCGACGGTACCGCAGAGTTCGCAGACATGCATGTCCTTGGTGCAATGCTCGACGTAGGCCTCCATCTTCTTGCCTTCGACTATGGATTCGAGCATTATCTCTCCGCGCGTCCTCTGCTCTTCTTGCATAAAACGTCATTCGTATTGGACTGGCAATATAAAAGACTTGTTCACAGAGCTTAGCCTATGAGAATTACCCAGTCCCCGCCGGAAATTAGAAAATTGGTGGACCGGACGGCATGGTCGTAATTCCTGGAATTACAGGGAAACGAGGACCGTCGGTCCCTCTGCCAATGGATCCAGATCGCGTTATTGTGATGACCTCCGTAAGTCTTCGTTCATCGTTCCGCAGTTCGAGCAGCGGGCAGTGCCGCCGCCACACCGACTCGTGGTCATCTTGGGGCGCCGATCTTTCTTGTAGTCGAGCGCCCGAAGTGATCGAAATAGCAGTTTCCAGCAGGTAATACTTAATCTTGGGCAGTTTCGCAGGCATCAGAAGTCCAAGGATGCCGCCGAATGGGCGCCGGCATCGGGGACCATGAGAGTTTGGACGTCCATTCGTACCGAATTTGTTCCGAATGTGCCTGGTTTGGCCTTTCCATCGTAATCGCGCATCCTTCGCCAGTAACTAAATAAATAGGACCTGCCCGTTTGCATTTTCAATGCACGAAGTATCGGTCATGTCCGGCATCATCGATGCGGTGATGGCGGAGCTGGCGAAGCACGACGTGGAGAAGGTCGAGGAGGTCCTTCTGGTGGTGGGGGAACTGACCTACCTGGGAAAGGACGAGCTCTCATTCGCGTACGAGATCATGACCAGGGATACGCCCTTGGAGGGATCCGTTCTGGTGTTCGAGGACGAAAAGACCGAGATATCCTGCCCGTCCTGCGGATTCCAAGGCCTGGCCGAATACTATGCAGACGAGTCGTTCCATAACAACATACCCAAGCTCTCCTGCCCCAAGTGCGGTTCCGGCGTCAAGGTCACCAAGGGCAAGAGCTGCAGGATTTCATCGATCAAGGTGGTGGAGAGATAATGTTCCGATTCAGAGAGGAGGCCACGGCAAAAAAGATCATCGAGAACCTGGGGAAGTACGACCTGGACCTCCAATTCATGCACGTGTGCGGCACGCACCAGGATACTCTGGTGAAGTTCGGCCTCGAGGAGATGCTGAGCGGGGTGGGTGTGCGCATCCGGCAGGGCCCGGGATGCCCGGTCTGCGTCACCACCACCAAGGAAGTGGTCGAGGCCATCACCCTGGCCAAGAACGGGGTCACCATCGCGGTGTTCGGGGACATGCTGACGGTGCCGACCCCGATCGGTTCCCTGGCTGATGCGAAGGCGGAAGGTGCCGACGTCCGGGTGGTATATTCCGTCGAGGACGCTGTGCGGATCGCCCCCGATGTAAAGGAAGCCGTTTTCATGGCCATCGGATTCGAGACCACCAGCCCGACCACCGCCTCGGTCCTGCTGGAAGGGGTTCCGAAGAACCTTTCCTTCCTGAGCTGCCACCGGATCCTCCCTCCAGCGCTGGACGCGCTGTTCAGGATGGGCGAGGTGCGCATCGACGGCCTGATCCAGCCGGGACATGTGGCCACCATCATCGGGACGAAACCGTTCGACGGTTCGCCCGGGAAATGCACGTTCCCCAGGTGGTCGCCGGATTCGAGCCGCTGGACATCTTGGTGACTGTGTTCATGATGGTGACCCAGATCCGCGAGGGCCGGGCCGAGGTGGAGAACGAGTACTCCCGCGTGGTGAGACCGGAGGGCAATCCGATCGCGATCAAGATGCTGGAGGATGTCTTCGTTCCTGTGGACAAGAACTGGCGCGGTTTCCCGGTGCTGCCCAAGAGCGCCCTGGAGTCTCCGCCCCGAGTTCGATGGTCATAACGCCCGGGTCGTTCACGAGAAGATCTTGGCCTCAGCACCGGAGGTCAAGGAGGAGATGGGCAACTGCCGCTGCGCCGAGGTGCTCCGCGGACTTATCGAATCCAAGGAGTGCCCCGCCTTCGGCAAGGGCTGCAACCCCAAACGCCCGATGGGTCCGTGCATGGTATCGAGGGAAGGCAGCTGCAACATCTCCTACCGTTACCGGGCGGACTAAGGCCGGTGAGCGTGTCCGGTCATCGCCGGATTCGGCCGAGGAAGGCCGGAACGTACCAAACATCTTGCCGTTGATGGCATCTTCAGCGCTGAATTATTAATGGCACAAATCAAAAAGGGTATATCGCGCCTGCCGGATAAGGGGCCGCTCTTGTTTTGACGCGAGGGATTCTATGGACACGGGAACGAAGCTCGGCGAGGCCGCCTCAACGAAACCAACGAACGGGATGCAAGAGGCGGAGCAGAACGGCACGCCGAGCCCGAAGGTGATATGTGTCTCGATCCCGCAGGGTGGGAACCGGCCGGTTAAATCGCACGGCGAGTCTCCCTCCGAGTTCATCCCCACGGTCAACGGTTCGGTCATTTCCTGGCTCAACTGCGGCGTGGACGACCTGGAGAAGGACGGATCGGCTGTGGCCATGATGTACGGGTTCGGCGAATCGCTTGTGTCGACCCTCTTTACGGGCTATTACGCCGCCTATGAGGACCGCGCGCTTCTG
>CAWDCQ010000066.1:0-28251 GCA_963800775.1 uncultured Methanomassiliicoccales archaeon | reverse complement strand
ACTGACACTAGAATGCCGCACGTGGATTTGTTGACCAGGTGGGGCCCGACCCGGTCACAACCCGTCACACGTTGATCATGAAAAGAAGTGCCAGTGGGATCCTGGCGCATTCAAAGGATACTCTTTTCAAGAACGACCGGGAAGAGCTGAGATCAGAACACGGTGGAGGATAGCTCCGCCCGACCATCCGGCCATCGAATGCAGAAAAGGAATTCGGTGCCGATGACCTCACGCATCGGCCGACCGGTCATCGAACCGCTTACACTACTAGATTCGATTACAAATGTCTGGCAAGCATCCAGGATCATTTCTTATGCAGCTTGGCCAGCTTCTTCTTGGCGGCCCCGCTGCCAGCCGCCGCCTTGGTCTCGAGATCTGCCAACTTTTCGTTCTTGCTTGCCTTTTGCTTCTTGATGTCGTTCTTGGAGATGCTCATGCTCCCGTATGTATTATTTCTCTATTTACAGGATAAGTATCCACCATGGATTTGTAGTGGTGACCGGAAACGAACCTATCTCCGGTATCTATGGCCCTCTTTGTGCCTTTTCGTCCCCTCTGATGCAGTAATAGAATTTCAAAAGGCCCGCCCTCTCCTTCACCGGGCAGTTTGGGCACAGGCAGCCCAACATCGTCAATTCACAATCATACTTCCCGAGAAAACAGAACAGGGTCGGCTTTTCCTCCCCACGGCATGGCACGTTTGTGGGACAATCGATGCAATAACAGGGAGTAGTTCAGCTCAGCAAGCAGCTTGTTCCTCTCGCTAAAGCTCATGGAAGCCATTTCGTCCTCCAGATCTTCCCATTTGCCCATCGGAATTCTCTTTCCCCTTACAATTAAAATAGTCGAGTCTGTAGTAAGATTAATTTGTGCCCGCCCCGATAGTTGGCCACAAGATCGGCATTCACAAAGTGTCGCCTCCAGATAGGGAGAGGACCAGGGGAATAAAGGTATCGGTGTCTCTTGCTCGTCCCGGCAAGCACCGGGCATGAGCAAGTCCGAGATGCTGCTGATCTCCGCCCTGGACCATGCAGAGGGAGCTCGGAGCGGACACCGACTTCATCCGACTGAACGACCTAAAGATATTACGACTGCGAAGGCAACTACTCGGAGAATCCAGCGTACTGCACGTATCCCTGCCAAAGCAGCATCAAGTATCTGGACGACGAGATGCAGAAGGTGTACGATGCCATACTGGCAACGGACATCCTTTTCTTGGCCACGCCGATACGCTGGAACAACCACAGTGGGCTGGTGCAGAAGTTCGTGGAACGCATGAACTCGATCTGAACCAAAACACCTGGTTCAACAACCGCATGATCAAAGGCAAGGTGGCCGGCTTGATCATAATCGGCCATGTGGACGGATTGCAGCACGTGGCCGGCAATCTCATGAACTTCCTTTCATGGCTGGGTTTCCAGACGCCGGATGTGGCGATATGCTCCTGGGTGGGCGAATACGACGAGGACACGGTCAAAGATTGGGACCAGATCATCCAGAACAAGTACACGATGGAGCACCTGGAGAACTTGGTGCACAGCTCCCTGAACCTGGCCTATGAGTTGAAGAGCCCATGCTCTTCCAAGGGATTGGGACCGGCCGAAAATTAAAGCATCCGAACGGGTCGTTTTGAACGGCCCGATTGCGGAGGTTATCGGGCAAGACCGTGGCGATCATCGTCGTCGCCCTCATCTTTCAAGGAGCCAGTCAACCGCCTTCATGATCTTGATCCGGCCATCTTCGGCGAGTGTCCTCCCGCTCCCCCCAGGTGATGATCACTCCGTTACTGCATCGAACCTCGTCTAGGCATTCAACCAACGAACCGATCTCTCTTTTCCGGGTCTTTGGGGCCTTCATCTCGTAGCAGACCTGGTATGCGCCCACGCACTCGGCACCCTTCACTATTAGGAAGTCCACTTCCTTTCCTGAGGCATCTCTCCAATACAGGACATCTTCGCCATTCCTGAGCCTTCTTCTCAATTCGAGGAATACCACGCATTCCAATAATCTTCCATTGTCCTCGATCCCGCCGACTGAGAAAAGGAGTCCGGGGTCAACCGGATAAGACTTCCTCGGGTACTGTGCCCGGTCCTTCACGGAACGCCCAGTGACCGGCACGAAGAAGAACGGGCAGCTCTCCTGGGCGAACTGCTCCAGGACGAGGATCTTCTCCTTGCCTATCTTGTAGCCGACCGACTTGAAGTAATTGAGGCATTTCGAGGCTGAGAAATAAGGGCTGGAGAGCACATACCTGCCGAAAAGTCGGGCGGCCGCAATTTCCTCCCGAGCGGAATCGGCGACATCGAGAGCTACTATCTGTTGGAAGTAATCGTTGAGCAAAGCCACCTTTTCTGCCTTTTCATCTTGAAGTGCTGTCTCCGGAAAGCCCCCGTACCGCTCGTATTCCACCAGTAGATTGTCCGTCTTTCCTCTGCCCGCCGTCGTGTTTTCGATCGTGACTCCCTTGAAATCGATGAACTCCTTGAAGGAGAGCGGAAACACCTCGATCTGCTTGACGCGCCCTCGCAACGCCGTTGGCGGGAGCACTAACCCGGTTCTCGATGAGCTGACTATCAGCTTCAACCTTCCTTTTGCATATCATGGTTCCTAGCCAACCAACCGCTCCAATCCCCTGCCGACGTGATCTCGTCGATGATGAGATATCCCTTGTCCCCGAACCATTTAAGCGCCTCTTCCAGTAGTGTGCCGGTCGGCAAACGGCTGTCCTCAGCATTTATGTAAGCTACTTTCTCGCCGGTGTCCTCGATATTGCTGGCTAGGAGCATGAGCAGGCTCGACTTGCCCGACCTCCTCACGCCGGTCACTGCGACTATCTTCGATGACGACGACTCAACGATTGCATTCAGATCAAAGCTCCGAGGTCTCAGTTCCTTGCTCTTGGCATAGGTGGAACTCTCCTCGAAGACCTCTTGTGGATTTGTCATATTGTTCTGTAGTAGGACAAGACTGTATAAAAATTGTTCTGAATTAGAACGATATTGCTAGTAATTTGTTCCAAGAGAGAACTATTATGCGACAAAGTTATCCTTCGCAGACCCGCTCGATCGATCTCGAGTCTAGGCGACCTTCCACTCCTGGAGGAAGCTTCCTTCCCTAGTTCCAGCGATGTGGATCATTCTTCTGCAGCGGAACTTGGGCATATTGCCTGGAAGAGTTGACTGCCGTCCCCAAGAACGATAGCGGTGTCGGAAAAACGATCAGCTTACCCGCCTATCCTAAAAGAAAACTTCACCCACTGGGTCTTAAGGAGCCCAACGATGTTTCCATCCGAGCCAGCTATAAACCCCGAAAAGGTTTGAATTGAATTCAAATAATAATTGTCTGGATAGAGTGATGAGTGGGCTCAGCCGGATTCGAACCGGCGACCTTCTGCGTGTGAGGCAAACGTCATAACCGCTAGACCACGAGCCCTTGAGTCCCTCAACAATACTTCAAGGTATTAATTCCTGACGGTGCTGGCATCAATGAAAAATTCCCGTCTGGGTATTGTTCGGACCTTTATCAGCACCGTGGCCCGCATCTAAGGGCCGAAACTTCACAAGACCAGAATAAGCACCAAAACAAGGACCGACCCCACTATGTACAAGATGCCCGGCACGAAATGGGAACGGAACTCGCGCCGCTCCTCTTTCAGATATTTCTGTCGATCTTCTTCCAGGAAGAAAACCTCTGGCCTAAGGTTGATGATCGCCTCGAAGATGCGGTAATAGCCAAATTGGAAAAAGGATAGGAAGCCGATCGCGACGATCATGAGAGTGTCTGAGAACGTCAGGTCCAGGGCCACGTTGACACCGTCCAGAAGACTGAAGGTTATGGCGAACTGGACCATGGGGAAAAGGAATGTGATCACCCAGGCAGTGACCAGCCGTCGAAATGCGTGGCGGCTCCCGTTCCACGCCGCATAGGTATCGTAGGAACCGTACTCGCGCTGGGTGCGGTCGATGTTCAGGGCGAAATATATCGCGAAGAATGCAAGGAAGAGCTCCTGGGCGGCATTGATCGCATCCACGTCAATAACCAACCGTGGGGGCGGGGGATAAAGCTTTCCCGATTTGGCATGTCAGGCCGAACTCCAGCGGAACCGCACCTCCACCGATGAATCGTCCGATGGAAGCAGTATCCGGCAATGGTTTTAAGCCCTGCCGCCGTTCGCGTTCTGAATGCCCGGGATGTTCTGCGACCGCTGCAAATCGATCATGGCACCAGTAGGCGACAGGCTCATATGCAGGCAGTGCGGGATGACCCGCTCCAGGGAAGGCGGTGCAGGCTCCGGCAATCAGGGCACCAAGCCCAAGTTCCAGACCAGGCTGGCCGGGACCAGGGAGGAGAGACAGGAGGAAGAGAAACCGGAAGAGACCGCGCCTCCGGCCAACCCGGATACCAGAATTCCATTTTCCCTTATGCGCCCAGGCCGCACCAGATGGATTTCGTCGAACTGATCGGCGAGGTGCTCGAGTCCGGGGGTAACCTGGTGGTCGAATCCGGGACCGGGACCGGCAAGACGGTGTGCGCCCTCTCCGGACGGTGGAGTACGCTCTCGCCAATGACAAGCGGGTCGTGTACATCACCCGGACGAACTCACAGGCCACCATAGCCATCAAGGAGCTGCGTGCCATCAGCAAGCGCCGGAACGTAATGGGGATATCGCTCCAGGGCCGCCGGAACAGCTGCCCCATGCTGTCGGAGCTCTCCGTCGACAACCTTACCCCAGGCGAACTGTCCCGGGTATGCGAGCACAAGAAGAAGAACACCAGGGACGGGGTCAAGGGGGGCTGCACGTACTACGCCAACACCGTGCACCTGGGCCATTCATACTTCAAGAACTACTGTGCTGACAACATGCCGACGTCGGACGAACTTTCCCGTTTCTGCGAGAACGACGGCGCCTGCCCCTACGAAGTGGGAAAGATGCTGATGCCGGAGGCGAAGGTGGTCATCGCACCCTACCCTTACATCATATCGAGCGAGGTCCGCCACCACTTCCTGGAGCAGCTGCAGGCCGAGGCGGACGACCTCATCCTGGTGGTGGACGAGGCCCATAACCTGGCCGATGCGGCCCGGGACGCGGAGAGCATCCGCATCACCAAGAAGATCGTCTCCATGGTCACCGTCGAGGCCGGGGAGATGGGGAACGCCCGGCTCTCCAAGGATGTGGACCTGAAGAAGCTGGCCGGAGCGTTGTTTAGCGTTCTGGACCGGGCGGCGGAACTGTGCGCCGAATCTGGCAAGGACGAGGTCGCGCTGGGCCGGGGCTTCCTCGAAGGAACCCTGTGCGAAGCGCTGGGCTGCGACCGGGGCGAACTGGCCGATATCGTGGCGGAGATGCAGGCCACCGGCGAGGAGATGGCCCAGAGGCGGCTCCAGAGCGGCCGGGAACCGACCTCGGCGACCTTCACCTTGGGCCGGGACCTGACCAACTGGGTCGCGTCGGACAATGCGCGTTACGTGCGCAGGGCCACCATGGAGGAGGGAGGCATGGTCGAGGCCTATTGCCTGGACCCCAAGGGAGCGCTGTCGTTCTTCCACGAGGTGCATGGCTCCGTGCACATGTCGGGCACCCTGCGGCCCTTGGACCAGTATGTCCGCGTGTCCGGCCTGGGCGAAAGGACCAGGACCGCGAATTCGAATCTCCGTTCCCGAAAGAGCAACCGTAAAGTACTCTTTGTGGAGGACGTGGAAACAAAATACGAGTCCCGTTCGGACCCCAACGCGGTCCAGAAGCTCCATGACCACGTTTCCGATCTGGCCAACGCCGTCCCGCGAAACACCATGGTCTTTTTCCCGTCCCATGCGATGCTGCATAACTACCTGTACCGGAACGAGACGGCTGCTGACCAAGAAGGTCTACCGCGAGGTCCAGGGGGAATCGCAGGAGAAGCTGGTCGCTGACATCGGCCGCTTCAAGCGCGACTCCCGCAAGGGTGCGGTCTTCTTTGCGGTGATGGGGGGGCGGGTCTCGGAAGGGCTGGACTTCCCCTTCGAGGAGCTGCAGATGGTGGTCATCGTCGGAATCCCCTATCCGAAGCCATCGCTCTGCCAGGAAAGGCTGCGTGAGTTCTACGACCAGCGCTTCGGCGGGAAGGGGTTCGAATACGCGGTCAACGTGCCGGCGGCAAGGCGGATGATGCAGTCGATAGGCCGGCTCATCCGGACCGAGAAGACATCGGCTGCGCCGTAGTGCTGGACAGCCGGGCGCCCAGGTTCACGAAGTACCTGGAAATGGAGAGGACCGACGACCCGGTGGCCGACGTGAAGAGGTTCTTCCTCGAGCACCCGGGACGCTGAACTACTCGCTCAGCACCCTGGTGGCGCGGAACGAGGCCCGGTCGAACAGCAGGGAGAAATAGTTGTTGGCATGGTTCGTGGAGCGCATCTTGACGACGCGTATGCGGCGCTGCACGTCGGTGTCGCCGATCTCCGCCATCTTCAGCAGGACGACCCCGTCGGCCAGGTAGGCCTCGTCCCGGTGGGTGCAGTTGGCAAGTTCCGGATTGCACTCGGATATCAGGAAGCAGGTCATGCCCAGGCCCCGCAGCCACTCGAACATGTAGAACAGTTCCGCGCGGCGCTCCTCCGGCTTCATCTGCGCCGCCATCTCCAGGACGTCGAGCGAGTCCAGCACCAGGATCTCGTAGCCCAGGGAGGCCTTCAGGTTCTCGGCGTACATCTTGAATACCTGCATCCAGCTTCCTTTTGCTGACAGTTGGGTCAGGGACTTTCGGATGATGCCCAGGTCGAGCACGTTCACCGTGTCGCGTACCTTGTCCGGGTCCATGCCCATCGACTCCATCTGCAGGTGGAGGCCCTCCCTTGACTGTTCCAGCGTCATATAGAGGGATTTCGTGCCGTTCTTGATGGCGTTCTGGAAGAGCAGGGAGTAGGCGATCGAGGACTTCATGGTCCCGGGGGCGCCGGCCAGCAGCACCACGTGTCCTTTCGGGACCCCGCCCTGCATGACATCGTCGAGATTCTCAATGTATGTCTTTACGCGCGTGATCTGCATACCCATCCGTCCTCGTCAAAATGAACGACGCGCTGGGTTTTTAATGTATCTTCCCGAATATACAGGAACGATAACCACGATAGATTCCATTCCTTAATCGACGATCGGTATGGACAGGTTGAACTGCTCACTGTCGTGGAATATGGCGTAATACCTGGTATCGATGTTCATGCCCCGGAGCTTGGAGCAGCGCACCCACCGATAGACCTTCGAATCGTCGACCTGCCTCATCATCAGTTCTATGGCGCCGTCCGCCAGGTAAAGTTCGCTCTGCGAGCTCTCGAGGAGCTGGTCCATGGGCTTCTCCGAGATCAGCATCACGGTTATGCCGAGGGACTTGAACCAGTCGAACAGGTCCTTCAGGTCCTGCCGGGTGAAATCGTGATCGGAGATGGCCTTGAACGAATCGAGCGAGTCCAGCACGAAGACCCGGAACGGGCGTTCGGCGAAAACATTCTTGACGTAGCGGAGCAGGATGTCCCTCCAATCGCCATGGACGTTCTCCATCTCCTTGCGCAGGTCGATCATGTCCACCACCATCATGTGCTCGGCCGCGTGCTGGTCGGGCATCTTGAGCCGGGCCATCTGTCTGAGGATGGATGCCCTGGACTGCTCCAGGGAGAAGTACATGGAGCTTATCCCGTCGTACTTCGCGGCGTTGTGCAGTATGGTGTAGGTGAGGGTCGACTTCATCGTTCCCGGCGCTCCGTTCACCAGGATGACGTGCCCCTCCGGTATGCCCCCGCCCAGGATGGTGTCGAACTTCTCGATGTGCGTGTGGATGGTCCGGTCCGGTCCGGCGGCCTTGATCCCGGCCCCGATCTGGGAATCCAGTTCCGGCCTTACCGCCTGCAGCAGCTCGTCCACCCTGGCCTTCATGGCGGCGCGGGTGACGGACTCCTCCTCTTCCATCTTCTCCCCGGTGGTGAATGCGGCCATCTCGGCCTTGACCTGCGCCTGCAGCTCCGATATCCTCCCGGTCGCCGCCACCAGCTGGTCCCTGGTCTGTTTCAGCTCGGCCACCAGGCGGTCCTTTTCCATGAGCTTCTCCTCGAACTGCACCTTCCAGGGCCTTCTTCTGCTTGAGCTGCTCGCCCTCCACCGCCGTCCCATACCTCTTGCGGATATCGTCCAGCTTCTGCACGTCCGTTGCGGTGATGCGGGACGATTTCAACTTGTCCTCCAGGGACATGACCTCCTGGATGCCTTTGTCGAACTTCTCCGACATCAGCTCCAGTTCCTGTTCCCTCTCCCGGATGGACATCTCCTTGCATTTGATCATTATCTGGTCGGACTCGAACTGCTCGGACCGATTCTTCCAGCTGGTTGTGGTCCTTCTCCATCTTGTCGAAGGTCTCCTGCATCCTCTTCTCCTTCTCGAGGATCGCCTTTTCCCGCGCGGAGATCTCCTTGTCCTTCTCTTCCAGGATCTTCCGCAGCTTGGAGAGGGAGGTGAAATCGGACGAATCCAGCCGAATCGAGGTCTGCTCCTCGGCTATGACCTTGTCGATGACGATGTTGGAGGGCATGTCCCCCTCCCGTGATTTGCGCTGGTCCACCAGCTTGAGCATCTCGCCGCAGCGGTCGCACTGGATGTCGTTGGGCTTGACCCCTGAACCGCACCGCGGACACTCGTATTTTGACATGCTAAGGCACCCAGACTTACTCGGAGATCACTTTGGTGGCCTGGAACTTTCCTCCGTTGTAGAGGAGCGAATAGTAGGACGGGTCGTGGTTGGTCTCCCTCATCTTGACGCAGCGGATGCGCCTCTGGGTCTCCACGTCCCGGATCACCTGCATCTTCAGTGAGATGATGCCGTCTGAGAGGTAGCCTTCGTCAAACCGCCCATCCATCATCCTTTCGGTGGACGATTCGGATATCAGGAAGACGGTGGCGTCGAGGTCCCTGAGCCATTCGAACAGGTAGAACAGCTCGGTCCTGCGGTTGGATATCTCCGCCATCGTCTCCAGCACCTCCAGGGAGTCGATGACCAGGATGGAGTAGTTCAGGTTCTGCTTGAGGTTCGTGAGATAGGATTTGAAAACATGGAGCCAGGAGCTCCCGGCGGATATCTCTTTCAATTTCTTCCGGATGACGCAAAGGTCGAGGACGTTCAACTGGTCCTTGACGTTGTCCGTGTGCATGCCCATCTTCTCCATCTGCCTGAGGAGCGATTCCCGGGACTGCTCCAGCGTGACGTACACGGAGCATGCGTTGGTCTCCTGGGCGTGATTGTAGAGCATGTAGTAGGAGAGCGAAGACTTCATTGTGCCCGGAGTGCCCGCGAGGAGTACGATGTGGCCGGTAGGGACGCCGCCCTCTAATATCCTGTCAAATCCATCGATATAGGTCTTCAGCCTTCCGTTCACATTTTCCATCGGACACGCGCTCCAAGGAACGTACTGGCCAATATGGTCTGGGTACGTCGATGGGCATTCAAGGATTTGGCCGTATAAAATAGATTTGACCTGCTTATCGGAGCCCGGCTTTTACTAACTGGTTCCCCTCAGGACGACCTTGCGCACGTATCCCTTCGCGATGTCTGCCATGGTCCTCAGCTTCTCCTCCGGATAGGGCGACACCAGTTCCATCTTCTTCTCAAGCGTGGAGTCGTTCTTGAACTGGTGCAGGGCGTACTTCTTCGCCCCCCCGATGTAGGCCGCGATGGACTCGATGTCCTTCTCCTCCAGCAAGAAAGGCACGACGGTGGTGCGGAACTCGTGGTCGACGTCCGAGGTCATCAGCAGGCGGATCGAGCGCTTGATGGCATCCAGGTCGACGTTGACTTTGGTGATCTCCCGGTACTTCTCGTTCAAGGGGGCCTTGATGTCCATGGCCACGAAGTCCAGCATCCCGGAGCCCAGCAGGTCCTCCAGCATGTCCGGGTTGGAACCGTTGGTGTCCAGCTTTATCTTCATGCCCAGGTCCCGCAGCTTGGCGACCAGGATCGGCAGGTCCGGATGGATGGTCGGCTCGCCGCCGGATATGGCCACCCCGTCCAGGAAGTCGGCGTTGCTCTGGACGTACTCGGCGATCTCCTCGAAGTCTAGCTGGTCATAGGATGGTTCCAGCGGGACAAGGTCGGGGTTGTGGCAGTACAGGCAGCGCCAGTTGCAGCCCTGCAGGTATATTGTCGCCGCCACATGCCCGTCCCAGTCCAGCAGCGACGTCTTCGAGAAACCGACGATCTTAAGAGCCATGGGAGAGGAAGGGCGAACGACCGCTATTAATCATGCGTTCACAATGAGCGCGGACGGCGAACGTTCCTCATGCCGGGCAACGAGAGCATAGAAACCCTTTTTTGCCGGCACCGGCTTTGCTCCAAGGTAAATCAATGGCTTCCTCGTTGGTCGGTCCGGATGTTCGCAAACCCTTGGCGGAGGCCGGCCCCTCCTTGCCGGAAGGGGGAATACCGTTCGAACCGGCCATCGTGGCCTTCTGCTGCAACTGGTGCGCCTACGCCGGGGCCGATCTGGCGGGAGTGAGCCGAATACAATATCCAAGCAACATCAGGGTCGTCAGGGTCATGTGCTCCGGCCGGGTGGACCCGGGCATGATCATGCACTGCTTCGAGATGGGGGCGGACGGTGTCATGGTGCTGGGATGTCACCTAGGCGACTGCCATTACATCGGAGGCAACCGCAGGGCCGAGGTCAAGGTGGAGGGCTGCCGGAGGCTCCTCGATCTCATGGGCATCGACCCGCGCCGGTTGCTGCTGCGCTGGGTATCCGCTGCTGAAGGCGCTTTGTTCGCCTCCTCCGCGGCCGAGTTCACCGCCCTTGTACGAAATCTCGGGCCATTGGGGAGGGAGTGAGATGGACCTGCAAGAGTCCGCCCGCAAGTACAATGCATCCAAGTGCGTGGAGTGCGGAAAATGCTCGTTCGCCTGCCCGGCGGCCCATAGGGACAACCGCTTCTCGCCCCGCAGGGTCATGGAGGATTTCATTTCCGGAAGGGAGCTGGACCACGGAGAGATCTGGTCCTGCATGACCTGCGGTGCCTGCTCGGACATCTGCCCGTCGGGAGTGAGGTTCCACGAGTTCATTCGGGACCTGAGGGCGGACAGCAACGCCCGATTCCCCCCCATCCAGTCACACAACGGGATACTGCGTGAGATAAGGAGGACCGAGGCGGCCGGCAGGACCAGGGGGCACCGCGCCGACTGGGTCACCCCGGACTTGGAGCTCGACCCGGATTCGGAAACGCTGCTGTTCGTGGGATGCACCCCGCTGTTCGACCAGCTGTTCAAAGGCTTCGCCCGCGACATGCTGGAGATCCCCCGTTCCGCGGTCCGTCTGCTCAACGCCATGGGAATACGGCCCCGAATTATGGAGGATGAGCTCTGCTGCGGGCACGACGCCCACTGGTTGGGCGAGGATGAGACCTTCGATAGGCTGGCGCGGACCAACACCGAAAAACTGAAGAGAACGGGGGCCCGGAGAGTGGTGACGATCTGCCCGGAATGCCATAACACCCTGGCGGACGTATATCCCAAGACGGTCGCAGGCTTTGACATGGAGATCGTGAACCTGGCGGAGATGGTGGGAAGGGCGGTCATCGACGGCGTACTGGAGCTGTCCCCGGGCGAAGGACTGTTCACCTACCATGACCCGTGCAAGCTGGTGCGGTTCTCGAAAGTGATCGAGGAACCGAGGGCGATCGTCCTGGCCTGCGGCGGACTTATGGAGATGGAACGCTCCGGAACGGCCTCGTCCTGCTGCGGCAATCCCTGCTGGGCGAACTGCGATGACGACACCAAGAAGTGGCAGGTGGAGCGGCTCATAGAGGCGAGGGGGACCGGGGCCGGGACGCTGGTGACGGCCTGCCCTAAATGCTACGTGCACCTGTCCTGCGCCCAGAAGGACCAGGGCAACCACCGGGAAAGGGAACGCATCCCGATCGTGGACCTGCATGTGCTGGCCGCTTCCCGTATCGTCAAGAAGGATAGGACGTATCAGTCCTTCTGATCCTCGATCTTGGTAATCGGGGCGGAATGCTTGTTCTTCATGTGGCCCCCGGGACCGCCCCTTTCCAACCTGGCCTTCTCGACGCATTCCTCGCTGCCGCACAGGTAGGCGGCGAATACAAACTGCTTGGCCTGGCCCCCGCACACCTGGCACTTCTCCTTGTCGATGTCCATTGCCACTCTAACCGCCTCCGGACGATTTGATGATTGTGCTTATGCGCGAACATCATCGGATTGATTATTAATGTCAGAACGATTCCCGTGACGATCACTATGACGGTTTGCCCTAATTGCAGAAGGACCGTGACGGACCCCAGCATGGGGTTCTGCCCCGCCTGCGGATATTCCCTCACACAGCAGCCCGCATGCCATACGCCCCGAGCCAGTATGGGCCCGGGCCCTACGAGCGGCCTGCATACCCGCGCAAGAGCTTGTCCATCGCCTTCGTCCTTTCCTTCCTGGTCCCTGGGGTCGGCCAGCTCTACCTGGGGAAGGTCCCCCGAGGCATCGTATACATCGTGACCTTGGTGGCACTCAGCGTCGTCTCTTTCTTCCTGACCATGAACGTCGACGTGAACGATGTGGCCTCGATCAACCGGGTGGTCACCGACCCGCTGTTCATCGGGCTCACCCTGGCAAGTCTCGGAGTATGGGCGTTCAGTCTGTACGACACCTACCGCCTGGTGCAAAAGTATAACGATGCCAGCATGCGGAACGACCTGCCCCGGTTCTTGAAGGAGTTCTGAGCCTCCGATTCTCGGAAAAATGCAAAGAGTAAAATCCGGCGGCACCGATGCTCGGCACGTGAAAGCCCTCCGCGCCGGCACCGCCGACCTCGATCGGGTCCTTGAGGAAAGGCCGATATGGAAGTGTCAGCAATGCGGGCTCTGTTCCGGTATATGCCCGTCCGAGAAGGCCGGGGGGATACGCCCCATCGATATCCTGACCCGCGCGTCCCTGGGCGCGCTGGAACCTGACCGGGAGCGGTCCCTATGGCTGTGCGCGGTCTGCAATTCCTGCACCGAGAGATGCCAGATGGGCGTCGACCCGGCCGAGTTGATCACGCTCCTGAGGGGCGGGGCGGCGGGCCGGGAAACATTCCGAAACACTTCTCTGAGGAGGCTAAGCTCTTCATCCGTTCTGGGCTCTCCTTCCCGAACACGGGTATGACCAAGAAGCTGCGCAAGGACCTGGGACTGGACGATCTGGCCATTGCGCCGGAGACCATGCCGGAGCTTGCCCTGATGATCAAGAGGACCAGGCTGGGGGAGATCCGGCTTGACTAGGCCGTACTTCCTTTTCCGAGGCTGTCTGATCCCACCCGGCTGCCTTTCCTGGAAAGTTCTTCCCTGTTCGTGCTGGACAGATTGGAGGTGCAGTATGAACAGATGGCGGGCGCCACCTGCTGCGTCGAGCCGATCGGCCTGCGCTCGTTGGCCGAGGACACCTGGCTGGTGATCACCGCCAGGATGCTCGCCTTGGCGGAGAGGGAGGGCCGGGACATCCTCACGCTGTGCAACGGCTGCTACCTCTCACTGGAGGAATCGCGGCAGAGGCTGGAGGACTCATCGACAAGGGCCGCGGCCAACTCCATCCTCCAGGAGATCGGGCTCCAATACGCCGGAAACGTCAAAGTGAGGCATTTCGCCGATATCGTCAGGGATGCGGGCGAAGGACGGATCAGATCCCTGGTCACCGCCGCCCAGGACCGGTTCAAGCTCGCGGCCCACCCGGGGTGCCACATGGTCCGACCGTCAAAAAGGCTCAACATCGATAACAGCTTTGAACCCAGGCTGCTGGACGAGATCGCCTCCTGGTGCGGCGCGGAGGTGGTGGTCAGCGAAAAGTGGCCCAAATGCTGCGGAGGAGGCATCGCCGGGGTGGATGAGAAGATCTCCTCCAGGATGCTGGAGGATGCCACGGCGAACTTCCGGCCGAACGGGGCCAACTGCATCCTCACCCCGTGTCCCTTTTGCTTTGTCCAGTTCGATGTGCGGCAGAAGGAGGGATTGCCGGTCCTGCATCTCTCCGAGCTGCTGGCCCTCGCCTTCGGCGCGACACCGGAGCAGATAGGGCTCAGATACCACAAGACCCGGCTGCCCTGAATCAGTACCGCTGCACGCTGGTGACGGCAAGGGAGAACTGGGCCGCTTTCGCCGAATGCGTGATCCAGCCCATGGATATGATGTCCGCGTGCTTTGCGTACTCCGGGGCATTGTGCGGCGTTATCCCGCCGGAGACCTCGACCAGGATCCGCGGGTCAATCTCCTTTATTGCCCGGTAACATTCCTCGGCGTCCTTGGGGGACATGTTGTCCAGCATGACGACGTCGGCCCCTGCCCTGGCCGCCTCCTTGGCCTGCTCCAGCACCACGACCTCGATCTCCACCTTCTTGCTGAACGAGTAGGACTTGGCCTTCTTTACCGCCTCGGTCACCGAACCTACGATGACCAGATGGTTGTCCTTGATCAGAATCATATCATCCAGCCGGTTGCGGTGGGGGTCCCCGCCGCCCAGCATGACCGCCCTCTTCTCGTAGAAACGGAACCCGGGAGTGGTCTTCCTGGTCGCCGCTATCCGCACGTTCTTGTTCATGCGGCGGCACTCCCAAAGGATGTTCGCAGTGGCGGTGGCGATGCCGGACATGCGCATGATGAAGTTGAGCGAGAGGCGCTCACAGAGAAGTATCGCCTTGAGGGAGCCTTTGACGGTCATGACGACGGCGCCCTTCTTGACCTCGCAGCCCTCTTCGACCTGGGGGCGGGCATCCAGTGTCATCAGCTGGAACACTTCCACAGCTTCGGCCAGACCGGCGATGACACAGTCCTCGCCGGCCAGGATCTCCGCCGCTCCGCCTTCGTTCCCGATCAGCAGGTCCGAGGTTATGTCCCCATACCCCTCGTCCTCGGCTAGCAGGTCTTCCATTCTCATGGCCATGACTACGACGCCCCAGATGGAAATAGCTGCCGGTTACAGCTCGAATTCCTCGCCGGGCATCGGCAGATGCACCTTGAACTCGTCCTTCAGGTCATTGGCCAGGGCCTGCCTGTTGTCGGAGTGCATCAGCACCACGTTCTCCGGGTTGCAGGCGCGGATGAACTTGAGCAGCTCGTTGTGGTCGGCGTGGGCCGACAGGTCGAACTGCTGCACCGAGCATGCCACCCGCATCGAGGCCGGCACTTCCTCCGGCGCAGAGCCGGGCTGCCTGATGTCGATGGCGCCGTTGTCGATCAGCCGGCGTCCGTTGGAACCGTCCACCTGGAAGCCGGTCATGAGGACCGAGCTCTTGGGGTTGTCCCTCTCCTGCTGCAGGTATCTGATGACCGGACCGCCGTCCAGCATGCCCCCGGTGGTGACGATGACTTCGCCCTCCATTGCCTTCTCCCTGGCCGCTGGCCTCGCGCACCTCGTTGAAGCGCCTCTTGGCTTGCCTGAGGTCGCGTTCAGAACGTATGTATTCCGGCTGTTCTAGGTATAGGCGGTTGACGGTCTTGCCCATACCATCGACCCACATGTCATACTTCAGGTCCTTGAGGATTAGCATCACTTCTTGGGTACGTCCGACGGCGAAGCATGGGTATGATGGCCTTGCCGCCGCCTTCGACCGTCTCCCTGACCCGCTCGATGAGCTTCTGCTCCTCCCTCTTTCGGTCCGGGTGAAGGCGTCCAGCATAGGTCGCTTCTATGATCAGGTTATCGCATTTCACCGGGTGAGCACCCCAAGTTAGGTTCGTATTATAGGTGTGCAGGTCACCAGTGAAGACGGTGGTGTTGTCCCCTCGCAGTTCGTACATGGCCGCGCCCGGCACATGACCAGCAGAATGCGACTCCACCTCGAACCCCGCGACATCCAGAACGTCCCCATACTTCATTGGACGGAAGCACCGCATGGCGGACTTGATGTCGCTCTCGTTGAACGGCCGGGGGTATCCCTCCGAATCCGCCACCTTGAGTGTGTCGTTCATCAGCAGTTCGCAAACGCTGATCGTTGACGGGGTAGTGTGCACCTTAGTGCCATATTTCCGCACAGCCAGGGGATCATGCCAGAATGGTCGATGTGGCAGTGAGTAAGGAACGCGGTCTCCAGTGGAGGGGCCGGGATCGGATACTCTGGTGGTTTAATCGGTTTCATGCCATATTCGAACAACAGATTAGCGCCCTTGTTGTTGAGCAGCATTCCGAGCCTGCCAACTACATCTGCGCCACCTAGGAATTTTAATTTCATTCTTTTCTACCTCTTTGTTATTTGTCTCTTGCTTGATGTTGATGGTTGTTAATGCTAGGACTGTGAGTGTCATTCCCCTACCAGCTGGATTATCAGCTTTCTGGACCTGCCCTCGTTGTCCAGTTCCATGAGTACTATGCTCTGCCAGGTACCGATGTCAAGTGATGCATCGTTGAAAGGACGCTAACTGACTGGCCGAGGACCGAGGCCCTGATGTGCGAGTGGCCATTACCGTCCCCTCCAGTGTTATGAGCATAACCGAACCCCTTGGGGAAAACCTTTTCCATGCTCCTGACAAGGTCAGATCGCAGGCCCGACTCGTTCTCAGTGATGAAAACGGCCGCGGTAGTATGGGGCACGAAGACACAGGCGATGCCGGCCCTCAATCCGGAACCTTCACGGTCTCGCTGACCTTTCCGGTCAGGTCGATGATGTCGCCTTCCTCCTTCGTAACAATGTTCAAGACTGTCCGGAACACTCCCATTGATTTCGACCAGGCTAGACGTGGTACGATATAAATATGTTGAGGTCTCACCCCGGTCCCGAATTCTGACACCACCTGACATGCTGGCTATGAAGTTGCCGTTATTTTTCAGCCATTCTCTGGGAAGATTTATCTAACAAGCATCTGCATATCAGCATTGCCATGTCAGACTTTGCATTTCCCGGGTTCCGCAACCCAAGGAGGCGGAAAAGATATGGCTGACCTCCGGCTTCAGGGTCAAGATCATAGCCATCGGGATCGAAAAGGCCGGCTCCCTGAACGAGCTTGGCCGCCAGATGGGCTATCGCTCCCGAGTCCATCCCGGCTGGAGCGTAGTCCAGATACTTTTAGGGAGGCAGGCGTTCCCCACCGATAGGCTCAAGCGCCTGAGCGCATACATCAACTATCCGTTTGATGAGATGCTCAAACACCAGACCCGCCCTAGATCGATCACCCCGGAAGGGACTAGGGAAGCACTGCGAGAGTACAATCTGATGTGCTACATGCCAAAGTGACGGCTGAGGGCATTGAACCCCAAATTCTTTATATTGACCTGCTGATTTTCATTTGTCTGACACACGTCAGACTAAGGGGGATGGAATTGCATTTCAGGCGACGTACGAACGACGAAAGACCAGGCTACTAAATCGCTCATGAAGAGCGGAGTATACGACTTTCAGATGAGAGCGAAGGAAGGAGAAAACACGGCGGTCCTGGTTATTTTCGTCATCGGACGACCCTTTCAGCTACTGGTCGGCGGTGAAGTATGGCAGCGTGCTGATGTTTTTACTATGGTGGATCCCCATATTTGGGCCCATGATAGCCGGATATGTCGCTGGCCGAAGGGCCGGTACCCCCTTGAAGGGACTTTTCGCCGTCAGCATACCCCTGGCAGTGGTCTTCTTCGTGGCCACGATGGTCACGATCAAGATCGTCCCCACGGTCTGGTTCGGAGTCGACCTCGCCCCGGACGCGATATTCGGGGCGCTGGCACAGGCAGTGCCGGTGGTAGGACCTGGCCAACTTCACCACCGGTTACCTGGAATCGTTCATCGGGACCGTCCAGGGCAACAACGGCGTACGCCTGGACTTCTACATCCTGGGCATCGCGTTCGCATACATCGGAGGCGCCATGGCTCTGCAGTCCCTTCGGGAGATGCAGTATGTGGCCAAGCACGGAGGGGACCACGGTGCCCATGCCCGGACGGCAGAGCCGAAGCCCAAGACCAAGACCGGATTGTGGGGCCTCGGCAAACGCAAAGGCAAGGCCAGAGATGACGATGAAGAGGAAGAGGAACCCAGCAAGGCCCCGTCGATGCGCTTCAACGACATGAGGGAGACCTCCAGCAACAGCCGCGGCTTCTCCCACACGCCCGCACGCTCCCGCACCCTGGCGAAGGCGATGGAGGAAGAAGAGGAAGAGGAACCGGTCAGGAAACGCCGGCAGAAGGAGTTCGAGCGCAACCTGAACAGCGCCAAGTTCGAGGGCCCGGCGAAGGGCTCACGCACCCAGAACAAGAAGCTGGACACGGGAAAGAAATCCGAATCGGACGACTTCAGGTTCGTGTAATGCCGCTCAATCGCCCTCGAAGGACGGTGGAGAAGAAGAATATAAATACGGTAGTAAATTTCCTGCGAGTTGGCGAGTTCTAATGTTCTGTCCCACATGTAAAGCCCTTGCGTTACCGAAGAACGGCAAGATCTGGTGCAACCGATGCCAGAAAGAGTATGATGTGATCTCCAACAAGGCGGACACATGCATCATAAGGGGCAAGGATAAGGAGCAGATGGTGGTCGAGAGCTCGGCGCCGACGCTGCCGAAGACCAAGGTCGAATGTCCCAAGTGCAAGCACAACGAGGCATTCTGGGTGCTCAGGCAGACCAGGGCGGCCGATGAGCCGGAGACCAAGATATACCGCTGCTGCGAATGCGGTGCCTCCTGGCGCGAGTACGGTTAAACCCTGTTCCCATTCCCCTCACCGTTTCGGCGAGCTCGGGGGATCGTTGACGTTGAAGAAAGACCAGAGGACCATAGGTTATTTTCCTATCTGGGTAGGCAAATGGACTTGCCCCCGCGGCATTTCTGGGAGTTCCCAGCTGCCCGGAAGGCGGTCATCACGACTTCCCTGGCGGCACGGTTCGGGGCATCCAGGAAAGATCAAATCCCTGTGGTTGCCATGCTCATCCGTGGTCGTATTTATGGAATCGATCAGATTACATGCTGGCTACGTTCTGCAAAAGATTATTAAACCAAACCTGTTTACTGCATGGAAGGGAGTCTGATGTTCCAAGCCAAGCTAAAGTCCGAGACGCTCAAGGGCGTCGTGGACGTCGTTTCAACGCTCATCGATGAAGCTAAGTTCAAGATCGATGCCAACGGGATCACATTGAAGGCGGTCGACCCGGCCCACGTGGCCATGATCGACATGTCCATTGACAAAGGTGCGTTCGAGCAGTTCTCCGCCAACGAGACGGAGATAGGCCTCGACCTGGACAAGCTGCGTGAGGTCATCCGGCTGTCCAAGGCCGGCGACACTATCGAGATGAAGCATGACGAGGAGCGGGGAAGGCTCGTCATATCCGTCGGCAACGTCACTCGCCGCATGAGCCTGGTCTCCACCGAGGGCATGGCAGACACCAAGGTCCCCAACCTCAACCTGCCGGCCAAGGTGGCCGTGAACGTGGAAGAGCTGCAGAGGGGCATCAAGGCCTCGGAAAGCATATCGGACCACATCGCCCTGACGGCGACGCCGGAACAGTTCGAACTCCTGTCCGAGGGGGACACAGACTCGGTCACCCTCAAACTGCCGAAGGACCTCCTGGTCTCATTGGACTGCAAGGAAAGCATAAAGTCCCTGTTCCCGATGGACTACTTCGCCAACATGATCCGCGCCATTCCCTCCGGAACGGTCGTCGTGATCAACCTGGGGAACGACCTCCCGGTCAAGATCGAGTTCGACTTCGCCGGTGGAAAGGGCAAGGTAAAGTACCTGCTGGCACCCAGGATCGAGAACGACTGAAGTGGTCAGAGCTTCAGGCTCTCCACTATCCTGGTCTCTTCCTTCGGGACATGAACCGTGATCTCGATCTTGTCCCTGATCCCCGATTTTTCTATCTTTTCCCGTAACAGCTCGTCTATCTGAAAGATTCCAGCGGAGTTGTTCATGGTTATGTCGACGTGTATCGGGATCTCCTTGCCCTCGACCACGCGGACTTTCTCGATGGCCAAGGCGGAAACTGAATGGATGTTGATGCTGCCCGCCCGGAACGGGACCCGGGCCCTGCCCTTCTCCATGTCCAAGGCATCGGCGACCCGCACCACCCCTGCCTCCAGCGTGAGCGGGAATATCTCCTCGTGGTGGGATATCATGGCATGCATCGTCTCGACCATCATGATGGTCCTCTCGGCGTCGTCGTACAGGCCCTCCAGCACCCGCTTGATGATGGGCGGGGCCAGTATGAGGGACATCTCCTCGTGGTTGGTCCGGTGGATGGCGTGGCCGATGTCGTGCAGTGAGGCCGCCAGCACCACGACCACCTCGGCATCGGAAAGCCCCAGCCCGTAGTTCTTCACGATGTTGGGCTTCATCCCGTGGTCCACCAGTATCTGGAGCATCCGTAGCGCCAGCTTCGAAACGATCTTGATGTGCGTCGGTCCGTGATCGGAATAGCCCATGCGGTCGATGGCGGTCACATTGGAGGCCTTCCATAGGGTGCGAACCTCGACATCGTTGTTGAGCCTCTCCACCACCTGCTCTAGGACCGTGTTCCCTCCGCAGGGAATATCGTAACAGTACGCCATCATGGTCAGTATCGGCATGCCCAGTTATTAAATGGAACGCTCAGGGACCGATTGTGGTAAAGATGGGCGGGCATCGATGACAGCAAATGGCAGACCACATTCCTCGCCAAACGAATAACCCGCACAATAAGTTATTAAATAGAATTGGGCCATTGACCAACCCCCATCCCACCTTAGAGGTGTTCTTCGTGACCTCGTACAACGACGATACCATCCTCAACCTAGAGAAAAAAGCCAATCTGCTCAGGCGCCACGTCATCCGGATGACGCATGCCGCCGGATCCGGACACCCCGGTGGATCGCTGTCCTCCGCGGACATCGTGACCGCTCTCTTCTTCGACATCATGAACCAAAGGTCCAAAGAACTGGAGTGGCCGGACCGGGACCGCTTCGTGCTCTCGAAGGGACATGCCGCACCGATCTACTACGCGGCGCTGGCCGAGAGCGGCTATTTTCCGATCGAGGAGCTCGGCACCCTGCGCAAGATGGGCTGCCGCCTGCAAGGGCATCCCTGCCGGACCAAGACCCCGGGAGTGGAGATGTCCACCGGCTCCCTTGGTCAGGGCCTGAGCGCGGCCAACGGGATGGCCCTGGCGGCCAAGCTGGACAAGAAGTCCTATCGTGTCTACTGCATCTGCGGCGACGGCGAGATGGCCGAAGGGCAGGTATGGGAAGCGGCCATGCTGGCATCACATTACAAACTGGACAACGTCCTTTGCTTCGTGGACCGGAACAAGCTCCAGATCGACGGCACCACCGAGAGCATAATGTCCCTGGAACCGCTGGCGGACAAATGGAAGGCCTTCGGGTGGAACGTACTGGAAATCGATGGCCACAGCATGAGGCAGATCCTTGACGCGGCCAACCGTGCCAAGGAGACCAAGGGACGGCCGACGGTCGTTATCGCGCACACCATCAAGGGCCGGGGCGTCTCCTTCATGGAGAACAACCTGGCCTTCCACGGCAAATCGCCCACGGCGGACGAGACCCGCCGTGCCTTGAGGGAACTGGGGGAAGACCAATGAAGTGGACCTACGGCAGCCAGAGAAAAGAGTACGGCAAGGCATTGGTGGAGCTGGGCCGGTCCCGCGCGGACATCGTCGTGCTGGACGCGGACCTGTCCGGTTCGACCCGGACCGCTGATTTCGGCAAGGAGTTCCCGGAAAGGTTCTTCAACGTCGGCATAGCAGAGCAGAACATGATCGGGACGGCGGCAGGGCTGGCCGCCGCCGGCAAGACCGTCTTCGCCTCGACCTTCGCAGTCTTCGCCACCGGACGCTGCTTCGACCAGATCCGGCAGTCCGTGGCCTACCCGAAGATGAACGTGAAGATCGCCGCCACCCACGCGGGCATCAGCGTCGGGGGCGACGGGGCATCCCATCAGACCATGGAGGACATAGCTCTGATGCACACCCTTCCCAACATGACCGTGGTGGTCCCGGCGGACGCCACCGAGGCGTTCAAGGCAACCAAGGCAGTGGCGGCAAAGGCCGGTCCCTGCTATCTGAGGATGGGGCGAGTGGACGTGCCCAACTTCACCGACATGAACACTCCGTTCGAGATCGGCAAGGCGACGGTCCCCCTGGAAGGTTCCGATATAACTCTGATAGGCGCTGGCCAGATGGTCGCGGCGTGCCTAGAGGCGGCAGAGGTCCTGAAGACCAAGGGCATCTCGGCCCGGGTCATCAACATGTCCACGGTGAAGCCCCTGGACGAGGAGGCCCTGCACAAGGCGGCCACCGAGACCGGCGGGATCGTGACGGCCGAGGAGCACAACGTCATATCCGGGATGGGCTCATACGTGGCAAGTTACCTGGTGGAGCACCGCCCGGTGCCAATGAGGCTCGTGGGCATGGCCGACATCTTCGGCGAGTCAGGCGAGAGCGACGAGCTCATGACCAAGTACGGCCTCACGAAGGACAAGGTCGTCGAGGCGGCAGAGGAAGTAATCAGGAGGCGCTGAGAATGAAGATATTCATAGACACGGCAAACATCGATCAGATCAAAGAGGTCAACAGCTGGGGGATCCTAGACGGGGTCACTACGAACCCTTCGCTGGTGGCTCGCGAGAACAAGGACTTCGGCACCCTGGTGAAGGAGATCTGCGCCATAGTGGACGGACCGATAAGCGTGGAAGCGGTCAGCATCACCGCGGCCGAGATCGTCCCCGAGGCGAGGAAGATCGCGGCCGGGAACAAGAACATCGTGGTGAAGATCCCGATGACCGAGGAAGGGCTGAAGGCCACCAAGATACTGGCATCCGAAGGGATCAAGATCAACATGACCCTGATCTTCTCCGCCAACCAGGCCTTGCTGGCAGCAAAGGCCGGTGCCCGGTACGTCTCACCGTTCGTGGGCAGGCTGGACGACATAGGCCAGAACGGCATGGACCTGATCGGGGAGATCATGGACATACTGGACAACTACGAGTTCGACTGCGAGGTCATCGTGGCGTCCGTGCGGGACCCGATCCACGTCACCGAGGCCGCCAGATTGGGAGCGCATGTGGCGACCATCCCTTACGACGTGCTGAAGAAGATGTTCAGGCACCCGCTCACCGATGCCGGCATCGACAAGTTCCTGAAGGACTGGGAAAAGGTCTGCAAGAAGTGAACCGGGGACGCCCCGTCTTTCATCACTCTCGTCCGAGTTAGGACGAGGGGCGACCATTTTTTATCCAATCACAACCTGAGATGGTGTAGGCACGGAATTCACACCGGCAAACGGGACCGCTGAAACCGCATGCGCGGTATGGCCATTGTTGACCTCATGGACCATGGTCCGAAGGCTGTGTTGACCTCATCCGCCGATAATGACCAAAGTAGCTAATATCTGGGCAAGATTCGCTTAGCCGATGGAGCAGGACCTGGTTGTGGTGGGCGGGGGGCCGGTGGGATGCGCTGTGGCGGCCATCACCGCCAGGGAGCACCCCACTGTCGTCCTGGAGGAGCACGTCGACGCCGGGCTCCCGGTGCAGTGCGCGGGACTTGTGACGGCCCGGGTAATCGACATGGTCGGGGCGCAGGACTCGGTGCTGAACCGCATAACCGGCATGGTCCTTCACTTCCCGGGAGGGGCCGATATCCGGCTGGACGGGGAAGAGGTCAAGGCCGTGGTGGTCGACCGCTTCAAGTATGACCAGCGCTGCAAGGACCGGGCCGTGGAGGCCGGGGCCCAGTACCTCACCGGGGCCAAGTTCCTGGATTATGCGGTGAAGGACGATGGGATCACCGTCCGGGTGCAGGGACAGGAAGATGTGCGCAGCAAGCTTTTGGTGGGCGCGGACGGATACAAATCGACCGTGTCGAAGATGGCCGGCCTGCCCCCGCCCCGGGACACAGTGAAGGGGATCGAATCGGACCTCGACCGCCGCATGGACGAGCAGAGCCATGTCCACGTCTATCTGGGCAACAAGGTGGCGCCGGGTTTCTTTGCGTGGAAGATCCCGTGCGGGGATTTCACCCGCATCGGACTGTGCGTGTCGGAGGGCAACGGCCCACCCAGCGCCTATCTCAAATCGCTCATGGAAGCGGAGGGGCTGGACGGCGCAAAGAGACTGGCCACCTACTCCGGCGTTATCCCGCTGGGCACCCGGCGAAGGACCTATGCGGAAAGGGTCATGATAACCGGGGACGCCGCAGGAATGGCAAAGCCGCTGAGCGGCGGGGGCCTTTTCACCGGCATGATCTCCGCGGAGTGCGCAGCCGCCACCGCCATGGAGGTCCTGAAGAAGAACGACATGAGCGAACGTTCCCTTTCGGAATATCAGAAAAAATGGAAAGAGCGGATCGGCCGGGAGCTCGACCGCGGCTACCGGGTCCGCAAGGTCTTCGTCAGGTTGAACGACAAGAAGCTGGACAGTGTGGGAAAGCTCATGTCCAAACCGAACGTCAAGGCCATTCTGCAATCGGGGGACATCGACAGACCGACGGAACTGGCCCCGGCGGTCCTCCGGTCGGTGCCGGCACTCCTCAGGTTCTCCCCGCAGATACTCGGCTCATTGCTGTTCAAGTGACCGGAATAGTTCAAATAACCGCGTCCTTTTTGAAAACCGATGAGATGCGCGCAAGTGGCCCGGCAGGAGGCGGAGGCGATCCGCAAAAGGCTGAACAGCAAAGGTTACGTGCGCAAGGACGTCCGGATCATGGAGCTGGGCAAACACGTGCTTCTTCCATTGACCGACAGGGTCGATCAGGCGGTCATTGAAGCGGAAGGTCTGGACATAGTCGATGGATATCCACGGGAAAGGGAGTGCCACCGCGCCCCCTTCGATCTCATCAAGGAAGAACTGGCACTCCCGGATGAGCTGGCGGATCTGCTCCCCCATAAGTGGGAGATGCTGGGTGAAGTTCTCATCGCCAAGTTCCCGGAACCTCTAAGACCGCATCTGAAGAAGATCGCCCGGACATATGCCCAGCAGCTGGGGGCCAGGACCGTGCTGGACGAGCGCGGATACATCGACGGCACGTTCCGCACCCCGAGAATGGAGATCGCTTACGGCTCGGAAACGGTGACAGTGCATCACGAAGGGGCCATACTATACAAGCTGGACACGGCCAAGCTCATGTTCTCTTCTGGGAACTTCGACGAGAAGAAGAGAATGGGAGAAGCTAGACTGCACCGGCGAGACCGTGGTGGACATGTTCGCCGGCATCGGGTACTTCACCCTGCCGCTGGCGAAATTGGCCCGGGCCAAGCGGGTGATCGCCTGCGAGATCAATCCGCTGGCCCATTCCTACCTTAGGCAGAACCTAGTGCTGAACCGGGTCGAAAGCGTGGTAGAGACATATCTGGGCGATAACCGCACCCTGCCCTACGAGGACCTGGCCGACCGGATAATCATGGGCTACATCGGATCGACCGAGGCCAGCCTTCCCAAGGCGATGGAGCCTGATCAGGAAGGGAGGGGTGATACACTATCATGACGTGTGCTCCGTCGACGAGATACCGGAAAAGCTGGTAGGTGCGTTCACCAGGGCGGCATGCGGAAGGAGCTTTGAGGTGCTCCAGGTGAAAGAGGTAAAGGCCTTCGCGCCGTGCAAGTCGCACATGGTGATCGATGTCCGGATATTATCCTGATGATCGACGGACGATCAACGCCTGGTTCCGGAGAGCGCTGATCGACTGCTTTCTTAAAACTCGTCAGGATCGGTCATCTCCCGGAAACGGAACGAGGACGCCCGGCTGATTG
This sequence comes from uncultured Methanomassiliicoccales archaeon, assembly GCA_963800775.1. Taxonomy (GTDB): domain Archaea; phylum Thermoplasmatota; class Thermoplasmata; order Methanomassiliicoccales; family UBA472; genus DASXVU01. The sequence continues at coordinate 2,558 of CAWDCQ010000066.1, read as the reverse complement.
ATGAATAATAATATCACATGCTCGCATATCCGATTTCTCGGGATGAGTTTCATGTCTGCGAAGGTCTACTTCTGCAATCTTAGGACGAGGACGGAGAAGGGCAACAAGATCAACAAGATAGGGGAGCTGTTCGAGCAGGCAGGACTGGGCGATGTGGTCCGCCCCGGCGACCTCACCGCCATCAAGCTGCACTTCGGGGAGAGGGGCAACGACGGCGTACATCAACCCGGTCTTTGTGCGCAAGGTCGTCGACCGGGTGAAGGCACATGGCGGCAATCCGTTCCTTACCGACACGAACACGCTCTATTCCGGGAGCAGGCACAACTCCGTGGACCATCTGGTGACGGCCTTGGAGCATGGGTTCGATTACACGGTCACCGGGGCGCCCCTGATCATCTCCGACGGCCTGCGCAGCGACAGCTACCTGGACATGACCGTGGAAAAGAAACACTTCAAGAAGGTCAAACTGGCCCGGGACCTGGTCACCGCCGACGGCATCATTGCGATGACCCACTTCAAGGCGCACGAGATGACCGGTTTCGGGGGGGCGATCAAGAACATCGCCATGGGCGGTGCTCCGGCCGTCGGTAAGCGGGAACAGCACAACTGCCGGATGGACGTCAATCGGGACGTTTGCGTAGGTTGCGGTGCCTGCGCAGCGGTATGCCCTGAAGGGGCGATTGGCGTGACGGAAGGCGCGGCAGAGATATCGACCGGGGATTGCATCGGCTGCGGAGAGTGTCTTACCGTTTGCCCGGAGAAGGCCATCGACATCAACTGGGCGGCGGATGTGCCCATGATGATCGAGAGGATGACGGAGTACGCCTACGGGGTGACGAAACCGCACCCCAAGAAGATGGGGTACATGAACTTCCGATCACATCACACCTGACTGCGACTGTGCGCCCTGGAGCGACGCCCCCATCGTACCGGATATAGGCTTCGTCGCATCCACGGACCCGGTGGCGATAGACCAGGCGAGTTTCGACCTGGTCAACAGACAGGTGGGAATGGCCGGTTCGCTGCTGCAGACCAACCTCGAAGCGGGGATGGACAAGTTCAAGGGCCTGAGGCACCAGGCGAACGGAGAGCGGCAGCTGAGCTACGGAGAGGAGATTGGATTGGGCACCGAGATTACGAACTGGTCAGCCTTTGAGCTCATTCCCCCGGTGATCTGGAAACAGATGCTTGAGGCAGCCCCCTCGAATATCCAGAACAGCTCTCAGATGAAACGGTCAGTCCAGAGATCTAGTTCTAGGAGCGGTCTGACGGGACACCCTTGACGAAATTTATTGAAATATGGTGGCTTGCATTATTACTGCAAGAGGATTGTCGATGAAAGTCATAGGTATCGTAGGAAGCCCGAGGAAACACGCGAACACAGAAACGCTGGTACAGGCGGTGTTAGATGGAGCCAAGGAGAAGGGCCACGAGACGGAATCTTTCTCCTGGGCGAGATGAACTACAAAGGCTGCCAGGCCTGCATGCACTGCAAGAACCACATCCGCTGCAAGCTGGAAGATGACCTCACAAAGGTCATGAAGGCCATCGAAGAGGCCGACGCCGTCGTCCTCGGGGCACCGATATATATGATGCAATACAGCGGACAGTTCAAGCTGTTCGAGGACCGGCTCTATCAGTTCCTCGGGACGGGCTCACGGCGCAGCAGCGAGGGGTATGACTTCAAGATCAGCCTGAAGCCCGGGAGAAGGCGATCGTTGTCACCACCCAGGGGAATCCTGACCCGAAGATGTTCGAGGGCGTAACCAACGGTTTGACCCAATTGCTGAAAATGTACGGTTTCCATCTGAACGACAGCATCCTGCTGACTTCCGGAAACAGCCCCGGCGCGGCCCGGGAGAATAAGGAGCTTATCGAAAGGGCAAAGGAGGACGGCCGGGCGCTCTAAGAGGCCGGCCCAGCTCATTTGGCCTGCCCTAGGGCAGGCGGATCAATTCTTTTTCAGCTCGACCAGCTCGACGCCCCCGATGCCGCCAAGAGGTTCCGGAGGGCCTCGTCGTACTCCGAACCGATCGAATCCAGCATCTTCTGGGCGAATTGCGCCAGGCATCACCTAGTCCATTTCTTCTTTGTTGAACTGCCAATTCTTGGACGTGTCGCCGGCGGAGCTCAGGAACGCAAAGGAGATGGACTTATCCGATGGTCCTTCTTCCTGCCGCTTTCCGTCGCGCGGACCATGGCCTCCCTGCCCTCGGTCTTGAAGGTCCGGGCCAGAAGGTCGGCGTAGGTCCCAATCTCGCCCAGCTTTGAATATCTCGGCAGGGCGCTGGAAATGTTCTGGTTCTGCTCCATCCGGCGCGCTTCCTGGACCATCTGGGGCGGGTCAGGTCGCTCCTTTTCAGCAGTTCCTCGATCACCGGGGACGAGGCACGCTTTCCAGGATCGTCTGCTTGTTCGGTTCCCAGATGTCGGTGAGTCGATCTTGCCGCCTGGTTGCTGGATGAGACAACGAAACGTTCTTCACCTCGAGCAGGTGGTTCAGCGCCATCATCTCCCCCTCGCTTCCCTTCACGTTCGCCATGAGCAATACGTCGTTG